>DATKXS010000164.1:0-3877 GCA_035528895.1 Candidatus Desulfaltia sp.
CCGCCGAGAGCTTGTCGACTCGCCATTCCAGGCTCTTGAAGATCAGGCCGACGTGGTTGCTCCCCAGGGCGTCCCATTCCTTGTCTTTGGCGTCGGTCAGGGCGCCCTGAAGGCCGATGAGATCCGTCAGACCGGCGTAAAGCTCGCCGGTCAGTTCAAGGTTTTGGAGGAGCAGGTTCTGATGTTCCCTGAGCAGGAGGAAGACCTGTTCGTGGAAGGGGGAGCCGGTGGCCTCCTCGACAGAGGGTTTT
This sequence comes from Candidatus Desulfaltia sp., assembly GCA_035528895.1. Classification (GTDB taxonomy): domain Bacteria; phylum Acidobacteriota; class Aminicenantia; order Aminicenantales; family UBA8522; genus UBA8522. The sequence goes on from DATKXS010000164.1 coordinate 252, forward strand.
GCCCGTCGGGCCAGAAGCGGCTTCTTGAGCCCGGCCTTTTCCTGCTCCTTTTTGAGGGTATCCTTGAGCCGGGACAGGATCTTCTCCAGGGCGGAAACGCTCTGGGGAGTCCTTTCAGCCGGACCCTTTTGTTTTATTTCGGCGAGCCGGTGCGAAAGTTCTTGCTCTTTATCCCGGCGCTCCTGGGCGAGCTTTTCCAGCGTCCGGCGCATTATTTTTTGTCGGGAGGGCTGGTCTTTTCAGAGTCAGGTTTGTTGTTTTCGGATTCCTTGCTGCTGAACCCTTTTTTGAAGTTCCGGATGCCTTCGCCAAGGCCTTTCCCGAGTTCGGGCAGGCGGCGGGCGCCGAAGATAATGACGATGATGAGCAGGATGAGCAGGAGCTCGGTCGGTCCGATCGGTCCAAACAAAAACATCTTGGCCTCCTTTGGGGCGATATCCTCTACGGCTCGATAATGATCGATTGGATAGATAAAAAGTACTTCACCCGGGCCCAAAAGTCAAGACGACTGGACGGCCCGCTCTTTATCTTCTCACCGAGTTCTTATACAATCTGCCCCATGATTAAGGTCATCCTGGCGCTCCGGCCGGACAGGCCGTCCGCGCAGGTTGGCTAAAATGAGAAAGCACAAAATCCTTTGAATTGTGAGGAATTCAATGCGGCCGACGATCGCCTGGAAAGACGGCAAAGTGATCATGATCGACCAGCGGAAGCTGCCGCTCGAGGAAAGCTACGTCGAATGTCGGGATGAGGAGGAAGTCTCCCGGGCCATCGAAACGATGGTCATCCGCGGCGCCCCGGCCATCGGGATTGCGGCCGCCTATGGAGTCGCGTTGGGCGTTATGAACGCGGTGCCGACCGAGGACCTCGAGCGGGAGTTCGACCGGGTCGTCCAGAGGCTCTCCAGGACGCGGCCGACGGCCCGGAACCTGTTCTGGGCGCTGGAGAGGATGAAACGTGTTCATCAGGAGAACAAGCTTCTTCCCTGCGGCGCGCTCGGGTTGCGGTTGCTCCGGGAGGCCCAGGCCATCGAAGCGGAAGACCTGGAGACCAACAAGCAAATCGGCTCTTTCGGGAAGGACCTGATCGAAGACGGAGATTCCGTCCTGACCCACTGCAACGCCGGGGGCCTGGCCACGGCCGGCTACGGGACGGCGATCGGGGTCATCCGGGCGGCCTTCGAAGAGGGCAAGAAGATCCATGTCTTTGTGGATGAGACCCGGCCGTGCCTCCAGGGAGCCCGCCTGACCGCCTGGGAGCTTGATAGGCTCGGGATTCCGATCACCCTGATCACCGATAACATGGCTGGCTGGCTGATGAAGGGGGGCGAGATCCGCCGCGTCATCACCGGGGCCGACCGGATCGCCCGGAACGGCGACGCCGCCAACAAGATCGGGACGTATTCCCTGGCGATTCTGGCCAAGCATCATGGCATTCCTTTCTACGTAGCGGCGCCGCTCAACACCTTCGATTTTGGCCTGCGCACCGGCGCCGAGATCCCGATCGAGGAGCGGCCGGGTGATGAAGTGCGCCGGGCGGGAGGCTGCGCTATCACGCTCCCGCACATCCCGGTCCGCAACCCGGCCTTCGATGTCGTCCCGGCGAGACTCGTCACCGCTATCATCAGCGAAAAGGGGATCGCCCGTCCGCCCTACGGCAAGAGCCTAAAAGCATGGAAAGATAAAACATGAATATTCTGGCGATCGAGACGTCCTGCGATGAGACGGCCGCGGCCGTCATCACGGCCGAGCGCCGGGTCTTAAGCAGCGTCGTCCTCTCCCAGGACGAAGTTCACGCGCCCTACGGCGGAGTCGTCCCCGAGCTGGCCTCACGCCAGCATCTCCGGTCGATCGGCTATATCGTGGCCGAGAGCCTGAGACGGGCCTCTCTGACGACCGCGGACATCGACGTCTTTGCCGTCACCCAAGGGCCCGGCCTCATCGGGTCCCTCCTCGTCGGCCTCTCCTTCGCCAAGGGTCTGGCCTACTACCATCGGAAGCCCCTCCTGGGCATCGACCATCTCGAAGCCCATATGGAGTCCGCCTTCATGGAAAGCCCCGAGATCCCCTTCCCCGCCCTCGCTCTCCTCGTTTCCGGCGGTCATACGTCGCTGTTCCATCTGGAAAAGAGACTTCACTTCAGGCTCCTCGGCAGGACCAGGGATGACGCGGCCGGTGAGGCGCTGGACAAGATCGCCAAGTTCCTCGACCTGGGCTACCCGGGGGGCCCGGTGATCGAACAGCTGTCGGCCGGCGGGGATCCGGAGAGGTTCGCCTTTGCCCTGCCGCGGATGAAGGACCGGAGCCTGGACTTCAGTTTCAGCGGCCTGAAGACGGCCGCCCTGAGATGGATCGGCGAGACGAAGATGTCGGGTTGCCATGCCCTTCTTCCCGACTTCCTGGCGAGCTTCGAGGCTGCCGTCGTCCGGGCTCTCCTGGAGAATGTCGCCAGGGCGATCGAAAAGTTCCGGCCCGCTTCCCTCATCCTCTGCGGGGGGGTAGCCCGCAATAAAAGGCTGCGGGCGGATTTCGGAGAGCTGGCCCGGGCGTCCGGACTGGGCGCCTTCATCCCGTCGCCGCAGCTCTGCACCGACAACGCCGCCATGGTAGCGGCCCTGGCCGCTGAGAAAATGAAGGGGAGGAAAAAGCCGCCTCTCTCGCTCGACCTCGACGCCTATCCGCGCTTCAGTCTCGCCACGGGAGGACCTGGAAAAGGAAGGGGTCGAGGAGCATCGATTCGGCCGAGCGGTGGACGAGGCGGAGGTCGATCTCGTAGAGTTTGAGATTTCTGAGCTCGTAGGCCGCGGCCGGCCGGAAGACGATCTCCCGGACCTCGAAAGCCGCACTCCCTTTCCAGAGCGGAAGGTCGAATTGCCGCATCTCCAGGTCATATTCCCCCGCCTTGGACCCGAAGCGGAGCTTGACCGCCTCCAGTTTTCTCCGGGAGGCGAACAGAAGCCTGTAAGGTTTCTCGAGGTGGAGATAGAAGTCGCCGCTTTCTTTGGCAATGACCCCTCTTCCCATCGGAAAAGTGTAAAATCCGAGCGCGCTCTGGGGTGAGTACTCGATGGTCTTGACGGGATAGCGCGGGCTGCGGGGGAAAAGCACCCAGAGGAAAAAGCCGGCGGCGAGCGCAACTGAGACGAAAAGAGAAGGGACGGCCCGGCCGGGCGGCCGTTTTTTCCTGGAGAAAACATAGGCCAGGAAAAAAACGATGATCGCGGCCAGCCAGAGGTAATTGGGGAGATAACGGCTGTTATCGACCTTGATGAACGAGGGCAGATAGGGCGGAATGAAGACATGCAGGTTGCCGAGATAGGCAAAAAACTCGCCCGGCCGGGAGGTGAATTCATGGGTGGTCGGCTGGGAGAGAAAAGAGGGATGGGCGAGCAGGATCCCGGCGATGATGAAGCCGGCGGCGGCGGCCGCGCCGAAGAAGAAAGAGAAAATCCTCCGGCGGTTGTGGACCAGGAAATACCCGACGGCGATGATCAGGATCCAGGAGAGGGGAGTCAACACCCGGCCCTGCGGGGAGGCGCCCTGGCGGTGGGTGAAGAGCGCGTAGTTGAGAAGGAAGGGAAGCCCGATGAAGAGCAGGCTCCAGAAGTCCCTTTTTTTCCGGCGGTA
>DATKXS010000165.1:0-2523 GCA_035528895.1 Candidatus Desulfaltia sp.
TGAGCGGGCGGTTTCGAAGTTCGGAATCCCGGCAGATGAAGGCCCCAAGTCCCGCGTCCCTCAGGCCCTGAGCTATCGAGCCCGCCGTGTCGGTGTTGGGGTAGGAGGCGATGATTCTGGGAATCTCTCCGGCGAGCAGGAGGCGCGTGTCAACGATCTCTTTGCCGATGAGGGCGGCCACCCTCATAATGAGGTCTGCGCTGGGCGTTATCGGGGGAGCTACGGCGACGTGGACCAAAACATTTTGATCCCCTTGCCCCTCTTCAGACTTGCCCTTCAAATCGTTTCTCTATTCCGACATCGGACAATACTGGCATTGCCACGGGGGCCCGTCAATGAAGGCCATCGGCTTTCCTAGACACCCCCTCCGCAACCGTCGTTTGGCTTGCGCTGATCTGCTCCCCGGATCCGGTGCCGTCTGACAGGAGGGAGAAGGCCAGGGCCTTTAGAGCTTATAAAGTTTCCTGGCATTCTGGTGCATGATCAGATCGGCGAGCGGCATGGCCTCATCCAGACTCAGCCATCTTTCGTCCACCAACTCCGACAGAGCTTGGGTGATCCCCTGCCGTGCGATCGCCGCATGCCCCGGGACGAGCTCCACGGGGATGTAATCTCCTCCGAAGGTGAAGATCTTATTGGCCGGCGCCGTAACCAGGAACTTCTTCAGAAAATCCTTGGCGGCCAGGGGATTGATGATCCACGACCAGCACATGTCCAGGTAGGCATTGGGATAATGCTTGGCGATGGCCAGCATCTCCTCATAATAGGGATAGCCGATGTGGAAGAGCACGAACCGGGTCTCCGGGGAATGGCGGCACAGTTCACAAATGGCGGCCGGATTTCCCCGGACTCTTCGAAGAGGCATTTGGCCGTGGCCCACGTAATAGCCCGTGTGGAGCTTGACGGGAAGGCCCATTTCGGTCGCCCGGCCAACGGCGTACCAGAAAAGATGGTCCTCCAGGACCTTTTGCTCCGCGGGGGTCATGGGTTCCTTTTGGAGCTTTTTCTGGAATGCCTTTTCGGCCGCTTCGGCCGGGGTCGGGACACAGTCCAGATCCCGGTGATAGGCCATCGTCGATTTCACGGCCACGGCCTTTTTCCCATAGGTCGAGATCCAATAGTCGATCACGCGGTGCCAGTCCTCCAAGGCTTTCACCGTCACCCCCGCCACCCGGGCGAACTCGGGATCCCAGTTCTCTTCGATCATCCCGCTGATGTGCAGATCGCTCATGAGTAGATCGGGCTGCTCCGATTCCAGGAACGGCCAGAGATTGACCTGGCAGGATTCGATGTTCCCGATATCCCGGAGGAGATGCCGGTAAAAGCCCGGCTTGATGACCTCATGATAAGCCGCCTGCAGCTTCTTGACGGTTTCCCCGGTCAGATCATCGATCCCGTAGACATCCCTGAGCGTGTGACGCACATTGAGTCCGTACCCGGTATATTTCACAAAAGGCCAGAACGGCTCGAACAGCTTCCATTTTTCGAGGGGACTCAGATCGGTCGAAAAGAAACGATCATGATCGGCCTGGCTCATTCCGGCGACGACGAGATCCGAGTCGAAATAATGGCTCAAAAGGAAGGTCCAATCGTTGGCATTGTCCGATATCTTTTCTCCGGCTCGGACCCTCTCCGACTCGTTCATCAGATGTTCATGCGTGTCGATGAGGGGCGTTTCCTGCACTTTCTGGGCCAGCGAGCTGCTCTTGCCGGCGCCTTTCGAACGGCGTTCCGCCGCGTCGCAGGAGGAACCCATTCCCGTCAGGGACGCCCCTGTGAGCCCAAAGGCCGAATATCTAAAAAAATCCCTTCGCTTCAGGTCTTTTGGTTTCATGTTCAAATAGACGCTCCTCTTCTCCGATGAACCATTTTGACGGACAGGAAAATCCTTTTTCGTGCCGTGCTCATCCGCCGGCCATAAGGCGTGGAGCTGGAACCTTCCGTCGCGAACTGAGGATATCACCGGCCCAGGATCGATTTCAAGGACGCAACATCTTCAGTGAGACGGGCCACCCCGCCGTGTCATACAACCATGTCACAAAAATTGCGACCCCCCCTAATTCTGACTAAAGGTGCTTAAAAGGAAATCGCACATCGTCATCCCTCCGGGCGTTCTTAAAGCCGAATTAAGCGCTTGACTTTTTGCCTGATGAGACCCTATAAACGTAGTTAGCAAGGGAAGAGAAGCTTCCCGTCCCCCCCCTAGGCCCGCCTCAGGGGTGAAAGGCAGGTTCCGATTGTCAGAAGTAAGAAAGGTTTCGATCAAACATTCGCTCGCCCTCATCGTGCTGGCGGCTGTTTTTGCGGGTGGGCTTTCTGCTGCGCCCCGTGATCCGCAAAAACTCTCCTATTTCACCGAGCTTTGGCATCTGGACAAGGAGACGCGCGCCGGTAAGCCCTGGATCACCTTCCACAGGTCCAACTATTCCCTGGTATTCTCGTACAACAGCTCGCCCAATCCCGCCCCCTTGCAGGAAGTCGACCCGGCAAAAACGTTGACGAAACAGGAGGTCACGTTCCAGC
>DATKXS010000166.1:0-16064 GCA_035528895.1 Candidatus Desulfaltia sp.
ATCCTCAGCTTTTTGATCGTCATCGTGATCGGCGGCCTTATCTCGCTGAGTCTCGGCCAAAGGCTCATTAAGAATACCCTCATCAGCCAAGCTCAAAAAAAGGTCAACTACGACCTGGCTTCAGCCTGGATCGTCTTCGACGAGAGGCTCAATGACATCAAAGACCTGGTCAGCTTGACGGCGGCCCGGGAGAGCCTCCAGGAGGCGGTTGTCAAGAGCGAACGGGACCTCCTTCTCCGCCGTCTCGACCGGGTGAGAGTCATGTATGGTCTCGATATCTTAACCCTCACCGACCAGCAAGGCCGGGTATACATCAGAACCCGTAACCCAGAGATCATCGGCGACGACCAATCGCAAGATGAGCTCGTCCGGCAGGCCCTCCAGCAAAAAGTCGTCGCCTATCCCGAGATCATTCCCCGAAGCGAGTTGCTCAAGGAAGGAGAAGACCTGGCCGATCAGGCCTACATGGAATTCATCCCCACGCCCAAAGCGGCCCCCAGACTTGAGAGTGAGGAAACAAACGGCCTGATGCTCAAGGCCGCCGCTCCCCTTACCGACGAGAGGCAGAATGTCCTGGGCATTCTCTACGGCGGCATCCTTCTCAACCGGAACTACGAGATCGTAGACAGGGTCAAAGAGACCGTTTTCAAGGGCGAGAAATACAAGGGGCGGGAAACGGGGACGGCCACGATCTTCCAGGGAGACTTGCGGATCTCGACCAACGTCACCAACGAGCAGGGCCAACGGGCCGTCGGGACGCGCCTGTCGGCCGAGGTGAAGACCGCTGTGCTCGATGAAGGCCGGGCTTGGAACGACCGAGCCTTCGTTGTCAGAGACTGGTACATTACCGCCTATGAGCCGATCCGGGATGCCGAAGACCAGATCATCGGCATCCTCTATGTGGGAACGCTGGAGAAACCCTATATCGACACCGCCAATCGAGTCATGCTGACGTTTACCCTTCTGGCGTCTCTATGCGTCCTCTTTCTCTTGATCATCCTCTACTTTTCCACCACCAGGATCATCAAACCGCTCCAGCGCATGGTCACCGCCACCCATCAGATCGCCGACGGGGACCTGAATCACAAGGTCGAGATCCAGTCCCAGGACGAGATCGGAGAACTGGCCTCCGCCTTCAACCAGATGACCGAGAAGCTCAAGGCCGCCAACAAGGAGCTGGTCGACTGGGGGACGACCCTCGAGAAAAAAGTCGAGGAGAGGACCAGGGAGCTCGTGGAGATGCAGGCCCAGCTCATCCAGTCTGAGAAACTGGCCTCCCTCGGGAAGTTGGCCGCGGGAATCGCCCACGAGATCAACAATCCCCTGGGCGGAGTGCTCATCTATACTCATCTCCTTCTGGAGGACGCCGATAAGGACTCCAGCCAGTACGAGAACCTCAAAAAGATCGTCAAGGAGACGATCCGCTGCAAGGACATCGTCAAGGGACTCCTTGAGTTCTCCCGGCCTAAAGAGCCGGAAATGATCCTGACGGACATCAACGACGCCGTCGTCCGGGCCATGGCCATCTTCGAGTCCCAGGCCCTCTTCCAGAACATCCAGGTCCGGAAGGAACTCTCCGAACTTCCGCGCATCGTGGCTGACAGCTCCCAGCTCCAGCAGGTCTTCACGAATATCATCGCCAACGCCGCCGAGGCCATGGCAGGGAACGGCCTTCTGACGATCAGGACGTTCCTAGATGATCAGACCGCCTGTATCAAGGTCGAGTTCATCGACACCGGCCACGGCATCAAAGCAGAGGATATGAGGCGACTTTTCGAGCCGTTCTTCAGCACCAAGGAAGTCGGGAAGGGAACGGGACTGGGGCTGGCCATCAGCTACGGCATCGTCCAAAAGCACCAAGGTTCGATCGAGGTCCGGAGCGAGGTCGGGAAGGGCTCCACCTTCACCGTCATCCTGCCGGTCAAGAGGACTATGTCCGGTGAGTGATCCCGCCCATATCCTGGTCATTGACGACGAGGAGTCGATCCGCGATTCCATGAGCCTGGTCCTGCGCAAGGAAGGCTACCGTATCCGAACCGCTGTTTCGGGCCCGGAAGGGTTGAGCCTGTTCGGCGCCGAGGCCTTCCAGGTCGTCTTCGTCGACCTTAAGCTTCCCGGGACGACCGGACTGGACGTCCTCAGCCGGATCAAGAAAGCCGGCCCGGAAACTCCGGTCATCATCATCACCGGCTACGCTTCGATCGAATCCGCCGTCGAGGCGATGAAGCGCGGCGCTTTCGATTACATGACCAAGCCGTTCACTCCGGAAGAGGTCCGCGTCGTCACCCGGAAAGCGCTGGAAAGCCGGCGGCTTCTCTTTGAAAACATGTCCCTCCGCCGGGAGCTGGAAGCCAAGACCGAGTTCGAGCTGGTGGTGGGAAAAAGCCGGGCGATCGCCCGGGTCCTGGACGTCGTCCGGCGGGTCAGCCCGACCGAGAGCACCATCCTCATCACCGGCGAAAGCGGCACCGGCAAGGAGATCATCGCCCGGGAGATCCACCGCCACAGCCTGCGGCGGAACGCGTCCTTCGTCGTCGTCGATTGCGGCGCCCTCGTGGAAACCCTTTTCGAGAGCGAACTCTTCGGTCACGTCAAAGGATCTTTCACCGGCGCCTACGAGACCAAGCACGGCCGGTTCGAAGTGGCCGATGACGGGACTATCTTCTTCGATGAGATCAGCAACATCGGGGTGAACATCCAGGCCAAGCTCCTCCGCGCCATCCAGGAAAGGGAGATCAACCGGATCGGGAGCTCCAAGGCCATCAAGGTCGACGTCCGGATCCTGGCCGCGACCAATGAGGACCTGGCGGACGCTGTCAGAGAGGGGAAATTCCGGGAGGACCTGTTCTACCGGCTGAGTGTCGTCCCGATCCATCTGCCTCCGCTGCGCGAGAGGAAAGAGGACATCCCTCTTCTCGTCGACCATTTCCTACAGAAATACAACAAACGGACCAAGAAGAACATCGCCGGCGTCTCTTCCCGGGCGCTCAAGGCCCTCAAGGAATACGACTGGCCGGGAAACATCCGGGAGCTCGAGAACACCATCGAAAGAGCAGTGGTGCTCTCCCGGAGCGATGGGATCGAGATGGAGGACCTGATGTACCACGGGATCAGCGCCGGGGCAACGGTTCTGGGCTCGCTCTCGGGGAAGTTCGAGACCCTTGAAAGCATGGAAAAAGAATACATCCAGGCCGTCCTGCGAGTTCAACAGGGAAACAGGACGCGGGCCGCCGAGGTCCTGGGCATCGACCGCAAGACGCTCTGGGCCAAGATCAAAAAATTCAAGCTGTAGGGGACGTTCCCCCCTTTGTTCCCTTTTTCCCTGAGGGCGGGGAAAAACACCCCACTCTCTTCCGTCAGCGGCCTCCGGCCACCGAAGATCTCCCCTTGACCGATCGTTATCCTAATTAATATCAACAGGTTAGAATCAGACTGCCGGCCTTCTCCTTTCTCCCTGTTCGGCACAGAAATTGCATAAATAGAAACCTGATGCAGACCGATTTTGGCTTTATGACCCCTAATATAACCAGGCGGGTTCCTCTCCCCGGTCCTTCCGGACCGGGGGGATGTTCAGCCGGCCCGCAAAAAGGACAGGTGAAATGAGGATACTCAAACTCCAAAAAAAGGACCTTTCACCCTTCCTCGAGGTCATCTCGAGAGAGGCGCAGCTGTGGGCTCCGGTGACCAAAGGAGACAAGTTCGTCTTCGACCAGGTCAAGGATTTCTCCCGAATCGCCATGAACGCGACCCGGACGATCATCCCGCCCAAGAAGATCATGGTCCCCTCCTTCTTCAATATGTTCCACTTCAGTGAGAAGGGGTACCAGGAAGACTTTTCCCACATCACCGACCGGATCCTGTTCGGCATTCATCCCTGCGATATCCACGGCCTGCTCATCCTGGACAAGCTATTCTCCCAGGCGTACCTGGATCCTTATTATCTCGAGGCCAGAAAAAAGACGCTTATACTCGGCCTATCCTGTTGGCCGGATGAATTCTGCCTGTGTAAATCCACCCACACCGACATCATCGAAGAGGGATATGACCTTTTTTTCACCGACCTGGAGAGTCATTTTCTTGTCTGGATCGGCTCGAGCCGGGGCGATGACCTCGTCCGACTGTCCCCCGGCTTCTTCGACGACAAGCTGACCGACAAGGACATCCAAACATACATAAAGTGGCAGGAGGAGAGGGACGAAGCCTTCCAGATCGAGATCAACTTCACCCGCATGCCCAACCTCATGGAGCTTAAGGACAAGGCCTTTTTCTGGGAGGAAGCTGGCGCCGCCTGCCTCGCCTGCGGCTCCTGCTCGATGGTCTGCCCCACCTGCAACTGCTACAACGTCGTCGACAAGCAGTTCCTGGGCAACCGGCCGGGCCAACGCCTCCGCTACTGGGATTCCTGCACGCTGCCCGAATATTCCGAAGTAGCCGGCGGAGAGAATTTCCGAGAGCACAAGTCACAGCGTCTCCGTCTCTGGTACACCCACAAGCTCCAGGCCTATGTCTCCAAATACGGCAAGCCGAGCTGCGTCGGCTGCGGCCGCTGCCTGGTGACCTGCCCGGTTCAGATCCACATCAAATCTGTGACCGACGCCCTGGAGGGCCATCCCGTCGAGGTCTTCTGGAAAAAATTCGCTGGGGAGGTGTCCAAATGAACGGCGAACACAGATGTCTCACCGATTCCAACCCTTTCACTCCCGAGCCGGCCCGCATCATCCGCTCCTACCCGCTCTCAGCGGATGTGAAGTTCTTCCAGGTCCGCTTCGTCGATATGGAGAGAGCCTTATCATTCAAGTACAAAGCGGGCCAGTTCGCCATGCTCTCCGTCCTCGGTGCCGGGGAGGCTCCTTTCTGCCTTTCCTCGACGCCGTCTCGCCCCGGCCTGCTCGAATTCTGCATCCGGAAGATGGGCACGATGACGAACGCCCTCTTCCGGCTGCCGGAAAACGCGCTCATCGGCCTGCGCGGCCCCTACGGCAACGGGTTCCCGGTCGAAGAGATGACCGGCAAGGACATCCTTATCATCATGGGGGGGATGGGTGTTGCCCCTCTCCGCTCGGTCCTTCTCTACTGCCTCGACAACCGGGACCGGTTCGAACGGGTCGTTCTGCTCTACGGCGCGAAAAGGCCCGCCGAAATGATCCTGCGGGAGGAGTTCTTCGCCCTCCAGACCCGCAGCGACCTGGAGTGCCACCTGACCGTGGACGCCGATGATACCGGCCAATGGCCGGCGCGAACCGGCGTCGTCACCACCCTCTTTCCCCATCTGAAAAAGACCGACCCCGGTAACACCTACGCTCTCGTCTGCGGCCCCCCGGTGATGTACAAGTTCGTCATCAAGGAGTTGATCAAGCTCAACATCCCCAAGAACCAGATTCTTATGACCCTGGAGCGGCGGATGAAGTGCGGCATCGGGAAATGCGGCCATTGCGCCATTGACTACATCTACACCTGCCTCGACGGCCCGGTGTTTAGCTACTGGGATGTCCTCCATATGAAGGAGCTCATCTAAGGAGTTGATCATGGCCCAAGACAAACTAAAAATCGGGATTTTCGAACTGACCGGCTGCGCCGGCGATGCCCTGCTCATCGTCGACTGTGAGGATGAGCTCGTCAATATCTTCACCGCGGCCGACATCGAGGTCTTTCTCATGGCCAAGAGCGACAACCGCCACGGCGATCTCGACGTGGCGCTGGTCGAAGGGTCGGTGAGCACCGAGAAAGAGAAAGAGGAACTCCTGGATATCCGGAAACGGGCCAAGATGGTGGTCGCCTTCGGCAACTGCGCCTGCGTGGGCGGGATCCAGGCCGCCTTCCTGGACAAAAAGGAGTGGGAGAAGAACCTGAAGAAGGTCTACGGCGGTATCGAGTTCTCCCACACCCAGCCGGCCCAGAGCAAGCCCATCGATGCCTTCGTCAAGGTCGATTATTGCCTTCCGGGCTGTCCCGTCGGCAAAGAGCAATTCCTGTCGACCTTCAACCGGCTGCTCCGGGGCAACCCTCCCGAGCTCTACCGGTTCCCCGTTTGTGTCGAGTGCAAGTGGCATGAGAACGATTGCCTCCTCAACAAGGACATCCTCTGCCTGGGTCCGCTGACGCTCGGAGGCTGCGGGTCGGTCTGTCCGAATCACAATGTCCCCTGCTTCGGCTGCTGGGGGCCGACAGAAGAAGCCAACCGGACCTCCGAGTACCATCTCCTGCTCGACAAGGGTTTTGACGTCGCCACCATCAAGAACAGGATGGCCAACTACTCGGGGACACGGATCGCCGAATTCTTCGAGACGTTCAGAAAGGAGAAAAGATGAAAACCATCAGCGTCGACCACCTGCCCCGCGTCGAAGGAAACGGCGGCATCTATGCTACCATCGACGGCCATGCTGTCACCGAGGTGAAGCTCGTCATCAACGAGGGCCCCCGCCTCATCGAACGTCTCACCGTCGGTAAAACCCCCGAAGAGGACGTCAGCATCGCGCCCCGCATCTGCGCCATCTGCACCCTGTCCCATAAGAACGCCGTGCTCAGGGCGATGGAGAACGCTCTGGCCGTCAAGGTCCCGGCCAAGGTCACCCAGCTGCGTGAGCTGATGCATCTGGGAGAATTCATCGAGAGCCACTCCCTCCATGTCTATTACCTGGCCCTCCCGGACTATGTCGGCTTTCCCAATGCCATCGCCATGGCCTCAAAATTCCCGTTCGAGGTCAAGATCGCCCTGGAGATGAAGCAGTTCGGGAACGCCATCATGACCCTCCTCAGCGGCCGGATGATCCATGGTGAAAACCCGGTCATCGGCGGGTTCGGAAAATACCCCAGCCGGGAGGAACTCATCTGGATCAAGAATCGGGCCATCCAGTTCATGCCCTTCGTTTTCCGGACGGTCGATCTCTTCTGCGGCCTCGATTATCCCGCCGTTCCAGAAGCGGACACGGTCTATGCCTGTTGTGAGCCGGGGGACGGCCGCTACGGGCTCTGGGGGGACGAGATCATCCTGTCCAGCGGTGAAAAGATCGGCCGGGACGATTATCAAAGCCTGACCAATGAGTTCGTCGTTCCCCATTCTTTCTGCAAGCGCAGCCACTATAAGGGGGATCCTTACTCAGTGGGCGCGCTCGCCCGGGTCAACGTCCTCGGCGAACGACTCGAGGGCGAAGCGGGAAAGGCCTTCAAGAAATATTTCAACGCCCGCTGGAAGACGAACCCCCTCTTCCACAACGCCGCTCAGGCGCTGGAGATCCTCTACGCCTTCGAGCAGATCCCCGAGCTGGTGGACAAGGTCCTGAAGATTCCGGACGATCCCCCGATCGTGCCTTACAAGGCAAAGGCGGGCAAGGGAACCGGCCTGGTCGAAGCCCCGCGCGGACTCCTCATCCATCATTACGAAATCAAGGACGGCCTCGTGGCCGCGGCCGATATCATCACTCCCACAGCCCAGAACGCCGAGGACATCGAACGATACTGCTATATCGCCGCCCAGAAGCTCCTGGACGAAGGCCAGGAAGACAAGATCCGGGATCGGATGGAGCTAGTGGTCCGGGCCTTCGACCCCTGTGTCAGCTGTTCCGCCCACATGGCGGAGGTCAAAAGGGCGCCCGACGGCGACTGGAGAAGAAAGCTGAGTGAGCTCAGACCGGCCGGCCCCATCTTTATCGGCGTCGGCCGGGAAGACCGCTCGGACGATCGGGCCGGCCTGGAGCTGGCCAGGGAGATAAAGAAAGCGGGGATGGCCGACGTCTACCTCGAAACGGAACTCGAGGAGGACCGCATTCTTGAACGGTTAACCGGACGTCCGCTCCTCTTCATCGATGTGATCCAGATGGGCGAACGGCCCGGAAAGATCGCCGTCTTGCCGCTCCAACACGTCCTCTGGAATGCCGTCCTGAGCCATCGGCTGTTGCCTTCGCTGACCAACCGCCTGACCTATGACCAGATCAAGAATGCCCACATCCTGGGCATCCAGCCGGAGTCTATCGCGGAAGGAAACCTCCTGTCGGACTCCGTCCGGAAGGCCATCGAGACGATCCTGGAGGAAACGCTGAGCGAAACCGTCCAGCGGGAAAACGACGGACTGATTCCTAAGCGAATTCAGCAACCCGCTATCTAAATCCTGCATCAACTAAAAGACCGCTGGACGATTTTAGGGGGACGGTCCATCACCGGACCGTCCCCTGCCTCTTCCATTGACACCCGCCGACGACCCCATTAAAGCTGGAAGCCGGCATGTTCTCCTGACGAGGAGAACCAAGATCAGCGGAGGCCGGTGAAGCGCGAGGAAATTGTGGAACAAGCCTGGGGAAATATTCCTCAAGGCCCCGGGGTCTTCCTGGGAAGGTCGCCAAAATCTCCGGATGCTTTCCTTAATATATTTATTATCAATAATATACATAAGCTCACTTTTCTGCCCGCTCCGGCTGTTTGGCACACAAATTGCTTTATTAGAGATGAGAGGAAGAGCCGGATGGCCGCAGAAAAGAGGGTTTTGATCATCGACCCCGACCCTAAAGCGAGACGCGAGCTGGCCCATTTTCTGAAAGAAGACCAGTTCGTCTTGGAAACAGGGAAGAACTTATCCGACGCCATCAAGAAAATCTCCGGAGGAGGGTTCGACTGCCTGGTCATGGATATCGACCTGCCCGAGATGAAGGGCTACGAAGCCGTCCCCGTGCTCAAGAACCTCGATCCCCGGCTCAGGATCATCCTGACCACCAAGAAGAACGATAAGCGGCGGGAGGCCAAGGCCCGGGAGCAGGACATCTTTTTTTATTTCATCAAATCTTTCGGCAAGGATGAGCTCAAACTGGCCATTAAAAATGCCTTCAATCTATATAAGGAGAAATGCATCATGGACAAAAGCCCGAAAATCCTGGTCGTCGACGACGATCCCGATTTCCGCGCCGCGGTGACCCCCATCCTGAAGTCCGCCCTTTATGACGTGGTCATGGCCTCCAACCCGCAGGAGGCCAAGGAGAAGATCTTCGCGGAAAAGCCCGACCTGGTCCTGCTCGACATCATGATGGACAGTCTCTTTGACGGCTTTTCGCTCTGTAACGCCATCAAGACATCCCCCGAATTCAAGGACCACAAGGATATGCCCGTCATCTTTGTGTCCGCGGTGAAAGAGATCGCCGGCTCGAGGTTTCAGATCAAGAGCGATGAAGAGGGCATGGTCGGCCCGGACGACTACATCGACAAGCCGGTCAAACCGGACGACCTCCTGGCCCGGATCGCCAAGTTTCTCAAAAAATAGGCTCGTGCCAGTTGGCTCCAAACCACGCCACCTTTGTCCCGGCGAGCCAAAGGCGGCTCGGTTTTGGGCTCCGCTCTCTCCTCCTTCGGAGGAGACCCTTGCCCGCTCCGCCCTCAAACGGGTTTGTCGCCAACAGGCTCTCACCTTGTCTAAAGAACCAATGTTTGCTTTGTCTTTCTTTTATGAGGCGAGGGGCAGTGGCAGGAGAAACCCTTATGAGGAGTGAGCGGGCACCTTCTTTGGTCGAGGCGAGGGCTTGGGTGAGGAAGTCCATCGACGACTGAGCGGGCATGGTTTCTCTCCGGAGGAGAGAAGAGCGAAGGAGGAGTTTGGAGTGAGGTTCCTCGCTGGGGAACCGAATGGGCTGACGAACCCAAGGCCGAGCCTACTGAAATGAAGGCGCTTTTCGTGTAAAATAGACGCTGGAGAAGTTATCATGGCTGAAAAACCGATCATCCTGATCATCGACGATGAAGAGGCCATGCGCGATTCCTGCTCGATGATCCTGACCAAGGACGGGTTCAGGGCGGAGACTGCCGAGAACGGCCAGGTCGGTCTGGAGAAAGTCAGGGCGTTGAAACCGGCCCTGACACTCATCGATCTCAAGATGCCCGGCCTCAGCGGCTTCGAGGTCCTGGAGAAGCTCAGGGACATCGACCCTCAGAACATCCCCATCGTCATTACCGGCTATGCCACCGTGGAATCGGCCGTCGAGGCAATGAAAAAAGGGGCCTACGATTTCCTGCCCAAGCCCTTCACTCCGGACGAGCTCCGCATCATTATCCGGCGAGCGCTGGAAAGGAGGAAGCTGGCCCAGGAGGCCGAAACGCTGCGGCGCGAGAAAAAGCTCATGGAGGAGAACTTCATCACCATGGTCTCCCACCAGCTGAGAAGCCCACTGGTGGCCATCCAGCAGTACTTCGAGGTGATCCTGGCGGGGATGGTGGGCCGGGTCGATGACGCCCAGAAGGAGATGATCGTCCGGGCCCAGGAGCGGCTGGGGAGTCTCCTCCATCTGATCAACGACTGGCTGGATATGGCCAGGATCACCCGCGGGCAGCTCGTCGACAAGTTCCTGCCGATCGCCCTGGAAAAGCTCCTGGACAGGCAGGTGGAATTCATGAAGCCGTTGGCCCAGGAGTACAAGGTCCGGCTCGAGCTCAGGCCGCCGGAAAGACCAGCTCTCGCCCTCGGCGATGAACAGTCTCTGGAGCAGGTCTTCTCGAACCTGATCTCCAACGCCATCAAATACAACCGACCGGAAGGCTCCGTGATCATCACCGTTCGTGAAGAGGAGGACTCCATCATCACGGATGTGACCGACACCGGCATCGGCATCGCCCGGGAACACCTGCCGCTCGTCTTCGACCAGTTCTACCGGGTCAGCCGGAGCGAAGACCAGAAGATCAAGGGCACGGGGCTGGGACTGGCCATCGCCAAGAAGATCGTCGAAGCCCACAACGGATCCATCCAGGTGGCAAGCGAGCCGGGCCGGGGCTCGACCTTCTCCGTCCGGTTGCCCAGGGCAAAACCGGAAGAGAAGTGAAGACACTCCTTCTCGGCCTGGGGAACGAGCTCTACGGCGATGACGGGATCGGCATCCACGTCATCCGCAGGCTCAGAACTGAGATATGAGCAAGAAAGAAGTGGTCGTCCGGGAGGATATCCTCGGCTCGAACAAGAAAGTCGCCGCTGAAATCCGGGAGAGGATGGAAAAGTCCGGCGTCCTGGTAGTGAACTTGCTCAGTTCTCCGGGCTCGGGAAAGACGACCCTCCTCGAGAGAATCATCGAAACGCTCAAGCCGACTCACCCCCTGGCCGTGATCGAGGGCGACATCGAGACCGAGCGGGATGCCGAGAGGATCCGGCGAAAGGGTGTCCCCGCCTGGCAGATCACGACGGGAGGCGCTTGTCACCTGGAAGCCAAAATGATCGGCCGCCTCATCCCCGAGATTCCCGCCGAGACCAAGTTCCTGTTCATCGAGAATGTCGGGAACCTCGTCTGCCCGGCGAGCTATGACTTGGGAGAAAGTCTCCGCTGTGTGCTGCTTTCCGCGCCGGAGGGAGACGACAAGCCCAAGAAATATCCCAAAGCCTTCGCCAGCGCCGACTGTCTGATCTTCACCAAATCCGATTTAATCCCTTTTCTTCCGTTCGACCTGGAGCGCGCCGGCAACGAAGCCCTGGACATCAATCCCCGCCTGCGCGTTTTCGTCACCTCAGCGCTCAAGGGCCGGGGGGTCGCCGAACTGGCCCGCTATTTCATTGAAAGCCGTGTCAATATGATCCAGCACCAGCGCCATGCATGAGCTCTCTATCGTCGCCAGCCTGTTCGAGATCCTGGAAGAAAAAGCAAGGGAACAAAAGGCCGCCAGGGTCGTCAGGGTCAGTTTGAAGGTCGGGAAGCTGGCCGGCGTTGTGCCGGAGTTCCTGCAGACTGCATTTGACAGCTACAAACGGGACACCATCGCGGCCGAAGCGGCTCTAGAAGTCACCCTGGTGCCGCTCCGGGTCAAGTGCCGGAAGTGCCGGGCCGTGACCGAAAAGGACGATTTCGTCTTCACCTGCTCGGCTTGCGGTTCGACCGAGCTTGAAGTTCTGGAAGGTACCGAACTTCTCCTCGACAAGCTCGACCTGGAAGTCTAGGATCGCGTCGAATGGCCTCAGACACGCCGCATCGAACAGCGGTTCTCTGACCTTGCCAACCCGCTGCGACGTGGTATAATTGCTATTAATCGTTTTTTCAACGGTTCCGTAGTTCGAGGAGCTATCCATGAAAAGTCTGAAACAGATCGCTGCCAAGTCTGTTTTAACCGAAAGCCAGCTCAAAAAGCTGGAGAAGATCATCCTCAGCCAAGGCCCTTATACCCAAGAAGCCGTCCGCGAGGAACTGGACTGGTTCTGCACCGGCCTGGGGATGAACGATTACTATTTCCAGACGACATCCCTCCAGACGATCGCCGACCACATCCGGGCCATCAAGGCCGCCGAGATCATCGCCACCATCAAACAAGAGAAGGTCTTCAAGGTCGACCTGGCCACCGAGCACACCAACGACGCCATCTATCTCGTCGACGACGAACACCCTCGCAGCCTGGAGGTCGAACGGCACATCGAGGAGAAGTACCCGAACTGCCGCCTTCAATCCTACCGCACGGCGCGCAAAGCTCTCGGAGTCGAGCACCTGAGAATGTATGTCGTCTGCCTCCCTGAGTTTTTAGAAGCTCAGCCCGCTCCCGACGAAACAGACCTGAAAAAGATCGGCGACACCATCTTCCTGGCCACGGCCGCCCGGGAGACGGTGGCCCGCTATCAGGCTTTGATCACCAAGACGAAGGGCTGGGAAAGTCCATACATCGACATCACCAAGTGCCGGCGAGGCGGCGAGATCCGGATCACGGTCGTGACCAAGCGCGATTCCAGCCACCGTTTTTTCTCTAATGTTTCGGACGTGTTCAACTCGCACGGCCTGGTCTCCAGCCGCAAGTACATCGAACAGTTCTCCAACGGCCGGACGGCCTATTCGTTTTATCTCAAGGAAATCAAAGACCGGAGCCTCGTCCAGGACCTGGTCGAGGACATCAGCCTCATCTACGTGATCCCTGAATCTCCTTTGTCCGGCCTTTTCCGTGACGGGAAGTTGACCGCCCAGGAAACCGTCTTCGGTGTCTCCGCCTGGAGTTTCTGCCACCAGTTCCTGACCGGCTACAACGATGAGTACCTGCGCCTGGCCGAAGCCCTCAAGGACTCGCCCGAGCTCCTGGGCACCTTGCGAAACCTCAAGACCAAGCTGGTCAAGGACACTTACGCCGAGCAGCGGGTCTGGGATGCCTTCATGGAAAACCCGGTCCACTTGAAGAAGCTCTTCTGGCTGTTCGACCGGAGGCTCAGCCCCTCTTCCCGATCCCGGGAGGTCAAGAAGGAGTTGGAGGAGCTACGCAAAGAGATCATCCGGAATGTTCCGGTGGAGATCGACCGGGACATCCTACTCGCCGCCGCCCTGTTCATCGATTCCATCCTGAAGACCAATTTCTATGTCAAGGAAAAGACTTCTCTTTCCTACATGTACAATCCCGCGTTCTTGAACTCGGTCGATTACCCGGAAAGGCCTTTCGGTGTTTTCCACGTCGTCGGCGCCGAACTTCGCGGCTTCCACGTCCGCTTCCGCGACATCGCCCGCGGGGGCATCCGCATCGTCCGGTCCAACAACCTCCAGACCTATCTCAACAATTCCGACTTCATTTTCGACGAAAACTACAACCTCGCCTCCACCCAACAGCGCAAGAACAAAGACATTCCGGAAGGCGGTTCGAAGGGAACCATCCTGCTCCGCTGGGGCTACGAGCAGCGGGCCGACGAAGCCTTCAAGAAGTACATCGACGGCCTGCTCGACCTTATGCTCAACGAGAAAGGGGTGGTCGATTTCTACGGAAAAGAGATCCTGCTCTTCCTCGGTCCCGACGAGGGCACGGCGGAGCTCATGGAATGGGCCGCCCTGCGGGCCAGAACCCGGGGCTACCGCTACTGGAGGTCCTTCTCCACCGGTAAGCCCGTCTCCATGGGGGGGATTCCGCACGACCTCTACGGCATGACCACCAACTCCATCCACGAGTACGTCCTAAAATCCCTGGAGAAACTGGGGCTCAAAGAGGAGAATATCACGAAAGTGATGACGGGCGGTCCGGACGGCGACCTGGGAAGCAATGAGATCCTGATCTCCAAGGACCGGATCCTGTCCATAGTCGACGGCTCGGGCGTCCTTTCCGACCCGGCCGGGCTCGACCGGCGTGAACTCACCCGCCTGGCCAAGGAGCGGAAAATGGTCGAACATTTCCGCCGGGAACGCCTTTCCAAGCAGGGTTTCTTCGTCGGCATCAAAGAGCACAACGTCATCCTTCCGGACGGCGAACGGCTGGAATCGGGCCTCGATTTCCGGAACGCTTTCCATCTCCACCCCAAGTTCGCGGCCGACCTCTTCGTTCCCTGCGGCGGCCGGCCCTCTTCGATCACCATCAACAACTGGCAGAACTGCTTGGATGACAAAGGCCGTCCGCGCTTCAAGGTCATCGTCGAAGGGGCCAACCTGTTTATCACTCAACAGGCCAGGCTCCGGCTCGAAGAAAAGGGCGGCGTCATCTACAAGGAGGCCTCGGCCAACAAGGGCGGCGTCACCTCGTCATCGCTCGAAGTCCTGGCCAGCCTCGCCTTGACCGACGAAGAGTACGAGGAGCTAATGTGCGTCAAGCGGGGAGTCGTTCCCCCTTTCCGGAAAAAATACGTTGCCCAGATCCTGGAGATCATCCGCGAGAACGCCCGGCTCGAGTTCGACATCATCTGGAAGGAGAACGAGACCCGGAAGATCCCACGGTCCATCCTCACCGACCTCATCAGCGAGAAGATCAACTTGATCAAAGACGCGGTCGGGAAGTCGGACCTGGTCAACGACCGGAGTTTATTCAAAAAGGTGACCGAGTGCTGTATCCCCGGGGCGCTGGTCGAGGAGATCGGGTTCGCCAAGACCATCAAGCGGGTGCCGATGACCTACCTCAAGGCGCTGTTCGCCTCGGAGCTGGCCAGCCGGTATGTCTACCGGTATGGGCTGGACGCCAACGAGGTCAACTTCTACGAGTTCGTGAAGAAGGCCCGCTGAAAGGGATCAGCTGATCTCCCCGGTAAGATAGGCGCGCGTCCGGGGGTCCCGCGGTTCCGCAAACACTTCGGCCGCCGGACCGTGCTCGATAAGCTCTCCCAGATACAGGAAAGCGATATAGTCGGCGATCCGCTTGGCCTGTCTTAGGATATGAGTCACGACGACCACCGTGTAATCCTTCTTGAGCTCGATCAGCCTTCGCTCTACGTTCTGGCTGGACTGCGGGTCCAGGGCCGAGGTCGGCTCATCGCCCAGGATGATCTCGGGTTCGACGGCCAGGCCGCGGGCCAGGCAGAGCCGCTGCTGCTGGCCGACGGAGAGACGAGAGGCCGGCTCGGACAGCCGGTCCTTGACTTCCTCCCACAGGCCGGCCACGCGCAGATGGCTCTCGACGACCTCGTTAAGATCCTTCCTACCCCTCAGGCCGTGGATGCGCGGCCCATAGGCGACATTGTCGTAGATGGACATCGGGAGCGCCTGCGGCCTCTGGGAGAGAAGCCCCATTTTCTTTCGGACCTGGGTCACTTCGGTCCGGGGATCATAAATATCAACGCCGTCCACCAGGACCCGGCCGCAGACCCGAACGCCACCGGACGGGTCCAGAAGCCGGTTCAGGGACTTCAACAGCGTCGTCTTCCCGCAGCCCGAAGGACCGATGATGACCGTGATTTTCCGGTCGGGGATATCAATGCTGATGTCCTTCAGAACCTGCAGCGGCCCGAAGAAGACACTCAGTTTCTGGATGCTGATATGCGGCCTGATGTCCATCGGAGTGTCCTTTTCATTTGACGACATGACGGGTGTACCTTTTGCTCAGTCCCCGCGCCAGAAGGCTGATGATAAGGATCAAGATAGTGAGCACGGCCGCCGAAGCATAAGCCCTCTGTTGGACCTCGGGGAAGGGGGTCCCCAGTTGAAAAAAGATCGCCAAAGGCAATGTCGCCGCCGGCTGGAGGAGCGAGGTTGGAAGCCGGTCGGTGAAACCGGCCGTAAAAAGGACCGAGGCGGCGTCGCCGATGCCCCGGCCGAAGGCGATCAGGACGGCCGTCATCAGACCGGGGAGGCATTGCCGAACGACGACCTTGACGGCCGTTTCGAGCCGGGTCGCCCCCAGCGAGTAGGAAGCGTCCAGAAGCTCCGCCGGGACCATCCGGATGACCTCGTCGGCGG
>DATKXS010000167.1:0-16148 GCA_035528895.1 Candidatus Desulfaltia sp.
AGACTTCGTAGGCGTCATCGCCGAGGATGAGAAGTCCGTCGATCCGGACGAGCACGGCCGAGGGTCCGGAAGGCTCGAGCGGGATGATTACTTTTCCACCGCTCCTGGCGATCCGGTTGTGAGCGACCACGAAATTTTCGATAGGATACGGGTAGAAATCCGAAACCAGGCCCCCACCTTTTCCCATCAACGGGATTTCCACTTGCCAGCCGTTTCTTGATTTGACAAAGCCAGCCTCCTTCAAGGAGATCCGGGCAGTGTCGAGCGGCTTGGGGAAACGGCGGGCGAACCGGGATAGGATCTTTCTGGATCTCTTGAGATCAGCGGGTGTCTGCGTTGCCGGCGAAACCTTGATGGCCTCCCGGCCGGTGATACAGCTCTCCTGACAGGCCATCCAGTCGAGCTGGCAGGCGATTGTGGGCATCTCCGTTGCGGTCAGTGGGCCGGAGGGCCGGATCTCGCAGAGGATGAGAACCTCGGACTTGAAGCCGTAGGCGACGATGTCACTATGGACAAACTTTTCCGGGGTCGGGAAGCGGAGCGGTCCGGCTTCGTAGCCGGGAGGGAGATTCCAGGTTATTTCCGGGGCCAGGCCGGCGTCACCGGGGTTGATCCAGTAGAGATGCCAGCTTGGGGCGAGTTGGATGTGAAGCCCGACCGTCATGATAGAAGCCTTATGGGATTCCAAGAGGAGAAGTTCCACCTTGCGCAGCGGCTTTTCCTCGCTATTTGAGACGGCAACGAATAGAGCCGTCGAGAACAGCATCCACCAAGCCAGGCTGCCTCTTCGTCTGCCTGTCCGCCCGTCGGATCGCGATTTGGCCATATCTCTTCATCATAGCGGAGGCCGGGGACATCGTCAATAAATTCTATCGGTTTTATAAAATTAATAGGAATAAATCCGGGACGCCATGGATATCTTAGGCGTCGCATTATTTGATGAGTAACTTGGGAATGGAGAAGCGACCTCGAAGGTTTAGCCTTCCCGAGGCGTTTTTCGAGGGGAGCCGCTCTGGCGGCCGCGAGGACTGTCTGAGCACGCGGAGCTCAGACACAAAGGGATGAGAATGAAGCTTATATACAAAGAAAGTTGAGATCTATCAAGCGGAGTTCCGCAGCGCTGAGAAAAACGCTTAGGGAACGGCGTCGAAAACCTGAGCGGGAGCGCTGACATTCCCAAGTTGCCTATCATGTTCATCACGTAAGTGGAGGTACTTCCGTTGACTTCTCTCCCCCCGAGGCGGTATTCTTTCTGCTCGGTCGAAGGGCTGACCGATTGATTGAGCGTTCCAGACCCAGGAGGTTTCGATGATGAAGAAATGGAGACTGATGATCATCACGATAATGCTGCTAGCTCTGACCGGCGCAGCGCTCGGCGCCGACTCTCAGCAGGCCAGGCGTCCGGTCAAGGCAGATGATTTCGCCCGCCTGAGGACCGTCCGGGATCCCCAGCGTTCGCCCGACGGCCAATGGGTAGCCTACACCGTCAGCGCGATCGATCTCGAAAAGGACAAACGGGACACCGATATCTGGATGGTGAAGTGGAGCGGGGGAGAAGAGATCCGCCTGACCTCGAGTCCCGAGAGCGAAAGCCAGCCGCGCTGGAGCCCGGATAACCGCTATCTTGCCTTCCTGGCCTCGCGCGGAGACGAGGAGGAGAAGAAAAAGGGCGCCCAGGTCTGGCTGCTCAACCGCCAGGGTGGAGAGGCGCAGCGCCTCACGGACATCAAGGGCGGGATCTCCGACTACGCTTGGTCTCCCGATGGGAAACGGCTTGTCCTTGTCGTCAGCGACCCGGACCCCGACGATGAGCCGGAGAAAAAAGAGGGTTGGAAACGGAAGGCCAAGCCGCCGCTCGTCATCGACCGCTACCATTTCAAGCAAGATCGGACGGGGTACCTCGGCAACCTCCATCAGCACCTCTGGATATTCGATCTGGAGACGCGCAAGGGAGAGGTGATCACTTCAGGCGCATTTGACGAGCGGTCTCCGGCCTGGTCGCCGGACGGCCGGTCGATCGCTTTCGTCAGCAACCGTGCCCCTGACCCCGACCGGTCGGCCGACAGCAACATCTTTGTCATCGAGGGCCGAGCGGGCGCGGAACCCCGGGCGCTGACCGTTTTTCCCGGCCCGGACGGAGGCCGGCCTGCCTGGAGCCCCGACGGCCGGTGGATTGCCTACTTTCAGGGCGATGAGCCGCGGTTCTCCGCTTACAACCTGAACAAGCTCGCGATTATGCCGGCCGCCGGGGGCGAAGCCCGCGTGTTGACCGCTGCTCTTGACCGGGCGGGAGAAGGTCCGGTGGAATGGACGGCTGACGGCCGGAACCTCCTGTTCATCGTCGAGGACGACCGGGCGAGCTATGTTGGGCGTATCTCTGCAGCCGGGGGGAATGTGGAAAAATTGACCGACGGCCACCGGGTCGTCTCGTCGCTCTCCCTGGGTCCCGACGGCCACCCCGCTCTCTTGACTGCGACGGCGGCCGAGCTGCCCGAGGTTCATGCCCTCGAGAACGGGACGTTCCGTCGCCTCAGCCACCGGAACGACGCCTGGCTGTCCGAGGTCGAGCTCGCCACGACCGAGGATTTCACTTCGAAAAGCAAGGACGGGACGATCGTCAACAGCCTGCTGGTCAAGCCGCCCGATTTCAAGGACGGACAGAAGTACCCGCTCCTTCTCCTCATCCACGGCGGCCCGAACGGCCAGGACGAACACGTCTTCGACTTCGACAACCAGTTCTTCGCCTCTCAGGGATATGCGGTACTGAACGTGAACTACCGGGGAAGTTCCGGCCGGGGCTCGGCCTTCCAGAAGGCCATCTATGCGGAATGGGGACATAAGGAGGTCGTCGACCTCGTCGGCGCTGTGGACGAGGCCATTCGCCGCGGCATCGCCGACCCGGAACGGCTGGGGATCGGCGGTTGGAGTTACGGGGGTATCCTGACGGACTCCACCATCGCCGTCGACCAGAGGTTCAAGGCGGCGGTGAGCGGGGCCGGGTCGGCCCTCCAGCTCACCATGTATGGAACCGACCAGTACATCCTCCAGTACGAGCAGGAGGTCGGGCTTCCTTGGAAGAACCTCGAGCCGTGGATCAAGGTCTCGGCCGCTTTCATGAGGGTCGATCGCATCCGGACGCCGACTCTCTTCATGTGCGGAGAGAAGGATTTCAACGTCCCGATCGCCGGCAGTGAGCAGATGTACCAGGCGCTCAAGAGCCGGGGTGTCGACACCCAGCTCATCGTCTACCCGGGACAGTTCCACGGCATCACCACACCCAGTTACTTGCGGGACCGGCTGGAGAGGCGTCTGGCCTGGTATAACAAGTATCTCCTGCCTGCCGGCGTGCCGGAACAAGAAAAGAAATAGGGATTATTCTTTTCGATGCAGTTCTCTTTCTACCCGCGTGCAGAGGCCGAGGAGCATGTTCAGCTCCCATTCGGTCAGCCCGGCCCGGCCGAAGAGATGCTTCAGGTTGCGGCCAATTTCGGTCTTCAGGTCCTTGTCTCCCTTGCGGCCATACCCCAGGAGCTGGAGTGTTCTCGGGAATCGCCGGTAGAGCTTCTGAAGTTCCTTAGTTTCTACCAGCACCGGGGACTTTGTCTTGGCCTCGAGACGGCTCAGTTCGTAGGCCACGATCATAACGCTCTGGGACAGGTTTAAAGAGGGGAAGGCGGGAGAGGAAGGAATCGTCAGCACCAGGCCGCACTCGTCGAGCTGGCGACTAGTCAGGCCATTATGCTCGTTCCCGAAGAGGATAGCGACCTGGTTCGTCGTCGTCGCTTTCCTGATCCGTGGAGCTCCCCTGCGGACATCCAGGATGAGGCCCCGTTTGCCGCCCAAACGGCCTGTCGTCCCGACGACCAGCGCCTTTCCGGCGATCGCTCGGCGAAAGCTTTTATAGACTCTTGCCGCTTCCAATACGTCTTTGGCGTGGCAGGCCATCGACCTGGCTTCGCCCGTTAAATAGGGGACGGGAGCGACCAGTCCAAGCCGGCGGAATCCCATGTTCTTGATCGCCCGGGCGGCCGCGCCGATATTCCCGGGCTCGGTCGGCCCGACGAGGATAAAATGGACGTTGTTTTTCCAGGTTTTCCGTGTCATCTCCGGCCCGCGCCCAATTTAGCATGGCCGGCGAGGAGAATCAAAGAGTGAAAAAAGAAAAGACCGATCAGCGGAGGTCGCGTCTTTTGAGGACATAGAAACAGCGGTCGCCGGAGAGAAAATCGACGGCCGCGTATCGCTGGCCGAAATAATGTTCGAGAACCCGGCGGAGGGCTCTCTGCCAGGAAGCGGTCGGCTCGTGCCTTCCTCGCCAGGCGTTTATATCCCGGGGAGCTTCGGCCAGGATAAGCTTACCCCTAAGGCCGAGTCGAGGTCTTCCCGGCTGAGGATCACCCCCCCCGGCCCTTCTTTCCAGCGCCTTCGGCAGCGCGACTTCAGCAAAGGTCTCATAGCGGCCGCTCCGCCGCTCTGTGATTCTCTTTTCCCGGATCAGCCACTCCATCAGAAAACGGTCGGTGGGGATTCCCGGTCCCAGGTTGAGCTTCGAGTCCAGGCCATAAAAGTTGCGCAGGTAGGTTGAGGTGATGGCGCCCAGGGTGTGGATATTGAGGTTGGCGTTTATGGCCTGGAGCGGGTCGACGGTCCAGGTGATACGGCTGTATCCCAGCTTTAGGGCCCAATCCCGCTGCGCCCATTTCAGACGCTTGCCGATCCCGTGTCCCTGGTATTGGGGAAGGACGGCGAGAAGGTGCGAATGTTGGCTGATCTCACCGTCGTTGACGGCCGGGAAAGAGAAGACAAAACCCACCATGTCTTCCTTGACAAAAGCCCCCAAGATGATCGCTCCCATCATGGCGGAGATGCGGAACTGATGGGTGGGCGTCAGGTCGGTCTCATCATGCCGCCAGACACGGCGCTGGATATCCGGCAGCTTCTTGAAATCCTCGTACTCGGTTAACCGCCGGATCCGCAGGTCAAGGATCTTCTTGACGGCCGATCGTTTCATCGTTGGGATCGCTTTCCGCGGTCATCCATATTAGCCCATCACCCGGCCGGCTTCAAGCTCAGCCTCTTGACCAGCATGGTTCCATAGGAGCCTCGGGGAAGGAAAAACGAGATGGTCCATTTCTTCTTTCCGGGGTGGCGCTCGTCTTCTCCAGAGGAGAGGACCTGGAGTTCCTCGGGAATGACCAGGGCTTTCCGCTGGAACGAGCGGAAGTAGACCTTGCGGAGCGCTTTGGTCCGGAACAATCCCGACGAAAGCCCCTTTTCCTTCAGAATATCGTCGAAGAGAGAACGGCAGAGGTTATCGGCGAATTCCATCTTGGGGGCGGCCGTCGGGATATCGAGTGCACTGAAGTAGGAGAGAGTTTCCGTATCGAGGTTAGGCCATAAGAGATAGCCGCCTTCCCGGCCGGGGACCTCGGCGTTAGCTTGGACCTTCATCCGGATCAGCCTGCGGAGAGACTCGTTCCAGAGATGGGATTGGAAGGCGGCGTACTGCATCGAGACTTCTTCCTCGGGGATCCGGTGGAGGGCCCGGTCGAGGCCTTTGGGATGTTCGTTGAGGAAGCCGAAAATCCTTCGCTCGAGGGGTCCTTCGGCCAGGCTCAGGAGAAGCGGCCAGTCCTTCCAGTTCTTGAAGAGGACGGCTTTCCTCTCGCGCTCGACTTTGGAGTCGGCGGGGCCGGCGCTCGTCAGAAAAACTTGGAGGGCGCCGTTCCAGTGCCTTTTAAGAATTTTTTCCGCAAAGAAGCCTCTCTCCGGGTCATAGCTCCGGAACCTCTGGTCGTCGAAGAAGTTGGGAAAACCTATCTTTCTGACTTGCTTGAGGTTGAGCTCCAAAAGGGAAATGTCATCGAGATCCCTGATCGTCACCGTGAAGGCATTCCCTCTGATCAAGTCCGGGCCCATCGGCCGGTCCATGAAGCCCCGGGATTCCAGCGAAAAGTCCTTTCCCTCGCGGCTGAAGTCATCGGCATTCCTGATGGAGATGTATTGGGAGGTCAGCCCGTGCTTGTCCTTTTTTCCTCCGTAGGAGAAGAGACTTGAGGGAAGGCCGAGAGACCGGGAGAGATTGTGAACGAGATCGAGAGTGTTCCAGTGGCGCTTTTTCAGGATATAGATCCGGTGTTCACCCTCCGGCCGGAGCGGCAGCTCGGCCCTTTCTTCGACGATAAAGTCCTCGGGGACCGCTTTGATCACGGGCGGATTATAGCATTCTGGGGGACATCGCCCAAGCGCCACTGCCTGTCTCCTTGATGACCGGGATCGCGGGGACTAAACCTTGGCGGTTTTGAACCCCAGGAGTGATTTCAGGCGAGTCGTTACTGTGTCCGAGACAGAGTAGAATGTAGGCAGAAAGATCAAGGTGAAGAATGTGGACATGGTCAGTCCGCCGACGATGGCCACGGAAATGGGAGCCCACATCATCGCCCTTCGGCCCGCCGCGGGGAAGAGCTGAGGGAACATCGCCGGGAGGGCCAGGGGCAGGACGCCGCAAATTGTGGTGATGGCCGTCATGATGATCGGTCTCATCCGGTCCTTCCCCCCCTGCACGATGGCTTCGTTCTTGCTCAGACCGGACCTGCGGAGCGCCCGGATGTGGTCAATGAGGATGATCCCGTTGTTGACCACGATCCCGAAAAGCGTCAAGAGCCCCAGGTAGGAAGTGGTGTTCAGCGTGATGTGGGTGAGGGAGAAGAGCACGGCCACCCCGAACAAGGCCAGCGGCACGCTCAGCAGGATGGTGAAGGGATGGACAAACGACTCGAATAAAGAGGCCATGATGATGTAGATAAAGACCAGGGCGAGCACGATAGCCAGATTGGATTCACTCTGGGATTCCTGGAAACGCCGCCACCCGCCCCCCAGGCTCCAGGTATAGCCTTCCGGGAAGGAGATGGTGCTCATGACCCGGCGGATGTCCTCCGATACTCCCATGATACCCTGGGACTTGGTGTTGACCCAGATGATCAGCTTGGATTTCTTGTTTTCTTTGCGGATGGATGCGGAGCCCATCCTGTAGGAAATGGTGGACACGGCGGTGAGGGGAATGCGTTTGGACATGGTCGGCAGGCTGAGGTTGCGAAGGTCCTCTTCGCTGAACCCGCTTTCTCCCTGGATCTTGAGGATGATATCGATCTCGCGGTTTTCTGTTTTGAACTTGCCGATGGGCCGGTCGGAGAGAGAAGACGAGATGGTCTGGGCCACCAGTCGGCTGCTGACGCCGGAGGTCTCGGCTCTTTCTCTGTCTACCTTGACGGTGAGCTGAGTATCCCCGCCTTCCAGGTCGCTGGTCACATCCTCCACACTCTCCAGGGTGCGGAGCTTGGCGATGACAGCCGGGGCCAGTTCGGTCAGCCGGGTGTAATCCATCCCGATGAGCTCGACTCCTATTCCCTGAAAATGTCCGCCGCGGCCGAAACGTTGCCCGTATTCATAGATTATCCCGGCTTTGCGGGGGAGGAGGGCCTTGAGAGATTCCTTGATCTCGGTAACCGACGGGCCTTCTTCCTTCAAGGCCAGTTCGAGCGACCCGCGGTAGCGGCCCTGTCGCAGGTTGCGGACCCCGAATTCGGTCGTCAGATGATCGATGGCCAGTTCGTCCTTCCGGGAGAGGAGAACCTCCTCGAACTGTTTGAACAGGGACTTCATCTCGTCTAGGGTGTAGCTGCGCGGCATGAAGACCGAGATGTCGATCTCCCGTTCATCGCTACTGGGCATAAATTCCCTTTCGATGTTCTTCAGCATCATGAAAGAAATGATAAACAGCATCACCGCCAGGCCGGCGACCGCCAGTTTGGTCCTCCAATTCTTGATCGTGAAGCTGATGATCCGTTCATAGATATTTGTCAGTTTGACCAGCCAGCGGGCCTTTTCCCGGGCTTTGCCTTTGAGCAGGCGGCTGGCTCCCAGGGGGATAAAAGTCAAGGCCGTGATGTACGAGGCGATGAGCGCCAGGGAGATGGTCAGGGCGAAATCCCGCATGAAACGCCCGAATCCCGACGACGACATGAAGCCGAGCGAAACGAAGACCACCAGGGTGGTCAGGGTGGAGGCCGTCACGGCTAGGGAGACTTCGCTGGCGCCGCGCAGAGAGGCCGTCATGGCGTCGAGTTTCTTCTCCTGGCGCAAGCGGAAGATGTTCTCCAAGACGACGACGGAGTTGTCCACCAGCATCCCGACCGACATCATCAGGCCGCTCAGGGAGATGATATTGATCGAGATGTCGGCCCGGAAGAGCGCCCGGTAAAGGTACATGAAGCTGAAAGTAAAGACCATAGCCATGGGGATGGCCATGGCGATGATGATCGTCGTCCGGAATTTCCTCAAGAAGAACAGCAGGATGACGATGGCCAACAGCCCGCCGACCACTCCGGAGATGGTCAGGTCGCGGAGGCTAGCAAGGATGTCTTTGGATTGGTCGCGGTAAAATATGACCGTCATGTCCTTAAGGGCGGGTTCGGTGCTTTTGATTCGGGCCATGGCGTTCTTGACCGCGTTGCAGACGTCCACGATGTTGGCGTTGGAAGCCCGGTAGATCTGGAAACGCACGGTTTCGTTTCCGTCGAGGCGGTTGAAATCCTCCTTGACGGGATAGTCGTAGGTGACCCGGGCCACGTCGGCGATGGTCAGTCCCTTGTTGCTGACCGGGAGGTTCTTGACGTCCTCCAGGATCTTTAGCTCCCCCGGGATGCGGGCCGCATAGCGCATCTCTGCGTCTTCCACATAGCCGGCCGATATGTTGACGTTGTTGTTACGGATAGTATCGATCAGATCGGCGATGCGGATGGAGGAGGAGTAGAAGACCTCCGGCTTGAGGTAAACGTTGAGGACCTTGTTGCGGATCCCCCGGATGTCCACATTGGCGACTCCCTCGATGCGTTCCAGCTGTTGGGTGATGTAATTTTCCGACCAGTAATAAAGGTTGTCCAGTTCGCCGGGAAGGGACAGGCTGAAGTTAATGACCGGCCGGTCATTCAGGGAAAAACGGCGGATGTTGATGTTCTCGATGTCATCAGGAAGCTGATCACGGACCTGGTCGATCTTGTCGCGGATCTGCATGGTGGCCAGGTCCATGTTGGTCCCGCTCTTGAATTGCATATGGATCCAACTGCCGGACGCGGAGGAGGTGGAGCTCAACTCCTCGAGGTTGTTGACCGTGGCCAAGAAGTCCTCAAGGGGGCGGGTGATAATCCGTTCCACGTCTTCCGGCGAGGAGGACGGATAGGGGATCTGAACCATCAGGCCGGGGAACGAGGTATCGGGCATCATCTCGAGGGGAAGCTTGAGGATGGAGATCACCCCGATGGTTAGGAAGATCAGCATGGCGACAATGACGGACACCGGTTTGCGGATCGAAAATTCCGGCAGGTTCATGATTTCCCAGGTTTCGCTTTATCCAGGGTGAGGGTCGTCTTGAGACCCTTCAGCAGGGCCATCAGTCGGCTCTCCTGCTCGGACGGTTCCCGGACCACCCAGTCGTAGACGAGAGGAATGAGGACCAGCGTGAGGAACGTTCCGAAAATCAGCCCGCCGATTAACGTCAGGGCCAGGGGAATGCGGATTTCAAACCCCTCGTTGAAGTCCAGGGCCATGGGCATCAGCGCCAGGACCGTCGTGATCGTGGTCATGAGGATCGGCCGCCAGCGCACCCGGGCCGCCGTCTGGATGGCCTCCCTCTTGGGCATGCCCTGCTTTTGGAGCCTGCCGATATAGTCCACCAGCACGATGGCGTTGTTCACGATGATGCCCGAGAGAATGATCAGCCCGATAAGCACGATCACGTTGATGGACATGCCCGCGGCCAGTCCGACGATCACCACTCCGATGACGCCGAGGGGGATGGTGAACATGATGATGAAGGGTTTCTTGAAGGATTCGAACTGGGAGGCCATGACCAGATAGACGAGAAACACGGCCAGGAAAATGGCGAATATCATGGAGGAAAAAGCCACATCCTGCTCCATGCTTTGACCGGCCAGGTAAACGGAGATGTCCGGCGAGCGGGGGAGAGTCGCAGTCGCTGCCATCACCTTGGATTTGGCGTCGTCAAGAGAGATGTCGGAGATGTTCCCGGTGATGACCGCGGATTTTTGCTGGACGATCCGCCGGATCTCGGCGGGTCCTTCTTTGATCCGGATGTCGGCCAGCGCCTGGAGCGGCACCATCACACCCAGACCGTTCTGGATCTGGATCCGGCTGATCTTTTCGACGCGATCCCGGGAGTCCTCGGAGAGCCGCACCCGGATGTCCACCTCCCGGTCGGATTCGATGAACCGTGTGGCCACGTTCCCCTCGATCTTGTTACGGATCTGGGAGCCCACGGAGTTGATGGTCATATCCTGGTTCGCCAGGACGGCCCGGTTGAAGATGATCTGGATCTCGGGATAGCCCTCTTCCATACTCGACTTGAGGTCGATGATGCCCGGGATGCCGCGGATTTTCGCCAGGAGCTCGTCCGAGACCTGTTTGAT
Organism: Candidatus Desulfaltia sp.; assembly: GCA_035528895.1. GTDB lineage: Bacteria > Acidobacteriota > Aminicenantia > Aminicenantales > UBA8522 > UBA8522. The sequence continues at coordinate 10,485 of DATKXS010000167.1, forward strand.
CTTGTCGAGGTCATTTCCGGCCACCACCACTTCCAGGGGGGCCTTAAAAGAGAACAGGCGGGGCTTGTAGACCTTGAGCTCGGTCGTGGGGAACCGTTTCAGGTCGGCCCTGACCCGGTCCATGATCCTGTCCTCCCTCTTTCCCAGGATGCCCGGTTTCAAGCGGATGGTGAATTCGGACAGGTTCTCCCGCTCCTCCTGGAAGGAAATACCGCCCCGGGATCCTTTTCCGATGAGCTCGTAGAGACTGTCGATCTCAGGGTAATTCTTGAGCGTGTCCGAGATGTCCGAGACGATGGAGGCGTTTTCCTTGAGGGATGTCCCAGGCTGGAACTCGACGTTAATGATGAACTCCCCTTGAGAAATGACGGGGATCAGCTCCTGGCCCATAAACCGGGTCAGGAAGAGAGAGGCGACGAAGGCGAGGGCAACACCGCTGAAAATGAACCTGCGGTGAGCGAAGGAAACGGTTTGCACCTTCTGATAGGAACGGAAGACTTTATCATAGAGCTTGTCCACGGGCTTAAGGAGAAACCTCAGGACTCCGCTGAGCCGCTCCCTGGAGTTTTCCCGGCGCAGGGCCACGTTGAGCATCGGGACTAGGGTCAACGAAACGAGCAGCGAGGCCAAAAGGGAATATGTCACCGTCAGTGCCATGTCTTTGAATAGCTGTCCGGCTATGCCCTCGACGAAAACGATCGGGAAAAAGACCGCTACGGTGGTGAACGTGGAGGCGGTGACGGCGCCGGCGACTTCCGTTGTTCCCTGGAGGGCGGAATCATAAGGGGTGGCCCCGTTCTCCCGGTAACGCTGGATAGACTCCAACACGACGATAGAGTTATCGACCAGCATACCGATGCCGAGCGCCAATCCCCCGAGCGAGATGATGTTCAGAGTGATGTTGGACGAGTACATGAGAAAGAAGGTGATGACGACCGAGATCGGGATAGCGGCGCCGATGATCAGGGTGCTGCGGAAATCCTTCAGGAAGTACAACAGCACCAGGACGGCCAGGATGCCTCCGTAGAGGGCCGTCTGTTTGACTTCCTGGATGGTGTTCTTGATGAACTTGGCCTGGTTGGTGATGATCACGTAGTCCATGTTCCGGGGCTTCAGGATGTTGTCCCGGACGGTCTGAAGCCTGGCGGTGACGTCATCGGCCACCGAAACCGTGTTGGCGTCGGCCGCCCGGTAGATGGCGGCTTCGATGCACTCCCGGCCGTTGATGCGGGAGATGACCTTGCGCTCCTTGTAACCTCGGAAGACGTCGGCGACGCTGCCCAGGGTAATCTGGATGTCGCCGCGCTTCTCGACGATGATGCCCTTGATCTCCTCGACGTCCTGGAATTGGTTGACGGTGCGGACCAGATACTGGCTGTCCTTCTGTTTCAGGATGCCGGCGGAGAGGTTGACGTTCTCCTGGGCCAGACGGTTGGCCACCGTGGTGATGGGGATGTTGAGCAGGCTGAGCTTCTGCTCGTCGATGTCGACGTGGATCTCGTCCTCAAGGCCGCCCGAGATGGAGCAGGCGGCGACACCCTCGATGCTCTCCAGAGCCTGCTTGACCTCGCGTTCGGCGATGTAGCGAATGCGGGCCAGGTCGGCGTCGCCGGACAACCCCAATCTCATGATCGGTTCCTGGTTGGGGTCATACCGGAGGATGACCGGCTTGGTCGCGCCGAGGGGGAGCCGCAGCAGGTCCAGTTTTTCCCGAAGCTTGAGGGTGGCGAAGTCCATGTTGGTATGCCAGGCGAATTCCACGCTGACCTCGGAGAGCTCGGCCCGGGAGACCGAGGAAATGCGGACGACATTGTCGACGACACCGCAGGTCTCTTCGATCGGCTTGGAGATGATGTTCTCGATCTCCGGGGGCGCGGTGCCGGGATATTCCGTCTTGATGGTCAGCGTGGGGTAGGAAATCTTAGGCAGGAGGTTGAGCTTGAGCTTGGAATAGGAGATGAACCCGAAGATGACCGCCGCCACGGTGAACATGAATACGGACACCGGGCGGTTGATGGAAAACCTGACGAGTTTCATTGGACCACGTCCACTCTCTGGCCGTCCTTGAGACCGTCCACGCCCACGGTGACGATGACATCGCCCTCTGCCAGACCTCCGCTGACCTCCACGTCGTCTTCCTCGGTGAGGCCGAGAGTGATCTCACGCTGGGTCGCCTTGTTTCCGTTGAGGATGAAGGCATAGGTCCTGTTCTGCTTGTAAAGGACGGCTCTCCGGGGGATGACCAGGGCGTTCTCTTTCTGGCCGATGACGATCCGAACCTCAACGAACATCCCCGGCTTCAAGCGGAGCGTCTCGTCGTAGACCTCGACGGTGACCTTGACCGTGCCCGTTTGGACGTCGATCCGGGGATTGATCAACTTGATGTTCCCGGCGAAGTTGTTCCCTTTTAAGACCTCGGTGGTCACTTCCGCCGTCATCTTCTCATTGAGTTTGATGGCATCGGAGGTGGGAACATAGACGCGGACCAGGAGGGGTTTGAAGTCCTCGATGGTGTACACCTGCTGGTTGGCGGTGACGCGGCTGCCCACTTCGATCAGCCGCTCGGTGATGTAGCCCTCGGATAGGGCCCGGATCTTGGTGTAGTTGAGCTGCAGCTCGAGGTTCTTGAAGTTCTCCAGGCGGTTCTGGTGGTCGAGCTGCCGCTGCTTATACTGGGCCTCCTGGGTCTGGTATTCTTGTTCGGAGATGAGCTCTCTGGCGATCAGTTCTTTGTTGCGGGTGTAGTTCTGTTCGGCCTCTTCCAGACTGAGCTGGGCCTGCTCCAGTTCGATCTTGGCCTGCTGGTAGCTGATCCGGATCTCGGTGTCGTCGAGGAACGCCAGGATGTCCGATTCTTTCACATAGTCGCCTTCTTCTTTAACGATCTGCTTGACGTAGGCTCCCAGCCGGGAGAAGACTTCCACTTTCCGTTCCGGCTCGACGCTCCCGTTAAGGACGAGGTAGGAATTAAGGCTTTTCCTCTGGACCTGGCCCACGCTCACCGGATAGGCCTCGCCCTGGTCGGGACTTCCGCCTCCCTGGATGTTCGCCAGGATCTCCGGGATCTTATCCTTTGGGATTCGCCCGGACTTGATCTCTTGCTTCAATTTGTCCGGGATATTCAGCTTATCAACATCGATATCGGCAGCGTTCTGGGGTTTTCTCCCGGGTTTTTGGCCGGGACTGGCGGCCGCCTCCCCAGTTTGGGGGACCTCCCCGGCTTTCCGACAGCCGAAGGCCAGGGCTATCCATAAGGATATGAGAACGATGAGTGTCTTCCGCATGTGCTCTCCTACATTCCTGATCTATGCTTTTGCAGGCCTTATGTTGGCCCAGATAAACACCAACACACATATTTTAGACGAAGAAAACCCGTTTTTCTTCCATTTTTGTCGGGGACGTTCCCCCTGGGACAAAACCACCTTGCCTGGGGACAAATGGATGTCCCCGACGGGCTGCCCTGGGCCGATCGTTCCGTTCAGCCGGATTCGCTTGCGCAAATAGTCTGGTTATTTATAATGCTATTGATAAAACACCTGCGCCGGGATCGGCGTTGCCGGAAATCGCGAAATTTCGCTCAGGAGGACGACATGAACGGCGTTACCAAGGAGCGGATTCTCGCCCTGTTCAAGGAAGCGGATGCGCTGCTGCAGGGGCATTTCAGGCTGACTTCGGGAAAGCATTCGGAATGGTATTTCGAGAAGATCCGGTTAATCGAAAAGCCGGCCGTCTTGGACGAGATTGTCGACCTCCTGGTCGATAAGATCAGAAGCGAGAAAAAAGAGTTCGACTACGTCATTTCGCCGGCGTACGGTGCGATCGCTATCGGCTTCCTGGCCGCACTCAAGCTGGGGAAGAGGTTTGCCTTCAGCCAACGGGTGGAAGAGAAGATGGCCTTTCGGCCGGGCTGGTCAGGCCTGGAAGCCGGCAGGCAGGCCATTATCGTCGAAGATATTTTAACAACCGGGGGGTCGATCCAGGAAGTCGTGGAGAGCTTAAAGCAAAGGGGAGTCGGTGTCGCCGGGATCTATGTCCTCGTCGACCGGACGGCCGGCGTGGTGGCGATCGAGGGGCAGCCGGTCGGAAGCCTGCTGGCCCTCAAGGTCGACGCCTTCGAGGCAGACGCCTGCCCCTTCTGCCAGGCCGGAACGCCGCTCACCAAGCCCGGTGCTTCGGACAAGAAATAGAATGTTTGGTCGCTTATTTGAGAAAAAGCTCGATCACCGGGACGGTGACATTCGGTGGCTGCGCGGGAAGCCGGAGGATGATGGCATTCCCTTTCTCCCCCTTCCTTTCTCCCGGCATGAACCCTATCTCTCCGGCGCGACTCTGATCGATGAATTTGATCTCGGAAGCGTCGTTGAGGAGCTGGGCGTAGGCGACCCGCCCGGCGAAGCCGTCAAGATAGAGAGCGCCCATCGGCCACTCGAGCACGTGAACGTATAAGCGCTTCGCCGCCGGATTATACGTCAGCAAGCAGTTCGGCGATATTTTGAACTCGTCGGGGGCTTGAGTGCAGCCGGAGATGGAGCGGCCGTGATTTTTCATCCAGGCACCGATACCTTCCAGCCGTTCTTTAGCCCGGTCGTCAAAGGTGCCGCGGGCCGTTGGTCCGACGTTCAAGAGGAGATTCCCCCCCTTGCTCACCGTTTCGATCAGCATGACGACGAGCTGGCGGACGCTCTTCCAGGTGGTTTCGTCCCGGTGGTATCCCCAGGAACCGGAGAACGTCTGGCAGGTTTCCCAGGGGACTCGCTTCCCGTCCATCTTCACCCACTCCCGGGGCATGAACTGTTCGGGAGTCCGGTAGTCCCAGCCGCCCGGGACATCGAGGAGGTCGAGACGGTCGTTGATGATGATCTGAGGCTGGAGCTCGCGGATCATCCGGATAAGTTTTTCGGACTGCCAGTCGTTTCGCCCCTTGCCGTTCTCGCCGGGGAACGAATAGTCCATAAAGAGGCAGTCGATCGGCCCGTATTCCGTGAGAAGCTCGCGGATCTGGTTATGCAGGTAGGCGGCGTATTTGCGGACATCGCGGTTCTTGGCCTGGCCGCGGAATTCGAGGTTGTTGAACATCGGGTGGAAGCGGTCGACAGGGTAGTCGGGGTGATGCCAGTCGAGGAGCGAATGGTAGAACCCGACGCGCAATCCTTCCGCCCGGAAAGCTTCGACCAGCGGCTTGATCAAATCCTTTCCATAAGGCGTTTTCGTCGCTTTATAGTCCGTAGACTTGGAGTCCCAGAGACAGAAACCCTCGTGATGCTTGGTGGTGACGACAAAATATTTCATCCCCGCCGCCTTGGCCAGGCGCGCCCATTCTTTGGGCTCATACAGGTCGGGGTTGAAATGTTCGAAGTATTTTTGATACTCCTCAGCGGTGATCGCCTCGCGCTGCTTGACCCATTCATGGCGCGCGGGAAGGGCGTAAAGCCCCCAGTGGATGAACAGGCCGAAACGGGCTTCGGTCCACCACTTCATGCGGGCTTCGCGCTGGGCCTCGGTTTCCTGACCGGCCAGCGCCATCGCCGGAAGCGTCAATGATAAGAGGAGAAGAAGAGAGAAGGCCGCAGGGATTCTCATAGGAGTCACTCCTTTCCCGGGACTCGGTCCAATCGAAACGGTATTTGAACTGGCTTATAACATAGGCTTTTGGGGCTGTCAAAA
>DATKXS010000168.1:0-5909 GCA_035528895.1 Candidatus Desulfaltia sp.
AGATTTCGCGTGAGAAAATATATCGGTTCTCTCGGAGCGTTCCTGGCCGTCCTGACGATCATCTTCCTCTCCCACTGCAGCAGCGACTCCTCCACCAACCCCGAGCCGCCTCCCGCGGTCAAAGATGACCCTTCGTTCGCCGCCGACATCCAGTCGATTTTCACCAACAATTGCATCTCTCCGGGCTGCCATAACGCCGGCGCCGCCGGGGGGATGGTGCTTCTCCAAGGGCAGTCCTATGCCAACCTCGTCAATGTGGCCTCCACCCAGGAGCCCGGAAAAACGCGGGTCATCCCCACCGACGCCACGAACAGCTACATCGTTATCAAGCTGGAAGGCCGGCAGACAAACGGCAGCCGCATGCCCATGGGCGGCGGCGCGCTGAACTCCAATTCCATCCAGAACATCAAGAACTGGATCGACAAGGGCGCCAAGAACAACTAGTCGAAACCGTCCATGAAGAGCAAAAAGAATATATCCCTCTTGCTTGATGGGAGAGGGTGCGGGAGAGGGTGAAAATGAAAACCAAAGCTTTTGTTATCATCGCATCAGTGGCGATTCTTGGCCTGAACTCCTTCGTCTTGGGCAACGTGCCGGCAGACGTCCGTAACCAGGCTCCCGACAACGTCAAACCCATCATCAAACAGAACTGCAGCGTCTCGGGCTGTCACTCGGGCAAGTACCCGGCGGCCAACATGAGCCTCGAGCCAGAAGAATTCCCGGCCCGGGTCATCAACGCGCCCAGCCTGGAGGTCCCCGGGCTCAGAATCGTCGATGCGGATGCTCCCGAGAGGAGCTACCTTATAATGAAGGTTAAGGGTGAACCAGGGATCGTGGGCAAGCGCATGCCCGCCAACCGTGATCCACTGACTGAGGAACAAATCCGGGACCTGGAGGAATGGATCCGAAGCCTGAAAGCGGAGCCGCCGGCAAACGGCGCTCCGGCCTGGGATAATTCCTATCGAGGCCCCTCCCTGGGTCCTTCCAAGGACAATTCGGAAGGCGCCGGACAGGGCGCCGGGAACCGGGCCAGGTCCTTCTCCAAACCGGCTTTCTGGGGAACGAGGCTCGTCAACCTGCCGACCGCCACAACCCCTGGCAGGGGCGAGTTCCTGTTCCGGATCTCGCACCGCTTCCAGCCCCCTGTTTCGAGCGGCTGGGACGCCTTCTACGGTTTTGACGGTCCGGCCTTTATTCTCTTCAGCTTCGGCTACGGAATCACGGATAATCTGACGGCGACCATCGGCCGGAGCAAGCTCTACCAGGAGTGGGAGCTCTCCGTGGACTGGGGTTTGCTCGAGCAGGGCAAGAGAAGCTCCCTCCCCTTCTCCGCAACACTTCATGTCGGGGGGAGCCTGGTGAGCGAGGATGAGCCGCGGGGCGCCGACTGGTCGGGGCGTTTCCGTTTCAACGCCCTCCTGAGCCTGGCCCACCAATTCAACGACAGGTTCTCGATCCTTGTCGTACCCGCTTTCTGCTCGAACACCAATTTCTGGGAGCCGTCATCGAAAGGCACATTCGCTCTCGGGATTGGCGGACGGTTCATGGTTCTCGACGACTTCTCTCTCATCACCGAGTGGGTCCCCCGGCTGGCGGGATACAAGGATTTCTACAGCGGCTGGGGCTTCGGAGTGGAGAAGAAGATCGGCGGCCACGTCTTCCAGTTCTTCGTCACGGACTCGCTCGGCCTGACGGCCTCTCAGTTCCTCCCGGGAGGTGATTTGAAGCTGGGAGACGGCGATTTCCGGTTCGGGTTCAATATCTTCCGTACGTTCTAGCCGGCGTTTTACCGCGGCTCAGCATATCCCCCTCCTCCCCACCTCCTCCCACCAGGGGAGGAGGATATATGGGTTATCCGCCTGTTCCCTCCCCCCGCGGTGGGGGAGGATAGAGGAGAGGGGGATTTTCCCTGTAATTTTCCCCCTGTTGTCTGGCTAGCGGAGGGCAAACTTGATCGTCACCGTAAACACAACCCCCTTCGGCTTGCCCTCGATGATGAACGGTTCGTACTTCCACTTTTTCAAGGCGTCAACGGCCGCCTGGTCGAGCTCGGGGATCGACTTCAGGACCCTGATGGCAGCGACATTTCCCTTCTCATCAGTCGTGGCCTCGAGGAGGATGAGGCCTTGGATGCCGGCCCGGCGGGCCGCTTCCGGATAGACGGGATCGACCCTCTTGATCAGCTTGGGGACTAAAACATCGCCTGTCGCCGTCCCTCCTGCCTGACCCTTCTCCTCCTTGTCCTCGAGAGTGAACCGGACCGTCGTCGTGAAGATCGCCTCTTTTGGTTGGCCATCGATGATCAGTGGCTCGTAAGTCCATTGCCGGACGGCGTCGATGGCCGCCTGGTCGAGCAGAGGGACAGACCTCAGGACCCTGACATTTTTTACCCGGCCGTCGACATCCGTCCTCGCTTCCAGGATAACGACGCCCTCGACACCGGCCTGGCTGGCGATCGTCGGATAAACGGGGTCTACCTTCTTGATCAACCTGGGCGGCGGGATGGTGTCCGTGACCTTGACCGCGCCTTCGGCGAATTTTTCGATGTCTTTCTCGCCGAGCTGGAACCTGACAGTGACCGTAAAAAGCACTTTCGTCGGCTTCCCGTCGATGAGCAGCGGCTCATAAACCCACTGTCGGACGGCGTCGATAGCGGCCTGGTCGAGCTCGGGGATGGAGCGAAGGATCATGGCATCCATGACCCGACCTTTCTCGTCAATCTTCGCTTCCAGGATGACCACACCCTGCTCTCCGTTCTTCCGGGCCTCCTCCGGATAAACCGGGTCGACTCTCTTGATGAGCTTCGGCGGTTTGATGTCGCCTTTGCAGGGGACGGCATCTTTCCGGAACTCCTGCCGTTTCTTCTCCATCTCTTCGCTCTGGACGCCGCCGACCACGCCGCCACCAGTGGCAATCCCAATAGATTCCTCCCGAAAAGAAATGAAATAGGGCTTCCCGTTGTTGTCTTCAAAGCCAAACACCGCAACGTTCTTTCTGGGAATCGTGAACTCCGTGTCGAGCAAATTGTCGCTCTTCTTCTCAGAGACCTCATTCACTGCGATACGAAATTTATGAGAGAGGACATCTTTGGATTCGATGGCGACCTCATACAGCTTTCCATCCAGGCGAAACATGTGCCGGGCCTCTTGCCGATCTCCCTTTTTCCAGCTCACGTTGGACTCGGTCACAAGTTTCACGTCCTTCAAGTTAAACGTTTTCTTGATCTTGCTCTGTTCGGCTTCAAGAGCAGGATCCGACGGGATATTGGCCGCCAGTGTGTATTTCAAGTAGGACGAAGTGATGCTCTGGGCAGGAGGGCTGCCTTCTTTGAGCCCCTCAAAGACCCTGAGTTTTGCGGTCAGCTCAACTGGCGGGTTGACTGTTCCAAGGATGATATTGAATTTTCCCTCATCGGCTTCAGCCGAGAAAAGCGGCCAAGCCGAAACCATGAAACACACCCCAAACATCAAGCAAAGGACGTTTCTTCTCATCGCCCACCTCCTATCTATTTTTCCCGGCCCAGATGATGATCATGTCCGAACCCTGGGGTTGATAGATCACAGCATTGGCCGGCTGTCCATCGACCCTGACGTACTCGAGCTCGAAGCGCGCCGGCGCGGCGGACGCGACTGAGACCGCCTCGGGCTGGTAATCCTTGAGAAGCCAATAGCCTGTCGCCAGGACAAGCAGAAGCGCGGCCGCGACGGCCCACCGCCGGCGGCGCAAAGCCGACGGCGCTTGACGGCTGATTGTTTTTATCGGCTCACCCGCCTCGTCCGCCAACCCCGACTCGATCCCCGTCCAGAGAGTCCGTCCGCTGCTCACCGTCCCCTCCTGGACGAAAAGCGAGCGCGACTCGCCGCGGCTCGCCAGGCCGGCTTGGCAATGGGGACACCCCTCGATGTGGCGGCGGATGAGGAGGTCCCGCCAGGGTCTCAAGGGAATCAGGGCATAAAAAAAGCTAACCGTTTTGCAGCGAGACATGGCCTTGCTCCAATAATTTTTTGATCTTCTTCCTTGCCTGGAAGAGGTAAACGCGGGCGGTGCCGGCGGAACAGCGCAGCACCTCGGAGATCTCCCGGGCGGAGAAGCCTTCGTTGGCCCACAGGCAGAGCGCTATCCGCTCCCTGGCCTTCAGGCTCTCCAGAAGGTCTGAGGGCAGTCTCCGCGGCCTCTCCGAGGAGCCCGGGTTGGCCGGGGTCGCCGGCACCGTTTCTTGGCCCATTTTTTTCACCAGTTCCGCCGACCGCCGCCGCCTTCTCAAATGGTCGAGACAGCGACGGTAGAGGATGGTGTACAGCCAGTTTTTGAAGCTCTTATTCATGTCATAGCTCTTCAGGTTCCGGAAGACCTGGATGAAAAGCTCCTGGCAGGCGTCTTCGGCGTCGTTATGATTGCCCAGGATGTTCATGGCCAGGGCCATGGCCGGCGCGCTGTATCTTTCCACGATCATCCTGAAATACTCGGCCCTCCCCTGAAGGCAGCCGGCGATCAGCTCTTGTTCATCCATCTGAGGCGTTCACCTTATATTACGCCGTGACCGAATGATGTGTTTATAATATGGGGACAGTATATGAATTTCCGAATTTTTTTCTTATGGCGAAAAAAGGAATTGGATATGCTGTCCCCAATTTGAGGAGGGGAAGATCTATCTCACCAGGCGATCTGTCGAAAGGGCGCTGGCTGGTGAGGCGCCAAGGTTTGAAAAAGGAAAAGGAAGCGGGGCTAAGGAGGATCCCTCTCCAGCCAGCAGCATTAATCTATTATAGATATAATTTTTTCCAAATGTCAAAGAAAATTTGCAAATTTTTTATTACAATATCCGGGACCGGCCATGCCTCCCAAGAAAACGGTTTTTACCTGGCTCTGGGTGGCGCTCTGCATCCTGGCCATTTATCTCGTCGTGCCGCTGGCCCGGACGATCCAGAGATTCGTCGCGGCGCACTGGGGACGGACCCTTTTCGGGTACGGGGTCCTGGCCGCCACGGCCGTGGCCTTTTGCGCCATCACCTCCATCCTCGTCTTCCGCCTGAAGATCCGCTCCCCGTCGAATTATGCCTGGCTGGCCGCCGTGGCCGGCCTTTATGTCTATTTCACGCTCCAGCTGTGGCGGGCACCCGAGGAGGCCGTCCATTTCCTGGAATACGGACTCCTGGGTTTTTTTCTGTTCCGCGCCCTGAGTCTTTCCATCCGCGATAAAAGCATCTACGCAACCGCCTTCCTCATCGGGTCGCTTGTCGGGATCATCGACGAGATCCTGCAGTGGGCGATGCCGGGCCGCTACTGGGATTTCCGGGACGCCGGCCTGAACTCCCTGGCCACGGGGCTTTTTCAGGTTGCTCTCTGGAAAGGAATCAAACCCCGGGTAATCGGCGAGAAAACCAGCCGCAAGTCAATCCGTCGAGTCTCCCTCCTCCTGGCGGCCAACCTGCTTCTCCTAGGTGTCTGCGCTTCGAACACGCCGCGGCGAGTAGCCGCCTATACCAAGCGCCTCCCATTCCTGGCTTTTCTCGTCAAAGAGGAGCCGATGTACGAGTTCACCCAGAGACACACGGACCCGGAGATCGGCGTGTTCTTTTCGCGCCTTTCGCTCGAAGGTCTAAAAAGAGAGGACAGCGAGAGTTCCGATCATTGGGCGAACATCCTGAGGGAATGGAAGGAGAGGGACTACGCCTTGTTCCTGCGCGAACATCACCCCCTGCTCCATCCTTTCCTCTACGAGATGCGCATCCACATATTTCGCCGGAACCGCAAGGCGGACGAAGCCACCGGGGCCAAGGACGAGAAGTCGCGCCGGGAGGCTCTGTTCATCGCCTTCAAGGAAAACCTGATCCTGGAGAAATATTTTGGCCGCACGCTGGAGCAATCGACGTATCAGTGGAGCGCCGATCAGGCGGCGGAGATCGCCG
>DATKXS010000169.1:0-4477 GCA_035528895.1 Candidatus Desulfaltia sp.
CGGTGTGAAGGCTTTCGCCAGGTTATCGACCTGCAGGACTGTGGCCATGGGATTCCCCATAATTATATGGAATTAGGGGGCTGCCATCAAGACGGATCAGTCCGGCACGATGTGCTTGAGGGTATCCGGGTCGATGGTGAGATAGAAATCCGATCCCAGATAGAGCAGTGGGCGGACTTTCATCGGATTGAGGACGCCTTCGGAGTTGAAGGCCTGGGCATCATGATGGACGGCCAGAACCTCGCCGACGAAGAGGTCGTGGTCGCCAAGGGGACGGATCTCGGCCAGCCGGCATTCGAAGGCCACATAGGCTTCTTCGATAAGCGGCGATTTGATGACCTTGGCCGGCTGAAGAGAGACTCCGAACTCCTTGATCTTGTCGAGTTCGTGGCCGGACTTGCGCCCCATCTGGGCTGAAAGCCGGACCCGGTCGAAACTGAGAAAGTTGACCGAGAACTCCCGAGCGGCGGAGATGACCTCGTGGGTGAGGCGCTTCCTGGCGATCAGCACACCGAAGAGCGGCGGCTCGAAGGACAGAGCCGTATGCCAGGCGCAGCTCATGAAATTCACCCGGTTTCCCGCCCGGGCCCCCACCAGCGCCACGGTATAGGGATAGAAATACTGAAACTTTTTGAACTGGGTCTTGATGGATTTCATGGCCTAGGACAGCCCTTTGATGCGGCCGGCGTTCTTGAGCAGCCATTCCTGGGTGAACAAGTGTTCCCTCTTGAGGCCGAGTTGAAGACTGAGCTGGTCGCGGATCTCGCCCTCCGGGAAGAGGGGGACGAGCTTTTCGTACTTGCTGATGAGTTCCTCCTCGGCCGGGACGAGCGACTGCAGGGCGGAGAGGCGGTCCCGGCCGCTGTAGAGGGAAGGCATGGGGCTGCGGCTGATTTCTTTTCCATCGGGTTCGCGCACGGAGTTCTCGATCCGGATGACGCTGCCGAGCTTCACCAGGATTCCCGAGTTCTTGTCCCAGTGACGCATGTGGTTGATGGAATTCTTGTACAGCCGCTGCGACAGGTCCTGGTGTTCGCTGAAGAGCAGGACGAAGCGGAGATAGCGGTGCATCAGTTCGTTTTCCATCCGGGTGATCTCGTGCAGAAGCCGGACCTCCGGCTTGGCGGCGGCCTCCTCGCTCTCCTGGAAGCAGAGGGTCTCCGCGGCGCCCTCCTTTTCCATCGTCCGGATCATGGTCTGGAACTGCCGGCCGTGCCGGACCTCATCGTAGGAGATGTTCAGGACCATGTTCTTGATCTTGGAATATGCACCCTCCTTCCACTCCGCCGACTGGTAGAGGTCGGTGACCAGATCCTCGGTCAGCTTGTCCCTCTTCAGGTTGTCGAGGACCTTGGGATAGCGGATGACCTCGTCGGTCTTGAAGGACGGATCTCCGCCCATCTGCCGGATGATGATGCCGAGTTGCAGGCTATGGTACATCTCGTCGATGCCGATCTGGATGGTCTGGGCGCGAGCGTCGGTGCGCAGCTTCATGACGGGATCTTCATAGAAGAATTTGCCCTTGGGCATGGAATAGGCGTGGATGGTGTATTCGAAGCTCACTGCCCACTCGTGTTCCAGAGCGATCTGGAGAAGATGGATGGCGTCCTCTTCGGTATCGACGCGGCGAACTTTTTCCATGATTCCTCCTTTCGGGATGATCCGCAGAAATTATACCAGAATTCGGCCGCTCTTCCCATCGATCTGTGCCTTTGGGGGGAGGAAAGGGGGCGAAAATTCACCCCCCGAACCCCCCCGGGAGGTGATTGCCAGGCAAAATCCACCGTGAAAAGATGAAGCCATCGCAGCCTCTATGGCTCGAATTCACTCTCATCCAAGGCGAAGCCGAGGTTGTGAAAAAGGGAGAGAGGGGCTAAGATCCCTCTCTCCACCCCCCACCCTCCTTTCAGCTCCCTTGAGTCAACTGAGTCAAGGGAGTCTTTTATCCCGAGCCCATTGCAATTTTTATCCAAAAATTGTAGTTCTATCAGGGTCGAAAACGAGATGACCAAGGAAGAATCGATCCCCCGAGTCAGAGAAGACCTGGAGGTCATTGCGACCTCCTACCAGGGGGGGAAGGCGCTGCTGGTGCGTGATTTCCTGGGCTTGATCCGCGACCCCGTCATCCTCCAAGGGGACGTGCTGGACATCGTAGGCCTGATCGACGGGAAAAGGACCGTCCGAGACATCCAGGTCGAGCTCGTCCGGCTGAAAAGCGGTGTCCTGGTCGATGCCGCGTCCGTCGGCCGGCTCATCCGTGAGCTCGACGGCGCCTGTCTCCTCCAGAGCGACCGCTATCGCTCCGAAAAAGAAAAGGTCCTCAGGGATTATTTGCGGCAGGAGGTGCGGAATTCGTCCCACGGAGGCGTCTCCTATCCCGGGCGGCCGGAGGAGTTGCGGGCCTTCCTCGATGACATCGTGGGGAGCCCTGAGTCGGAAGAAAAAGGGAAACCCCGGGCAGAGCTCTTCGGGCTTGTGGCCCCCCACATCGACCTGGGGATCGGGAAAAAGGTCTATGCCGAAGCCTACCGTTCCATCCGCCGGCTCCGACCGCGCCGGGTTTTGCTCCTCGGAACCGGGCACAGTCTTGGCGATGCGTATTTCAGCCTGACCGAAAAGGACTACGAAACGCCCCTCGGCCGGGTGACGACGGATCGGGAGGCTGTCCGGGCGCTGAAAAAGGCCGGGGGGAAGGCCGTCTCTGCGTACGACATCCACCATCGATCGGAGCATTCCCTCGAATTTCAGCTTGTCTTTCTCCAGCACCTCTTCGGTGCTTCATTCACCGCCGTGCCCATCCTCTGCGGCTCGTTTGTCCGCGATCTGGCCAAGGTTTCGCGCCCCTCCGAGATACCGGGCGTGGGCGGATTCCTGGCAGCGCTCAGGACCCTGCGGGAAGAGGACCCGGTTGGCACGCTGGTCGTCGCTGGTGTCGATTTCTCCCATATCGGTCCAAAGTTCGGTCACCGCGAGCGGGCGTCCTCGCTTCTCCTGGAGGCCAGGACACACGACCAGGCCCTCATAGCCGCTCTTGCCGCGGGCGACAGAGCGGCCTTCTGGGCGGAATCCCGGAAGGTCATGGACCAGTATAATGTCTGCGGGTTTTCGACCCTGGCCGCCCTCCTCGACGCCTTCCCCGGGATGAAAGGCCGGTTGCTGGATTACGAGTTCTGGAGGGAAGAAACGACCCAGTCCGCGGTCAGCTATGCCGCGATCGTTCTCGCGGTCGAATGATAGAAGGAGGTCAGCCATGACGGATTTTGGAGGCGCGGTCCAGGACAAACCCCGGTATGAACTGGCGATCATCGGCGTTCCTTTCGACGAGAAATCCTCCTACCTCCGCGGCGCGGCGGGGGGGCCGGCCGCCATCCGGGCCTCCTCGACCGGAAAGGCCCGGAACCCCGTCACCGAACTTGGAGTCGACCTCGAACACGAAACGGTCATGGTCGACCTCGGAGATGTCGATACCTCGGGTGACGTGGACAAAACCTTCCGCCGGATCGAAGCGGCCGTGGCCGCGGTTTTCAAGAAAAAAGCCAGGCCCATCCTGCTGGGCGGCGACCACTCCATCACCTACCCCGTTCTCAAGGCCGTAGCCCGGGCCCATCGGGCAGTCGACATCCTCCATTTCGACGCCCATCCCGACCTTTACGAGGATCTCTACGGCGACCGCTTATCACACGCCTGCCCATTCGCCCGCATCATGGAGGATGGACTGGCCAAGACGCTCGTCCAGGTGGGAGTCCGGACCGCCACGGCCGATCAGCGGGCCATGGCCCGGCGCCACGGAGTCCGGATGGTCGAGATGAAGGATTTCCGGGACGGCCTGACGCTCGAATTCGAGCATCCCCTTTATATCTCTTTCGACCTGGATTCCCTCGACCCGGCCTTCGCCCCCGGCGTCTCCCACCAGGAGGCCGGCGGGCTGACGACGCGCCAGGCGGTCGACCTCATCCATCGCCTCAAGGCCAGGATCATCGGGCTCGACGTCGTCGAGCTCAATCCCGCGCGGGACCCGTCCGGGATCACGGCCTCGGCGGCGGTGAAGATCATCAAGGAAGTGGCCGGCATGATGATCAGAAAAAGCCACACTGGGAAAAAGGCATAGCTCGAATGGCTGGAGCGGACATCGAAGGTTTAGCCTTCCCGAAATGCTCTGCGAGTTCCGCAGCCGCCGAGAAGAGCGTTGAGGGAACGGCGTTAAAAACCTGAGTGGGAGCGAAGCCATTCGGCTATGCCTTCTATTAGCAATGATCATTCTATGGAGGATTTTGATGATGATGAAACGGATCTCGTTTTTTCTTGTCGTCCTTAGTATTCCGACGCTGCTCATCGGCGGTCAGTCGGTGCCGTTCGACAGGTACTTCATCGACAGGACGATGCGGATCGATTATTTCCACGTCGGGAACGCCCGGGAGGAAGCCGTCACCCTGGACCGCGTTTACGAGCAGGGGACCTGGGCCGGGAGCCGGCGGAA
>DATKXS010000170.1:0-6818 GCA_035528895.1 Candidatus Desulfaltia sp.
TATGACCTCGGCAAATATGACGGAGTCACCATCATCGGAGCGGGAAAAGCCTCGGCAGACATGGCCCGGCCGCTCGAGGAAATATTGGGAGACCACCTGCGTTCGGGTGTCATCAACGTGAAATATGGGCATGCCCGGCCCCTCCACCGGATCGCCGTCAACGAGGCCGGCCATCCCGTTCCCGACGAGGCCGGCCTCCGCGGGACGGAAAAGGTCAAGGAGACCCTGCGTCGGACCGGCGACAGGGACCTCGTCATCTTCCTCCTTTCCGGAGGGGGCTCGGCGCTCCTCCCCTCGCCGGCGCCGGGCCTGACGCTCGACGACAAGCGGCGGCTGACCCAGTATCTTCTTGAGAGCGGGGCCAACATCCAGGAGATCAATTCCATCCGCAAGCACGTCTCCGAGGTGAAAGGGGGACAATTAGCCCGGCTGGCCTTCCCCTCGGCTCTCGTCTCGCTCATCCTCTCCGATGTCATCGGCGACCGCCTGGACAGCATCGCCTCCGGACCGACGGTCCCGGACGGCACCACTTTTGCCGATTGCCTGCGGGTCCTCGAAAAATACGGCCTCACCCGCAAGATCCCCCCGGCGGTCCTCGATCATCTGGAGAAGGGAGCCCGGGGCGAAGTCGAGGAGACGCCCAAGCCCGGCGACCCGGCCTTCAGGCGCACTCAGAACCTGATCGTCGGCAGCAATATCCAGGCCCTCCTGGCCGCCCAAGAAAAAGCCGAAGCTTCTGGATACAACTGTCTCATCCTCTCTTCCTTCATCGAGGGCGAGACGCGTGAAATCGCCCGAATGCACGCGGCCCTGGCCCGGGAGATCCTGGCCAGCGGCCACCCGGTCCGGCGCCCGGCCTGTCTCATCTCGGGAGGAGAGACGACGGTCACTATCCGCGGCCGGGGGCTCGGAGGCCGCAACCAGGAATTTGCCCTGGCCGCGGCCATCGCCCTCGACGGGCTGGCGGATGTCGTCGTCCTGAGCGGCGGCACTGACGGGACCGACGGCCCGACCGATGCCGCCGGGGCGATCGCCGACGGCGCCACCGTCGGCCGGGCCCGGGCGGTGGGGCTCGAAGCGGCCGACTCTCTCCGGGAGAATGATTCCTACCATTTCTTCGAGCCGCTCGGCGATTTGCTGATGACAGGCCCCACTTTAACAAACGTCATGGACCTTCGCTTGGTCCTAATCGGCTGAAGGACGAATAGATGCCCAAGACAAAGATCGTCTGCACCATCGGGCCGGCCTCCCGGTCCCCTGAAATCCTGGCCGACCTGATCACCGCCGGTATGAGCGTCGCCCGTTTGAATTTCTCTCACGGTACGCACGCCGAGCACGCCGCAGTCATCTCGCATCTCCGCCGTCTTGCCGATAAGCTCGGCCGGCCTGTGGCCATCCTCCAGGACCTGGGCGGACCCAAGATCCGGGTCGGTCCGGTCGCCGGGGGGACGGTGATGCTCAAGCCCGGCTCACTTTTCACCCTGACCCGCCGCCGGGTTCGGGGTGACGCCAGGGAAGTGACTATCAGCTACCCGGCTCTCCCCCGGAATGTCCACCGCGGAGATACACTCTTGCTCGGAGACGGGGCGATCGAGCTCCGCGTCGCCCGGGTGACGCCGCAGGATATCAACTGCCGGGTGATTATCGGCGGGCCTCTGAGCTCCCACAAAGGGATCAACCTTCCCTCCCGATCGCTGCGGCTTCCCTCCATCACGGAAAAAGACGAGAAGGACCTGGCCTTCGGCGTCCGTCAGAAAGTCGACTACGTCGCTCTCTCTTTTGTCCGGAGGGCCAAAGATATCCTGCGGGCGAAAAAGCTCATGGCGGCGAGAAAATGCGACATCCCCCTGATCGCCAAGATCGAGAAACACGAGGCTCTGGACAATATCGATGAGATCGTTCCGCTCGTCCAGGCCGTCATGGTCGCCCGGGGCGACCTCGGCGTGGAGATCCCGCTGGAGAGTGTGCCCCGGGTCCAGAAGTGGCTCATCCACAAATCCAATGCCAGCGGGAAACCCGTGATCACGGCCACCCAGATGCTGCGCAGCATGGTGGAAAACCCCCGGCCGACCCGGGCAGAGGTGGCCGATGTGGCCAACGCGGTCCTGGATGGAACGGACGCGGTCATGCTGTCCGAAGAGACGGCCATCGGCCGGTTTCCCGTCGAGTCCGTCCGGATAATGGCCAGGGTCGTCGCGGATGCAGAGAAGGCTTTCCCTTATGCCGACTGGATCCGCAAGTGGTGGGGGGTAAGCGGGAAGTCCCTCTCCGAAGCCGTGGCCTTTTCGGCCTGCAACCTGGCCGAAGAGATCAGGGCTGCGGCCATCATCAGCTTCACCCAATCGGGGCTCACCGCGCGGCTCGTCTCCAAGTTTCGCCCCGCTTGTCCTATTTTAGCTCTGACGCCTCTCCCCGAAACCTATCGACGCCTCAGTCTGGTCTGGGGGGTAACTCCGGTCATGGCCATCGGCCTGAAGACGACCGATGAGATGATCGACCGGGCTTTCCAGGCCGCCCGGAAATCCGGGCTGGCCAAACGGGGACAGAAGGTGGTCATCACAGCGGGTGTTCCCCTGGGCGTTCCCGGAAAGACCAACCTGGTCAAGGCGGAGGTTCTGAGATAACTTCCGCTAGAGATGTTTAATCTCGTCCTTCCTCCCGTCCGTCTCTTCTTTCTTGGACTTCTCCTCCAGGAACGACCTGGCGATCTCCTTTCCCCCGAGACCGAAAGCCAGAGCCAGGGCCAGGACCAGCCCGCCGAAGACGATGGTGAAGGCGGCCAGCACGGTTTGGCGTCCGATGCCGAGCTGTTCCATGGCCATGACAAAGGCGAAGAGCACGACCATGGTCTTGACCGCCCGGCTCAGCAGGCCGGCCTGCTTGATCCCGGCATTGACGGAAGCGATCAGGGCGGCCCGGCCCAGAAAATTCCCGATGAGGACACCGATGATCAGCAGGAAGGCGGCGATGAAGACGTTGGGAAGGTAGAGAAGAAATCTTTCCAGAAGCTGGTCGACCGCGGGCAATTTGAGCGCGTTCAGGGCGATGATGAAGAAGATGATCACGATCAGCCAGTAGAAGATCCGGCCGATGAATTTCGTCGGCGTGTCCTTGACGGCGATCTTCTGCAGGGATTCGGTTATGCCCAGGCGGGAGAACAGCTTGTCCAGTTTCAGGAGCTTGAAGACCCGGACAATGACGGCCTTGACGGCCCAGGCCAGCAGCAGGCCGATGATAAAGATGACCAGGGCGCTGAAGAGATTGGGCAGGAACTCCCGGAACTTCAGGTAGAAATCCTGCAACGGTTGACCGATCATCCTATCGATGAAGTTTTTCATGGTGACCTCCTCGATCCGGCCTGCAGTCAGGCCTTCTCGCCCCATTTCTTGATGAGGTAACTTTTATCATTCTCATAGGCCAGGCAGAGGGCCTCCAGCCTCTTTTCGACTTCCTCCGCCGTGCTCTCCCAGGTCTCGATGATAAAGGAGGCGACCTTGCCGATGTAGAGCGGAGTGAGCGATTTGATGAGGTGCTCCGGACTCATTATCTTCCTGTGAAAGGCCATGGCGAAATGGTGGATAGTCCTCACCCATTCGGAGTCGGGAAAACGGAAGCCGTCTCTTGACTCATCGGCCAGGGATTTCAGGAAGACGAGCTGCTCCCGGGGGAGGAAGGACTGGTAAAAATCGGTCAGCTCCCTGACCCCCAAGCGGAATTTCTCGATCATCTTGTCCAGGTTGACCTGGATCGGCTCGAGGCCGACAGCATAGACGAAACCGAAGGTTGTGACCGGCTCCGATCCCGCGACCTTCTGCCAGACCGGCTGGTACTCCTCCATCAGACTGAAGACGGAGCTGACGACCTGATGGAGCATGGCGCTGAGATCGGATCCCGGGTCCTTGGGGTCGTGGATCTTGGCCCCGAGAAAGGCCTGACAGATCTTGAACCCGTTGGCCACCGCCGTGGTCGTCATCCAGATATCGATGCCGAAGCGGGCCACGTCCGTCTCCCAGACATCCTTGCCGAGGTAGAAGGAAGCGAGCCGGCCGGAGAACCCGAAATCGCCCCCGATCGGCTGGCGGATCCGCCGCCCGTAAAGAGCCCTGGTCAGGGGATAAACGATCGTGTTTGTGATCGTGCCGTCGTATTTATGACGGAGGTAATAAGGGGAAACGTAATCAAATCCGTCCTCGAGGACGGGTTTGACCAGGAGCTCGATCCATTCCGGGGTGATGCTTCTCAGGTCGGAATCCACCACCGCGCAGGCCCGGACGTTGAGCCGCCGGGCGATCTCGAAGACGGTCCGGAAGGCGCTGCCTTTTCCCGGGATGCCGTGGTAGGGCGTCACCAGCTTGTGGAAGCCGCCGGCCGGCTGGTCGATGAGGATGGAATCGAGGTCGACCTGCGTCGCCTTGACAATATCCCTGGTCCCGTCCATGGACCCACCGTCGGAGTTGACGAGTAGGGACTTAAATTTGGAAAAGTACTTGGAAAGGCCGGCCTCCACCGCCTTGACGACGTGGACGATAGTCTTGGAGTTGTTGTAGCTGGGAATGCCGATGAGAATGTCGACCTCTTTGAGAGCGGCGATCGTTTCCTGGACGTCTTCCCCGAGGATGAGCTTGTTGTCTGCCATTCTCTTTTTCGTTTCCGTTTTTTTTATTATAGGCAACACGGGAACTGACTGCAACCCTGAGGGAAAATCCCAAGATGGCCGCTATAAGATTGTCTTTGCGAGCGAAGCGAAGCAATCTCAATTTTGTTGATGAGATCGCCGCGCACCGAATCGGCGCCCGCGATGAGCATAATACTCAAAAAATGTTGCTGCCCGTTTCTGTATTTTATTTTATATGAATAAAATAGGGGGAAAAAGTCAATTCATTAATAAATGGCGGCTCCCAGCGCCCTTCATGAGGATTTCGTATTCGGGGATGCTTCTGGAAAACGCCTTTTGCTCGGAGACACGACGATTTTCTAGTAGCTCTAATCAGCCTTCAAGTTCGACGTGCAGAAGGGGCAGCGGGTCGCCCTGATCGGGATGGCCGAGAAGCAAAATGGACATTCCTTGGTGGTCGGAGCCGCGGCCGGGGCTTCGGCCTTTTTCTTCATCCTGTTGATCGACCGGATGACCACAAAAACGGCCAGGGCGATGATCAGGAAGCTGATGATAGTGTTGATGAAAAGCCCGAGGTTAAGGGTCACCGCGCCAGCCGCTTTGGCCGCGGCCAGGAAAGCATAGGGTCCCACCGCAGTTCCTTCCTTGAGGACGATAAAAAGGTTGGAGAAATCGACCTTCCCCAGAAGCAGTCCGATCGGCGGCATAATGACGTCGGCCACGAAGGAGCCGACGATGGCTCCGAAGGCCAAGCCGATGATGATGCCCACGGCCATGTCGACGACATTCCCGCGCATGACGAATTCCTTGAACTCTTTGAACATGAGACTCCCTCCTCTCAAAAGAAACTTGCCTTATGGCTAAGCCGCCCGGAAACCCGGTTCCACTCTTCCATCGTCCAGATGCCAGTAAGGAAGCCAGAGCAGACCGGACCAGACGACCACGATGTCTTTTTTCTTCGGCCGGAGTGTCGTCGGCTCCAAGACTTCCGTGTTCGGGTCCAGGGCGCTGGTGATCCTGGCGGCTTCCGCCTCAACCTGTTTCTCGAGGTCGGCCAGCCTTTGTTGCGCTACCTCCACCTGCTTCCGCGCCCTCCCGATATCCATCTTCTCGTAATAGGCGCGGCTGGCGCTGCGGGCGCTGGTGGTCGCCCGGCCGACCTGGGCGGACCTCCGGCCCAGGATGGACCCCAGGATGGTCGCGCCCACGGAAATGGCAGTCGTAGCCATTTGCCCTTTATACTGTTCCTGTTCCCGCTCGAGCCGCTGCCGGGCGGTCAGGAGCTGCCTCTCGAGGGTGGCGAACTTGGCGGCATATTTGCGCCTCAATCGTTCGAGTTCGGCGTCCCGCTTCTCCCGGACCCGCTGTCCTAGGCGGACCCGGAAATCCCGCTCCAGCTCACCGGGCTTCGAGACCTCATCGAACATCCGGCTCTTCCACAGGCTCAATTGGATGGTCCGGAAGGCAAAATCCAGGTAATCCGTTTCCGCCGATTTGAGGAGCTGAGCGGTCCGGCCGGGCGGGGACAGAAAGGCCGCTCCTTTTTCCGGTTCTCTGGCCATCTCATCCGCCTTGACTGCACAGGGCGCCGCCTTGTCCCAGAGCAGGCCGATCGTTTCCTCCCCCAGTTCAAGACAATGCCCGATTGACTCGGAACTTGAGAGGCCCAACTTGTTATCGAAGATCGCCGCCTGGCCCAAGGCGGCCACCGAAGGATGATAGACCAGGCGTCCGGGAGCCGCCGGCCGATGAACGACCGGGAGAAAAAACTCTCTGGCTCCGGCCGGAAGCAGCGGCCGCATACCGGGTGAAACGGCCACGGGAGCAGCCACCGCGCGAGCCGCAAGCCCGGGGGTTTCCGCCGCCGCCGGCGCCACCTCGACCTTCTTCTTATCCATGACCCGTTTGATCTGTTGGCGGGTCAAGGGACCCCGGAGGTAGGACATCGTCCAACGGGTGTTCATCAGCACCGGCTTGTCTTCGTGGACATTATGCATCAGGAAAACACGCTTCTTGAGCCCGCTGATCCGATCAGAGACCTGGTCCAGATCGATGTTCCCGCCGACTCCGGCCAGGCCGTCGAGGAGGCGCTTTTTGTCGTTCTCGGTCTGCAGGCGCCCGATGAACCAGGTCCCCGTATTGGCCAGACCCTTGTAATCCAGGTCCACAGGGTTCTGAGTGGTGAGCACCAGTCCCAGGCCGA
>DATKXS010000171.1:0-12643 GCA_035528895.1 Candidatus Desulfaltia sp.
CATTCGACCGTCTCTATGAAAATCAGGACTTCTATAATATCAAAAATACTGGGTGAAGCTCCCCCAGAGATCCTCTTCCAGCTTCCAGTAGGCCGCGACGGCCTCTTCGGCTATCTTAACACTGTAATTTGTTAAAAATTCCCGCGCCTTGGCCGGGCTCTGCTTGTAGAGACGCCCGGCTTCTTCTTCGATCTGGGCTTGGTCGGTGAAGGCTTTCTCCTCGATCGGCGACCAGACCTTGGCGATCGTTTGGCTCATCGGCTGCCAGCGGAAAAGGGCCAACTGACTCACTTTCCGGAACGCCCACCAGGCACAATCCCGGCGGTACCCTGGCCGGCTGTCCACCATGTAGGAGTCGGGCATACGGCTGATGCCGCAGTAAAAGGGCGTGTGGGGGGTGGTGGCAGGGTTGTCATATCCCAGCCAAACGACACCGCCTATCGCATCCGGAAGCCAGCTGCGCGACTGGGTGATCTGGAGGTAGGTCGCCCTCTTGCAACAGATGGTTCGCTCCGGTTGGACCTTCAGGAGCTCCATCATCTCCCGGTTCATAAACGGGTGGGCCACCGGACTTTTGGCAGCCTTCCCCTCGCGGTTGACCGTGATCAAAGTCCTGGTCATGTCATAGGAAGTATCCTGATAGGTATCCCGGAAAATCCCCAGGACATCCTTGACCGTCAATTTTTTCTCCGGCTTGACGGAAAACGGGAAGTTTTCGCCGTTGGGGTCGAGCTTGAGCGACGGCGCCAGAAGGCTCAGGACCCGCCACTCACGCCGCCGGCTGCCCATGCTCTGCCGGGAGGCGTAGGCATAGCAGAATTCAAAGGGTTCCCCGCTCGCCGGATCCCACCAGCCCATCTCCTGGGCGAGCGAATAGACGTTGGCCGAGGCCAGGTAGTTATCCGGGTCCTGGAGGTTGATCTGCCGGATCCGGCTGGCGTTGGCGGAGACGCCGACATGGTCGTCGGGGATGCGCACCGCCGCCCAGACCGCGCCCTTTTTCCCCGCGCCGGGGCCCAGGATCTCGAAGTGCCACGTTTCCTGGGGATCGGCAAAAGTGAAGCTCTCTCCATAATCATTATAGCCGTACGTTTGAGTCAGTACGTCGGCGATCTTGATCGCTTCCCGGGCGGTCCGGGCCCTCTCCAGGATGAGACGGTAGAGCTCCGGGCAGTCGATGATCCCTTCCTTGCTCCGGAGCTCTCTTTTGCCTCCGAAGGTGGTTTCACCGATGGCCAGCTGGTGCTCGTTCATAACAGGGTAGGCGGTGTTGATATAAGCGTAGGTCTCCGGGACCTGCGGGATCTCGCCGCTGGGGAGGCGGTTCTTGTCGTCCGGCGCCCTCGTCTCTTTCGGGTTGTGATAGACCACGCATATGTCCCCAGGTTTGTGCTTCATGTGGGGAACGACGTTGATCCATGTCCTGTCCGTAGTGCTGTCGCAGGAGTGCGAGGTCATCGTCGAGCCGTCCGCCGAGGCCAGTTTGCCGACGATGATGCTGGTGCAGGACTCGAACGGCTCTTGATCCAGCAGGCCGACGTCTCGATCGGCTCTGTCAGCCGAGATCCCGATCGTGAGAAAAACAAGGACCAGGGTGGTGATGAATACCAGCGAGAATTTTTTCATGGGTGTCTCCTTTCCGGAAGGATCTTGTCCGCTTATAGCACAGGACTTGAACAGGGTCAAACGATCGCACCGCCGTCTTTCCGATGCCCGCTGGAAGACCACGGAAATATCGAGCCAAGGATTTTGACTGGATATGCTATACTATCGTGTTTCAAAGGCATTCTTCGAGCCGGTAATCATGAGCCTTTTGAGATACAGCGTCTTTGTTGCTTTCTTTGTTTCTCTTGTTCTGCTCACCGTCCTGGTTCTTCAGACTCTGTCCTTCGGCCGGCGCCGCCTCCACTCCCGGGCCGAGGGAAAGCGGTGGCAGGGTATGGCCTACGCCCTCGGCCGGGGCATGCTCCCCTGGGAAAAGGAAAGCGCGGCCAGGCACCTGCCGACCTACGTCGCCGGTATGATCTACCATGCCGGAGTCTTCGCCGCCATTTTGTCCGTTCTTTTCCTGGCGGCCGAAATCCGTCCCCCGGAAGCGGCCGTCACGGTCTTCCGATTCTTTTTGGCCGCCGGTTTTCTCTCGGGCGCGGGTCTTCTCCTCAAGCGAGCGGTCCAACCCCGGATGCGATACATCAGCTGTCCCGATGATTACGCCTCCAACCTGCTCGTCGATGGCTTTGTCCTTTCCGGTCTTCTCTCCTCCCTTATCGCCGCTGCCGAGCCCGTTTTCTTCATCCTGGCCATTCTGACCTTTCTCTACATGCCGCTGGGAAAAATCCGCCACTGCTTTTTCTTCTTCTACAGCCGGCTTCTCTTCGGCTCTTATTTCGGAAGGCGCGGTGTGCTTCCTCGAAAGCGGCCGCCGAGGCTTGAGATTTTATCATGAAAGGACCGGCGGCTCTGTCCGACCCTGTCCAGGAGAAGATTCAATCCCTCAGCCAAGAGGACTTCGAGAAGATCCTGCAAGTTTTCCGGGAAAAGCTAGACGCCGATGCCGCCGCCTACCTGAATTCCTGCGTCCACTGCGGCCTCTGCGCCGATTCCTGCCACTACTATCTTGCTACGGGGGACCCGGAAGCGATGCCGGCGGCCAAGCTCGACCTGGTGAACCAGGTCTTCAAAAACTATTTCTCTCTTCTAGGGAGGAAGCTGCCCAAATTCGCCGGGGCCAGAGCCCTGAGCCGGGAAATGATCAGGGAATGGGTCGATTCTCTGTTCGGCCGCTGCACAATGTGCGGCCGATGTTCCCTGAGCTGCACCATGGGCATTAATATCTTCGCCCTCATCCGGGCCGCCCGGTCCGCCCTGGCCGCCGGCGGACTCGTTCCCCCCGGACTCCAGTCGACGGTGGATACGGCGATCCGGACCGGCAACAATATGGGGATCTCCAAGGAGAACTGGCTGGAGACAGTGGCCTGGTTGGAGGAAGAGCTTCAAAACGAGGTGGGTGATCCCCGAGCCCGTCTGCCCGTCGACCGAAAGGGTGCGAAAATCCTCTATACCATCAACCCCCGGGAAGCGATGTTCTTTCCCTTGTCGATCTCCGCAGCCGGCAAGATCTTCTATGCCGCGGATGAGGACTGGACCTTTTCCAGCGCCAATTTCGATGTCACCAACTATGGGCTCTACAACGGAGACGACGAGGCCGCCAGGATCATCTCGGGCCGGCTTCTCCAGGCTGCGGAAGAGCTCGGCTGCCGCGAGCTCGTCCTGGCCGAGTGCGGCCACGGATTCAACTCCAACCGCTGGGAGGCGCCGGAATGGCTGAGCCGAAAGGCCGGCATCCCGGTTCGCAGCATCCTCCAGCTGGTGGCCGAATACATCAGGGAGCGGCGGATCCGGCTCGACCCTTCGAAGAACCCGAAGCTCTTCACCCTCCACGATCCCTGCAACCTGGTCCGCCTGGGAGGCGTCGTCGAGGAACAACGGGACATCCTCAGGCATTCTGTCCTCCATTTCATCGAGATGCATCCCAACCGCGAGAAGAACTACTGCTGCGGCGGAGGGGGCGGCCAGCTCGCCATGACCAGCTTTGCCAAGCGCCGGATCGAAGCCGGAAAGACTAAAGCGGACCAGATCAAAACGGCCAACGCTCAGGTCGTCGCAACGCCCTGCCACAACTGCATCGACCAGCTCATGGAGCTGAAGAAGCACTACAAACTGCCGATCGAGATCAAGACCGTCTGTGAGATCGCGGCCGATGCCCTGGTTATCGATCGTCCCGATGGCGAATAAAAATCGGCGACCTCGATGATTCTCCCTGTTCCCATGGGAACATAATTTTCGCCGAACGCTTCCTTGAACATGGCGATCTGGGTGTCGCCGGTGCAGTGGGTGGCCCCGCATTTTTCGACTTTCAGGGATTGGAAAGCGGCGATGATCTCCTGCATCTCGGCGTCTGACTTTCTTCCCAGGTGAAAACCGCCGAAGACAAGGCGAATCGGCTTATCGCGGATGTCCCGGGCGCGCTTAAGGATAGTGACGATGCCCGGATGGGAGCAGCCCGTGACGACAATGAGCCCTTCGGGTGTGTCAATGATCAGTGATTGCTCCTTGATCTCGTCTCCCATCTCGCCCGTGAGATAGACATCCCGGCAGATCTGGATGGATTCATCGACGGTCCGGGCCTCGGCCTTGTAGCTTTCCACCCGGCGCCCGAATTCCGGTGGGGAAGAAATCGGAAAGAAGACCGTGACCTCGGGATTTTTCTCCAGGACGGCGCTGAGGCCGCCCGTGTGATCGCCGTGGTCATGGCTGATGATAATCTGGTCCACCTTTTTCAGGTCGACGCCCAGTGCGTCGACATTGTGCATCAGTATCTGGGGCTGAGTTCCCGTGTCGAAGAGGATGGTTTTTTCCGTTCCCTCGATGAGGCAGGAGAACCTCCAGTCCGGCTTGGTCCCTTCCTTATGGAGATAGTTGTCATAAAGGATGGTGAAGCGAAGGGACCGGTCCGATAGGCCTTTGTCCCGCGCTGCGCTATCCATCCCCGAAAACATGCCTAAGACCAGAACGACCACACATAAGAGTATCAATGTCGAAGTCCACTTCATCGGAGTCTCCTTTCTATGTCTTTCGATAGTTCTTTTTCCAGGGAGAGTTTTTCTGGTGAAGGTAATCCGCCAAGGCCCTACGGAGCGTCTCGGCGGCCAGCTGAGCACAGTGCACGTCGGACTCGGGGAGTCCTCCCAAGACCTTCAGGATCTCGGCCGCGCTCACCGCGCCCAGGGCCTCGATGAGCGGTTTCCCGACGGCCAGCTCCGTGGCCACGCTGCCGCAGACAATCGTCGTTCCGCAGCCGTCGGTCTGGAAGGCGCATTCGGTGATCGTCTCATCCTTCACCCTCACGGACATTTCCATGGTATCCCCGCAAACTCCCTGCACCCGGGCGCGGCCGTCGGGGTTTTCGAGGGTTCTTAAATTCTGCGGGTTCTGCCAACGTTCGACCACGGCGGGGCTGTAGGTCCGCCTGATATCCGCCATGATCTGATCCTGCAGTTCGCGGGTGAATTTTTCGATTTCGTCGTCTTCACTCATTTCATTCATTCTCGCTGCGGCGATGCGGCCATATCTTAAGCAGGATCTCCCACTGATTCAATTCAAACCCGATTCCCTTTCTTTGAGAAGCCGGGCCACAAGATTCCTGACGTCCTGAATCTCGAATCCGTAAAGCCGGCGGAGGCGGTCCAGGGTCTCATCCACCAAGGTTCGCTCCGGAAGACCTATTCTCTTGATGATCTCGCTCGCCGGAATGGCCGTGGCGTTTTCGAGGTCGTGAAGCGTCTGCTGACCCGTAATGGTGATAGAGCCGACCTGGGCGTGGTGTTCTTTGTCCCGGAAATGCTCCGGGGTGACGTCCGGCACAGCGGGTTTTTCCGTGGCGCGGATGTCGTCCTGCCGGACCGGCCCCGCAACCGGGGGCGGCGCCTCGCGCGGCTGGACCCACTGAGTCCTCTGGCCCTCTCCGGCGCCGACGCCGTAGGAACGGAAGATATCGGCATCTTTGGGGGTGATCAACCAAAAAAGAAGAAGAAGGCCGAAGGGGAGCGCGGCGATCGATAGCAGAGCCGGCGCCGATCCTCTCTTAAAAATCTGCCGTGTTTTGGCCTTGATCCACTTCCAACTGAGGACAAGATGGACGGCCATCAAGACGACAAAGGCGATGGACAGATAAGCATGGAGGTCTCCCCACTGATGGCGGTGAAGCCCCAGGAAGTATTTCGAACCCCCGGAAGAGGCCGGGCCCTCCGAAATGACGAGGCCCAAGAGGATGCCGATGAAGGCCATCCCGACCAGGCAGATGAAGAGAAGCGCGTCCACGATGTATCTCCAGTCCGATTCTTTCATGCCCAAATGCCTCCTCCCTCAGCTGATAAGTTCCAGCAAGGAAGACCACATCCTGCGGATATCATTCGTGGATGAGTTCGAGGTGTATTCCACATAGGGGACACCTCGGACGACAGACTCCGGAACGGCCGCGTCGAAGGCTATCTTCCCCGCTACGGGAATCGATTGTTCCCTGCACCATCTTTCGATGTCTTCGGAATTCTCCAGATTGAGATCGAATTTATTGATACAGCAGGCCGCCCGGATGTTGAAGTGCCGCGCCAAGTCCACGATTCTCTCCATGTCGTGCCGACCGGAGGGCGTCGGCTCGGTCACGACAAGGGCCAGGTCCGTCCCCGTCAACGAGGCGATGACGGGGCAGCCGATCCCGGGCGCCCCGTCCATGATCATCAGATCGCGCTTCTCCCTTTCGGCGATCTGCCGGGCCTTCTTCCGGACCTCGGTGACGAGCTTTCCCGAGTTTTCCTCGGCGATGCCCAGCCGGGCATGCACGAAGGGACCGTACTTTGTCGTGGAAACATACCATTCGCCCGCAACCTGGGTTTCCATTTCGACGGCCTGTTCAGGACAGATATGAAAACAAACCCCGCATCCTTCGCAGGAGAGGGGTTCCACGACGACTTTGCCCTCCCTGTCTTCGGAGAGGGCGTCGTATCGACAGACCGGCAGGCAAAGTCCACAGCCGGTGCATTTCTCCGCGTCAATTCGGGCTTTCTGGCCGCTCCTGAAAACGTGCCGTTCCTGAATTTCCGGCTGGAGGAGAAGATGGAGGTTAGCGGCATCGACGTCGACGTCGGCCATGACAGCGTTCCGCGCTAGAGAGGCAAAGCAGGCCGACATGACCGTCTTTCCGGTACCGCCCTTTCCGCTGATAACGACGATCTGTTTCATGACAAAAGCTTCCCGACGTTTTCGAACAACCCCAGAAAAGCCGCCCGGTAGGCCGGGAACGCTTCCAGAACGGTCTGCCCTCGCGAGTAGGCCTCGGCGATCTTCCGGTCGAAGGGAATGGTCATCAGGACGGGAAGCCCCTCCCGAGCGCAGAAATCCCGGACCTCCCCGTCTCCGCTTCCCAGGGATGCCCTGTTGATCACGACCCCGCAGGAGATCTTCATCTCTTTCGCCGCGCCGGCCGCGAGTTCAAGGTCGTGCCGACCGAAAGGCGTCGGCTCGGTGACGAGTAGACAGAATTCGCTGTGCTTCAGGGACTCGATAACGGGGCAGCTCGTCCCCGGCGGCGCGTCGATGACGACGGTCAGGCTAGGGTCCATCCTTTTTTTGAGAGCCCGGATGAGCGGTGGGGACATGGCCTGGCCGACATCCAGCCGGCCGTGGACGAACCGGATGTCTTCGGCCCGGCCGGATTCGATGACGCCGATCCGTTTCCCGGTCTCCCGGATCGCCTTCTCCGGACAGAGAAGGCTGCAGGCGCCGCAGCCGTGGCAGAGCTCGGAGAAGACGAGGACAGCACCCTTGACGACCGCCAGGGCATTGTAGGCGCAGACCTCGGCGCAGCGGCCGCAATAGGTGCAGAGGCTGTCGTCGATCTCGGGGATGGGCGTGAAGACCTCCCGGCTCTCCTCGATTCGAGGCTTCAGGAAAAAATGGGCGTTCGGCTCCTCGACGTCGCAGTCCAGAAACTGAACGGGGTGGTCGGGCTGAAGGGCCAGCGCCAGGTTGACGGCCACGGTCGTCTTGCCCGTTCCGCCCTTTCCGCTGGCCACAGAGATGATCAATGATGAACTCCGTCCGCTCCTTATTTTTTTCGCCCCTATTTCGCCTGATTCAAGGCCTGATCGAGATCCTCCCTCAGGTCCTCGTAGCCCTCGCAGCCCACCGACAGGCGGATCAGGTCGTTGCTGATCCCCGCGGCCTTCCTTTCTTCCTCGGACACTCCGGCATGAGTCATGCTGGCCGGGTGCTGGATCAGGCTCTCGACTCCCCCCAGGGAAACGGCCAAAGTGCAGAGCTTGACCGCATTGATCATTCTCCTTCCGGCCTCGAACCCGCCCTTGAGCCCGAAGCAGAGCATCGAGCCGAAACCCTTCATCTGCCGTTTGGCCAGGGCGTGCTGGGGGTGGCTTTCCAGGCCGGGATAGTTGACCCAGCTCACCTTCGGATGAGCTTCCAGGAACCGGGCCAGCTTCATGGCGTTGTCCTGGCTTTTTTCCACCCGCAGAGCCAGCGTCTTGACCCCGCGGAGAACCAGCCAGGCCTGGTGGGGGTCGATGGTCCCGCCCATCAGGGTCAGGACTTTGCGCAGGCGCTTGAAGCGGCTCTCTTCTCTGGCCACGATCATCCCGCCGACGACGTCGCTGTGGCCGTTGAGGAACTTGGTCAGGCTGTGGATAACCACATCCGCTCCTAATTCCAATGGATTCTGGAGGATGGGACTGGAGAAGGTGTTGTCGACGACGAGGATGATCCCTTTCTCCTTGGCCAGCGCGGCGCAAGCCTGGATATCGGTCAGGACGATGGTCGGGTTGGCCGGAGTCTCCACGAAAAGCACCCGGGTGTTCGGCCGAAGGCTTTTCTTGATCTTCTCGATGTCGGAGGTGTCGACGAAGTCCGCCTGGACGCCGAACCTGGACAGTTCATTCTCCACGACCGTCCGGGAGGGGCCGTAGACCGCATCGGTGCTGATGAGGTGCGAGTCGCGATCGAGAAAGGCCAGGCAAGTCGTGGAAATGGCCGCCATTCCCGAGGCCGTGGCCAGCCCACCGCAGCCTTTTTCGAGAATGGCCACGCAATCTTCCAGGGCTTTTGTCGTCGGGTTGCCGATCCGGGTGTAGATATAGCCTTCCTCCCGGCCTTGGAACAGGGCGGCTCCCTGCTCGGCGCTCTTGAAGGCGAATGTGGACGACTGATAGATGGGAACGGAAACGCCGCGGAAAAGGGGATCGGGATGCTGGCCGGCATGAATCACCGCGGTGAAGAGATCGTCGTTCTTTTTGGTCACGCAATCCTCCTGAATGGTATTTTCCCTAACAATCCAGCCTCGTATTCAAGGCGGGTTCAATCCCGCCGGCAGGTTCCGCCGGAGGAGCAGGGCGGCACGTCACAGCGCTCGTCTTTTCCGCAGCAGGTTTTTCCCTTCGGAGAGGATGAACCCATGACTACGGCCGCGGGTAAGGAGATCAACTTTCCCAGGTTCCGGCTCCGGCAGTGACCGCAGGCTAATTCCGGGTCCGGGTGTGTCGACCGGGCCAGGACCTCCATCACCCGGCCGCAATCCCGGCATCTGTATTCGTATATGGGCATAGAACTGAAAGGTCAAACGGCTCGAGCCAGTTTTCCCCCGCATTTGGGACAGGTCATCTGGACGCAGGGCACCCCCCTCTTGTGCGGAACCCGGGCCCCGCAGGAGGGGCAAACGCACGAACCGCCCAGCCCGAGCCCCTGTCCTCCCATCCGGCCGAGGCCGCCGCCCCGTCCTCTTCCCTGTCCTTGTCCTTTTCCTTGTCCTCTTCCTTGCATCTTAACCTCCTTCAATTATAAGATGCCATGACCGCTCTGTCTTCCTTCATGAGGTCGCCGGCCAGCTCCTCCATGTTCGCATTTTTCCAGAAAGGCAGCCGGCTGTGCACCTCCAGGTATTTCAGAGGAATGGGATGAGTGCCGACCACCACGGGAAGGCCATAGCGTTTTTCAATAAATTCCTTGAACTGACGGATGCGGGGGCAGGGGGGGTATCCGACGACCAGTCCGGTGGCCAGATGAACGACCTCGGCCCCGTTCTTTTTCATCTCTTCCGGGACGTACTCGATATTCCCGCCCGGGCATCCGCCGCAGTAGGAGTAGCCGACCACCTCGACGGGTTCGTCCTTGGGATAGCGGGCGAATCCGCCCACCCGCTCGCGCACGGCCCGGAAGCATTTCCCCCCGCCGCAGGTCTGATAGCGTCCACAGATAATGATGCCGATTTTCTTCACGATCGTCTCCTCCTCTTCATTCTCAAGACGCCTTGTCGTTCAAGATCTTGTCCACGATCCCCTGGAAAGCTCTGGCCGCCTCGGAATCAGGCTGATGGACGGCGAAGGGCTTTCCCTCGTCCCCGGAGATGACGATCCGGGGATCGACCGGGATCCTTCCGAGAAAGGGGACGTTCAACTCCGCGGCGGCCCGCTCGCCGCCGCCCCTCTTGAAAAGGTCGATCTTCCGGCCGCAGTGGGGACAATTCATGCCGCTCATGTTCTCGACGATGCCCAGGATCTTCAGGTTGAGCTTCATGGCAAAAATCACGGCCTTCCGCGAATCCAGGACGGAGACTTCCTGGGGCGTCGTCACGATGATCGCTCCCGTAGCGGGGATCAGCTGGGCGACGGACAGGGGCTCATCGCCGGTGCCGGGCGGGGAATCGATGACCAGCCAATCCAGGTCGCCCCAGTCCACGTCCCCGAGAAACTGCTGAATGACCTTCATCTTCATCGGCCCCCGCCAGATCACCGGCATGTCCGGATCCTGGATAAGAAACGACATGGAGACGAGTTTTAAATTTTCGTTGATCTGGACGGCCTTGATCGCATCGGACGAGATCTCCAGTTTCTTGTCTTCGACCCCGAGCATCTTGGCCAGGTTGGGACCATGGATGTCCACATCCAGGAGACCGACCTTCCTGTTTCTAAGGGAAAGGACCAATCCCAGGTTGGCCGCCACCGTGCTTTTCCCGACGCCGCCCTTGCCGCTGAAAACCAGAATCCTGTTCCTGATCCGGGCCAGCGTCTTTGAGACTTTGACATCTTCTTCTTTTTCTTTCGCGGCCACGGATTATCTTCTCTGGAGCCAGGAAAGGGCTTCGCGAACAGTGCATTTTTCCGCGCTGATGACTCGGATGCCGGCGGAGTCGAGGACTTGCCGGGCATTCGGCCCGACCTGTCCGGTCAGGACGGCCGAAACTCCCTGGCCGGCGACAAACTGGGCGGACTGAATGCCCGCGCCGTGGCCGGCCTGGGAGTGAGGATTCTCAAAGGACTTGAACTCCAGGGTTTTCGAGTCGACGATCAGAAAATAAGCCGCCCGGCCGAAATTGGGATCGATCTCCGCCTCCAGGTCCGGCCCCTTGGCGGTCACACAAATCTTCCCCTCGATGGGCGTTCCCGCCTCGACCTTTTCGGGAGACTCCTCATGACGGAAGGACGTTTCCTGATGATGCCCGTGATCGCACAAATCCTGCCCGGCTTCTAGCTCTTGCCGGAGGAACTTCTCGATCACCTCATCGACCGGGCCTTGAACACCGATCAGCGTCTGGATATTCTTTTCGGCGAAAAGACCCTGGGCACGGGGGCCCATCCCTCCGGCGATGATGACACCGACCCCTCTCTCCGACAGGTACTGAGGGAGAAAGCCGGGTTGATGCCCGGGGTTCGGGATTTCCTGACGGGCCAGGACCCGTCCGTCTTGGATATCAACGATCGTATAGGTCGGGCAGCGTCCAAAATGAGCGGAGACAAACCCGCTGTCGGTTGAAATGGCAATCTTCATCTGCAACTCCTCTGCGTCCTTCTGTTACGGCGGTTCGATTCGCCTCATCAAAGAGACGGGCTATTTTCTCTTCTTTTCCAGGGCGGCGATTATCTCGGAAACGCGATCCATGTGGCGGCGAAGGTCCTCGGTCTGTTTTTTCAGCCCTTCCAGCTCTTCCTCCGGCGACATCCGACCGGGTCCCGGAGCCTGACCGGGCCAATTTGGGGGAAAGAACGGTCCGGGCGATCCCCTTCCCTGCGACCCGGCCATCCCCCTCCCTCTGCCTCTGCCGGTGCCGGCTCCCGCTCCCATCCCGTAATGGGTGGGGACGTCAGGACCGTTCGCCTCCCGGAGTTCACTCCCGAAAGCGTATTTTCGGACGGCCTCGGAGACGGTTCCAGTGACGCCGACAATGACCTTTACGCCGGCCGCCTTCAGAGTCTGGAAAGCATTCGGCCCGCAGCTTCCTGTCAGGACGGCCTCAACGTTTTTTTGAGCCACGAGCTGCGCGGCCTGGATCCCCGCCCCGCTGGAAGCGCCGACGTGAGGGTTTTCCACGGCCTCAAACTCCATGGTCTCAGGATCGACGATCAGGTAATAAGGGCAGCGACCGAACCTGGGGTCCACAGGACTCTCCAAGACGGGGGAAGAAGCGGAGACGGCAATCTTCATTTCTCCTCTCTTTCGAGCTCTTGGATTCTCTCTTCGATTGCATTCAGTTCATCCCGGACCTGCTGGGCTTCCGCCTTCAGAAAATTGAGCTCCTGTTCCGGCGTCACCTCGGCTGCCCCCCAGGGATCATAGGGAGTGGCGAATCCGGGCATCGGGAAACCAGGTGCCGGCGAAAACGGGACCTGCCCCTGCTGCCAGGCCTGGTCCATCTGGGGGGTAGGCCATCTGCCGGACGTCAGATATTGGGCGCATGGGCCGAGCCCCGAAGGGCTCCGCCCCATCCAGCCGGGCGAATAACCGAAGCGCATCCAGCCCGGCAGGCCGGTGAGCTCGTACATCCTCCTGTGCCTGTTTCTCATTTCTTTTTCTCCTCTTTTGCCTTTTTCACTTTTTTCAATTCTTCGAGCCTCTCCCGGATCTGCCGGAGCTCTACTTCCAGAGCTTCAGCCTGCCCTTCGAGCATGGCCTTTTCCTCTTCCCTGCTCGGCAGGTAGAAGGGCGACCAATAGCAAGGATGGAATCCGGGATGCCATCCCGCCCAGTAAGCCCCGTGCGGCCAGCCAAACCATCCACCGCGACCCATTCCATATGGCATATCAAT
>DATKXS010000172.1:0-4357 GCA_035528895.1 Candidatus Desulfaltia sp.
AGGCGATCACCGGCCCCGGCCGGCCAGGCCTGGAGGATCAGAACGGCCAGAATGGCCAGAACACTCGCCCTTGTTCTCAATTCACGGTCCTCCGCTCGTCTTTGACGACACGGCCGTCCTTGAGGGTAATGACCCGGTCCGCCCGTTCCCGGACCATCGGGTCGTGGGTGGAGAAGAGAAAGGCCATGCCCGTCTTTCGGTTCAGCCCGCGCATCATGTCGAGGAGCGCGGCGCCGGTTTGGGAGTCGAGATTGGCGGTCGGTTCGTCCGCCAGAATCAGCTCGGGGCGCGAGACCATGGCCCGGGCGATGGCCACGCGCTGCTGCTGACCTCCGGAGATTTTCGGCGGGAAACGCTTTTCGAACCCTTCCATATCGATCTCGGCAAGAATCTTCCGGACGCGCTCGCGGCGGTCCTCCTTGGCCACGCCTTGAAGAAGCATGATATATTCGATGTTCTCCTCGACCGTCAGCACCGGGATCAGGTTATAAGCTTGGAAAATGAAGCCGATATGGTCGCGCCGGAAATCCGCCAGCTCCCGGCCGCTCATCTTGGAGACCAACTGGTTTTTCAACCAGACCTTTCCGGAGGTCGGCTGCTCCAGGCCGGAGATGAGATTGAGGAAGGTCGTCTTGCCCGATCCCGAAGGGCCGACGACAGCCGTGAATTCTCCTGTCTCGACGGTCAGGTCGATGCCCCGAACGGCGGCGACGACGATGTCGTTATCACGGAATTCCTTCTTGACGTCTTCGGCGACAATAAGCCGTTCCTTGCCGTTTCGCATCTCATTCTCCTTCAGAGGCTTTTTCGGAGAGCATCGGATATCGACATCCGGGCGGCGACCCCCGCCGGATAGAGGCCCACCAGCAGGGTGAACAAGAATACGGCCGCCGGATAGATGAGGAACTGCTGAAGATGAAGTTCAGGATAGAGCATTTCGTAAAATGTCGTTCCGGCGAACTCGATGCCGCGATAGTCGATGCCGGTCTTCATGACGATGAGCGTCAATATCAGGCCGAGCAGAGTTCCCATGGCGATGCTCAAGACGGCCAGGGCGCCGGCCTCGAACACCACCAGCCGCCGGACGCCGCCCGGCCGGGTACCGACCGCCCGGATGACCCCGAATTCGAACATCCGCTCGTAAAGGGACATGAACAGCGTGTTGATGATCCCGAAGGCGACGATGCCGAAAAGGAGGACGGCCATGAAAATGAGCGAGATCCAGACCATGTTGAGGACGGCCTTGAGTTGGGGGAGAAGGACCATCCAGCTGACCGCTTCATTGCCGTTGACCGAGTACTTCTCCCAGAACGAGGTGTTGTCCTCGGCGGCAAACTCAAGGGAACGGAACTTGATGGCGATCTCGTGAACGCCCGTTCCGATGCCCAGCATCTCCTGGGCTTTTTCCAGGCGGACAAAGGCGAAACCGCCGTCCATTTCCTTGATGTTGAAGTGATAGATCCCCGAAACCCTGAACATATCCTGGGCCAGAGATCCGCTCCCGGCCTGGGAGACGGTGACCACCACCCGGTCTCCCAAGGAGACCTCGAGAAGGTCGGCCAGTTCGCTGCCGATGACGATATCCCGGGCCTCCGGCCCGGAGAAAAAATTTCCCTTCTGGATGTTGTCGTCGATATGAGAAAGGGGTCTTTCGCTCTCCGGGTCGAGGCCGACGAACAGGACCGAACTGACGTTGGCCGGAGAAGTGATCATGCCGAAGCTCATGGCCCGGCGGGTGAAGGCTTCGACCGTTTCCTCCTTCTCCAACCCGGCGATGACCTCGGCGGGGCCGTTGATCGTTTTTCCCACGTCCTGGGTGAGCCGAAAACCCTGCCGGTGAATCTGGCCTTCACCGGAATAAGCCGCCGTGGCCGAGTGGATCATATTGGCCTTCATTCCCAAAATGAGGGCGTCGGTGAAGATCAGCGTGGCCAGGCCGACGCCGATGGCGATGCCGGCGATGAAGGTCCTGCGCTTGTTGCGAAATATGTTCCGCCAGGCCAGCTTCAAGGTGAATCCCATGGCGGTCTCCTAGTGCATCCTCATGGTTTTGGCCGCCTCCGTTCGGGCGGCCTTTACGGCCGGGAATAGACTGACCAGGACGGCGCTGATGAGGACGGTGAAGGCGGGAATGACGAAGCTCCGCAGGTTGATCTCGGACTTCATGGTGTCGAAGACCATGCCTCCATAGGTGAGGCCCGAACTGAATTTGACTCCGTGTTTGGACAGGATGGCGTTGGCGCCTAATCCCAGTCCAGCGCCGACGGTCATCGCGATCAATGACAAAACCATGATTTCGAGAAGGACCAGACGGACGATCTGTCGGGGCTTTGTCCCGACAGCCTTGAGCAGACCGTATTCGCGCCTCCTTTCGAGCACCGACATCAGGACCGTGTTGAGGACGCCGACGGCGACGATGACGACGATGATGACCAGCATGACCCACATACCCGCTTTGTCCGCCCGCATGGCTTCGTAGAATGACCGGGCGAATACCTGCCAGGGATCGACCGACAGGGCGGGGTCAGCGATGAGCCCGGAGAGCGTCGCGGCGATCATGTTCACCCGGCTGAGCCGGTCGACGACGACGGCGATCTCATGCAGGCGGTCACCCAGGACAAGGTAATCTTGGGCCGTACCCAGGGGCAGGAAAAAAGACATCCGGTCGCTCAGGTCGTCGCCCGTCGCGACGATTCCGACGAGGAGGTAGAGGTCCTGGGCGATGGAGCCGTCCGCTGCCTGGGAAACCAGGACGACCCGGTCCCCGGTTTTCGTCTGCAGGATCTCAGCCAAACCCTTGCCCAGGACGACTTCCCCGGCCCGGAGAGCGGAAAAACTCCGCCCCTGGACGATTTTTCTGTCGAAGTGGGTCGTGGCATTTTCTCTTTGGGGATCCAGCCCGATGATCTGGACTCCGGCACTTTTCTCGCCGAAAGCCGCCAGTCCGGCTCCGTAAACCCGCGGCGCCCAGGATTCGACGGCATCAGCCTGTTCAAGGATGGTCCCGATTCTCTGCCCCGCATCGATGGTCTTATAGAGGGACGGCCGGTCCAGGTAGGTTTTTTCATGGATTTGGATGTGCCCGAGCCGGTTGCGGGTAAACTGGTCGATGATGTTGTTGTAGCTTCCGTCCGCCCAGCCGATAAAGATGACGGCCAGGGTGAAACCGCCGACGATGCTCAAACCGGTAAACATGGTCCGGCGTTTCTGCCGGAGGATATTCCGGAAGGCCATCTTGAGCGTCAGCATGCCTAGATCCCTCCGCGGAGGTTCCGCAGGGTGAAAATATCCGGGTCGAGCCCGACGTCGAATCGCGCTTCGAGATAACGCAGTACGGTTTTCTGACCCTTTTTTGTCCGGGGAATCAATTCCATGACCGCAGGAATGCGGCGGCTCCCGAAGGATTTGACCTCCTTGAACAACATCTCCCTGACAAGGGTTCCCTTTTCATCGAAATATTTCTCCCAGACGGGCATGGCATCTATCCGCCGGGCGGCGATGAGGACATGGCCCCAGACGATGGGAAGTCCTTCCCTGGGAACGCACTTGATATAGACAAGGCCTTCTTCCGGCGCATCGGGAGTGACGAGTTCGAAATGATAGGATTCGAGAAAGGTGAATTCTTTGACGAGGTCGTCATTGGTGAAGTCGGAGCCCATCCAGGAGCTCATCATCATCGAAGGAGGGATCTTCATGACCTTATTGATCTTGGGCAGATAGTTCCACATCTCGTTGCCGATGCGGAGAGTCTTGATGCCCTCCTCCTTCTTCGGCTCGAGAATCCGGATGAACGTCTTGTCCATTCCCAAGCTCCAAGCCTTCATCCGCAGAGTCCGCTGCCAGTGGGGGGTGACGATCTCCATCTCCACTAGAGCCTCGCTCGAATCACTCCGGTAGAGGGCGTCGATCTGGCGGACGATAGTAGCGGCGTCAGGATCGACCTGGGTCTGCGGGCTCCCGGGGCGGCTGAAGGCCAGCAGCCCGCCCAGGCCGATAAAAAGCCATGTTTTGCGCATCTTCGACTCCTTAAAAAAGATGAAAGCCGCCCGGGAAAGCGAAGGTTGTGAATAACATAATGCTAGAAAATAAAATATCATATCCGGGTGAGGGAGAAAACCGAAAAAGTGAAAAAAGGGCCTCCTGGCCGATTCGTTACTGTTGAAAAGAGGCCTGTGCCCGGATAAGGTCATGGAGGGTGATGATCCCGATGAGGCTTCCGGTGGCCCTATCCACGACGATGAGAGCCGAAACCGGCGAGGCGATGAACTTGTCCCCGATTTCCCGGACCGGCTGGTCCGGGAAGCAGGTGATGGCCGGCTGGATTTCCGGCAGCGTCCCGGCGAGCACGGATTTCATG
>DATKXS010000173.1:0-4095 GCA_035528895.1 Candidatus Desulfaltia sp.
AAAGGAGCAGGAGCGGAGGGAGAAGCTTAAAGGGAAGAACGTCAAGGTCATTACCAACGCCGACCTGAAGACGGTCAAGAGGACCCCGGCCGTGACGACATCGGCTGCGCCTCCCGCCGAAGCAGAGGCGGCCGAGCCGCCGGAGCAGGAATATCTGGACGCCCGGGAAGCAGAGAGGGCCTATGATGAGGGGGGAGGCTCGCTTTTCGCGACCGGAATCCTCCCCGATACCCTCATGGTCGAGAACCCCGAATTCGCCCTTTACCCGCCGGACGGGAAATTTGCTGAGATACCTTTTGGAGGCTTTCTCGATCTCGAACTGAGGGCGAAAAACGGACCGGGAAATGATATCGCGATTTATGCGAGACGGTCGGGCACTGAAGGAGGCGCCGCATTAGAGGATGGAATTCCTGTAGGAGCAGAAGGAAGCGCGTTGCCGTCGGCTCTGCAATACGGCGTGCTCGTATGGGGAGATACCGGAGATTGGGAGGCCATTGGGCAAGGCATGGGTATCAATCGCCCCGAGAGGTTCGACCTGGGCAATATCTCCAGCATAACCGGGATAAGAATCGTCTTCAGGGCCTTCGGCAATGCCAGCGCTGATTTGAGAGCCGATTACTACAGCTTGACTCCCCAAGGCTTTTCGATGGGCATCGACGCCGTCGAATCCCTGCACTGAACCGGCTGAAATCCCTCCAATTCGAGCTCTTCTGCCAGTGAATCCCTCTGTTGCCGGCGTTTTTTCTTTGTGATATATTGGCCGCAATGAAAACCACCGAGCCTCCCGGAATCTCTCTTGTCATCCCCGTCTTCAACGAAGCCGAGAACCTCGAGGAGCTTCATCGGGAACTCATCTCGGCCCTGGAAAAGCTCGGCCGGTCATTTGAGATCCTGCTGATCGACGATGGGAGCACCGATGCGTCCTGGACCGTGCTCAAGGACCTCCAGCAGAAAGACAATCGAGTCAAGCTTATCCGCCTGAGACGGAACTTCGGCCAGACGGCCGCCCTGGCCGCCGGCTTCGACTACGCCCGGGGCGAGATCATCGTCAGCCTGGACGCCGACCTCCAGAACGACCCCAACGATATCCCTCTGTTCATCCGGAAGATCGAGGAAGGGAATGATATCGTCAGCGGCTGGCGGAGAAGCCGCAAGGACAGGTTCTTCTCCCGCCGCCTGCCTTCGATCATCGCCAACCGCCTGATTTCGTGGCTGATGCGCGTCCGGCTCCACGATTACGGATGCACGCTCAAGGCCTTCCGCCGGGAGGTCATCAAGAGCGTCAAGCTCTACGGCGAACTCCACCGCTTCATCCCGGCTATCGCCAGCCAGCTGGGCGTCAGCATCGCCGAGGTTGAGGTCAACCACCGCCCCCGCAAGCACGGCAGGTCCAAATATACCATCTTCCGCTTCACCAAGGTCATCCTGGACATGCTGACGGTCAAGTTCCTGTTGAGCTATTCCACCCGGCCCCT
This sequence comes from Candidatus Desulfaltia sp., assembly GCA_035528895.1. GTDB lineage: Bacteria > Acidobacteriota > Aminicenantia > Aminicenantales > UBA8522 > UBA8522. The sequence goes on from DATKXS010000173.1 coordinate 1,476, forward strand.
CCAGATCTTCGGGCTTCTCGGCCTGGGCAGCGGCCTCCTGGGATTCATCATTTCCGGATGGCTGACCTACCAGCGGCTGTTCCTGGGAATCAGCCTGGCCAACCGCCCCCTCCTTCTCCTCGGTATCCTCCTGATGGTCACCGGATTCCAGTTCATTACCCTGGGCCTCCTGGCCGAGATCATGGTCCGGGCCTACCATGAATCCGCGGGCAAGACGATCTACGCCGTTCGCGAGGTCATCGATTCCGAGGCTGAGGAAACCGTCTCGACAACACCGCGATGAACATCCTGATGCTCGCCCCCGAGCCGTTTTTCGAGCCGCGGGGAACGCCGATCAGCGTCTATTTCCGGATTCTGGCTCTAGGTCAACTCGGCCACCACGTCACCCTGGTCACCTACCCCATCGGGAAGAACGTCGCCCTCAAGAACTTGAAGATCGTCCGGCCGCCGAACCTGCTGGGAATACGGAATGTGAGGATCGGCCCCTCCCTGGCCAAGCTTCCGCTGGATTCCCTCCTTTTGCTTCAGGCAATCCTCGAGATCGTCGGCCGCCACTACGACCTTGTCTTCTCCCACGAAGAAGCCGCCTTCCTGGGGGTCTGGTTGGCCCGGATCTGGAGAAAGCCTCACGTCTACGACATGCATTCCAGCCTTCCCCAGCAGCTCGAGAATTTCGAATTCACCCGCTCGCCTTTCCTGATTTCGCTCTTCAAGAGGATGGAGCATTTTGTTCTTAAGAACTCGCAAGCCGTCATCGTCATCTGCCGGGACCTGATGGCCACGGTCACCGGCCTGGGCTACGAGCATAAGGCCGTCCAGGTCGAGAACTTCCTCGACTTCCCGGCCGAAGATTTCACGGCCGAAGCCGTCGCCCGGAAAAAACGGGAGTTTGCCCCGGCAGGAGAAAAGATCGTCCTCTACGCCGGCAACTTCGAACCCTACCAGGGCATCCCGCTCCTTCTTCAGGCGGCCCGCAAGGTCGGGGAAGGCGCCGTGTTTCTGCTGCTCGGAGGGTCGGGACGGTCTCTCCTCGAGATGAGAGAGCTGGCCGGAAGCCTCGGAATCCGGGACAAGGTGATATTCGTGGACAATGTTCCTCCTTCGCAGGTACCCCTTTTCATCGGCCTGGCCGACGTCTTGGTCTCCCCCCGCATTGCCGGGACGAACACGCCGCTCAAGATCTATTCCTTCCTCAAGTCCGGGAAGCCGATCGTGGCCACCCGTCTCTGGACCCACACTCAGGTCCTGAACGAGCAGCGCGCCGTCCTCGTCGACCCGAACGCCGATGGCCTGACCCGGGGAATAACGTTCGCCCTAGCGAGCGAAGAAGCTCAAGCCCGGGCGCGGGCGGCCAAGGAATGGGCCAAGACGGAATTTGCCGCCGCCCGGTACTTAGAAAGGATCGAACACGTCCTGGCGCTCGCCCGGCGCAACCATCGACGTTGAGGGCAGATAGAGGCATGCGCGCTTTCGTCACCGGAGGATCGGGATTCATCGGGGGTCATCTCATCGAGTCGCTCCTCGGCCGCGGGTTCGAGGTCAGGGCCCTCGCCCACCGCAGCCCACTCCCGCCTGCGAGCAAGCTCGAAGTCTTGCTGGGCGACATCTGTGACCGCGAGCGACTCGGCCGAGCGCTGGAAGGCGTGGACATCCTTTTCCATCTCGCCTCGGCGCTCGGGTCGGCAGTCATCGGCCGGGACGAATTCCGGAGGGTCAACGTTCTGGGTACGGAATGCGTGCTCGAAGCGGCCCGCCGCAGCGGAGTTAACCGTGTCGTCCACATCAGTTCGGCCGGCGTCTTCGGAGCGGTCAAGAAGGGCGGGATCGCCGCCGAATCCTCTCCTCTCAAACCTGTCACCGTTTACGATAAGACCAAGCTCGAAGGAGAGGAGACCGCGCTCCGTTTCGCCCGAGAAGGATTGGATGTAGTCGTAGTGCGGCCCGGCTGGGCCTACGGTCCGCGCGATCGACGGACGTTCAAGCTGATCAAGGCCGTGTGCAGCGGACGATTCATCATGGTGACCCGGGGCGCGGGTTTACAGACCCCCGTCTATATCGATGATCTCATCACGGGTATCCACCTGGCTTCGGAAAAAGGCGGAAGCGGGGAAACCTATCACCTGTCCGGCGGGGAGATCATGACGGTGCGGGACATGATCCGGGCGATCGCCCTGGCCTGCGGGAAAAAACCATCGCGCCTTTTCATCCCCCTCCTCCCCGCCCGTCTGGCCGCACTGCTCCTGGAAGCGGCTTATGCGCCCCGGTCCAAAGAAGCGCCGTTCAGCCGGTCGAAGCTGAGCTTCTTCATCCATTCCAAGCCGCTCGTCATCGACAAGGCGAGGCGCGAGCTGGGCTACGCTCCGGAGGTCGATTTCCGGAGCGGAATCACCCGGACCGTGTCGTGGTACAGAAGCCAGGGTTGGCTGCCGACATCCTCGGTCAACGCCGCCCTTTGAGCACCCTAAAGGATATCTATTTTATGGCTCCTCGCTGTTTCATGTGGGTAGATTGAATTTCAGCTTTCCCGCAATGAGGTAGATCATCGTGATGAGATTATTGGATGTCCGATACCCTCTTGCCCGAGCTTTGGCGGCTTGGACCAAACTATTGATGGCTTCCA
>DATKXS010000174.1:0-12559 GCA_035528895.1 Candidatus Desulfaltia sp.
CAATGACAAATCACAATTACGACACAGTCTGTCCAGGGAGAGGGAATTTGTTATTCTTCATTTCATGAATAATCCAGATTAGCTTGCGCCGGATAGAGCCCTGAATTTCAGACCCAGCCACCAGAAGGCCATGAGGCTGGCCGTCACTCCGCCCAAGACCATCGCCCAGGCGATTGACAAAAACCCGTATCCAAGCACAAACACAAATACATACGCCGCGGGGACGGCAACGATAAATATCCTGACCAGGTTGATGATCAGCCCGGGCAGCCCATAGCCCATTCCCTGTAAAATGCGGCTGATGGTCATGCTGATAGACATGAGCGGAAAGGTGAAAACATCGATCCTGATGTAAGCCTTCCCGATTATCAGCAGAATCCGGTCCTGAGTGAATATTTTCAGCAGCGGTGTGGGAAAGACATAGAAGGCGATACCGACAAGGCTGGTCAGAATAATCCCGAGCCGGATTCCATACCAGCAGAGACTTTTCAGGATGTCGTACTTTTTCGCTCCATAGAACATCCCCACCAGAGTCAGCAGGGATATCGAAAGGGCAAAGATAGGCAGCGCCACGAAGCTTTCCAGCCGCGTTGCCAGCCCGAAAGAGGCCACGTAATCCGTCCCGAAATGGGCCATGTAGCGGTTGAGAAACATGACGTAGATGGACAGGGTCAGCATCATCAGGCTGGCCGGCGCGCCCACGCGGCAGATCTCCCGACAGAGCGCGAAGGAGAACTTTAAGGAGCGGAGTCGGATCTTGAGATAGGATTTCGTCTGGATAAGATAGATATACAGGGCCAGGGAGAACGCCAGCGCGATCACCGTGGCGATGGCCGCGCCGCGCACGCCGTACCCCAACACGTAGATAAAGACCGGGTCGAGGACGGCATTGAGGATCAGGGCCGAGCTCTGGACGACCATCGGCGTTCTGGTGTTTCCCTGGGCGGCGAAGATGCTGTTCATGGCGAACGAGGGGAACATGAAGAAAATGCCCCCGAGGATGATCCACATGTAGCTCAGAGAAAGCTCCTGGACTTGCGGAGTCGCTCCAAAGAGCGAAAAAAGGGGCCGCATCGTCAGCAGGCCGATGACAAAAATGACCCCGGCGAAAGCCGTCGTCATGACCAGGCCGTGGGCGGCGGCGATTTCGGCCTCCTCCTTGTTCTTTGCGCCGAGCCGGCGGGAGATGATCGAGTTGATGCCCACACCGATGCCGGAATTCAGGCTGATCAGGATGAAGAAGAGGGGAAAAGCGAAGGTCAACGCCGCGATCGCCTCGGCCCCCAACCGGCCCACAAAGGCCGTATCCACGATGTTGTACATCGTCTGGACGAACATGGCGATGGTGACGGGAGTGGCCAGGACGAAGAGGGCCCGCTTGGGATTGGCCACGAATTCGTCGACGCGGTTTCTCATCGAAATGGCATCTATAATATCATAAAAGCCAAAAAACAAACGCAGCTCGTCGCTGACTGGGACCGGACTCCGGGATTTGACGTTTTCTTCTGTTTTTGGTAAAAGACTGAAACTGAACGTGGATAAAGATAAAGCCAGGCTTCTCGCTCTCATCAACCGGTTCCGGGGAAGGAAGGTCGCCGTCTGGGGCGATTTCATCCTGGACCAATATATCTACGGCAAGACACGGCGGATCTCCCGGGAAGCCCCGGTTCTGATCATCTCCTACCAGGACCAGGAATTCTCTCTCGGCGGGGCCGGCAACTCCGTGCTCAACCTGAAAGCCCTGGGAGCTCATCCCCTGCCGATAGGGATCGTCGGCCGGGACGAGTCCGGCCGGAAGATCGTCGATATCCTGCGGGCCTATCGGATCCCGACCAAGTTTCTTTTGCGGCTCGCGGATTATCAAACGCCGCTCAAAACGAGGGTTCTCGCCGGCGAAGAGAACACCAAGAAACAGCAGATCCTCCGGATCGACAAGGAGGCCCTGGTCCCGGAGACTCCTCGTCTCAAGAACAGGCTGATCCGGACGCTGGGGGAAATCGCCCCTCGTTCGGGGGCCCTGCTCATCTCCGATTATAATTACCAGGCGGTCCAGGAGGACGTTTTCAACCGCGCTCTTCCCCTCTTTAAAAAGGCGAGTGTTCCGGTCACCCTCGACAGCCGCTATCGACTCCTCCATTTCCAGGGCATAACGGCCGCTACTCCGAACGAGCCGGAGGTCGAGGGCGCCCTGCACATCGAACTCGACGATAATTTCCTGATCCTCAAGAGGGCCGGAGATCTCCTTCTCAAGAACCTGCAGTCAGCGGCCATCTTGATTACCCGGGGGTCGCGGGGCATGGCCCTGTTCGAAAAAGCAAAACAGCCCTACCTCATCCCCGTTCATGGACCGACTGACATCGTCGATGTCACGGGGGCCGGGGACACGGTGATCAGTGTTTTCACTCTGGCTCTGGCCAGCGGAGCGAGCTTCCGGGAAGCGACCAACCTGGCGAATCATGCCGGAGGCATCGTGGTCATGAAAAAGGGGACGGCAACGCTCTCTCCGGCCGAACTCAAAGCGTCCGTCTCTGGATAAATTGAATAAGCTCAAGTCCCTCTCCGCTCTCCGCCGGACCATCGAAGCCGAAAAGGCCAAGGGAAGAGTCGTTGTCCTGGCCAACGGCTGTTTCGACCTCTTCCACGCCGGGCACATCCGCTATCTGCGTGCCGCCAAAGCCAAAGGAGACCTCCTCGTCGTGGCCATCAACAGCGACCGATCGGTCCGGAGCCTCAAGGGCAAGGGGCGGCCCATCCTGGCGCAGCGAGAGCGCGCCGCGATCCTGTCCTCGTTCTCCTTTGTGGACTATCTGACGATCTTTCGCGGTCCGACAGTCACCAAGGTCCTGTTGGCCGTCAGGCCGGACATCCATGTCAAAGGCTCGGACTACACCGAAGAGACGGTCCCCGAGAAAGACACGGTCAAGGGGTACGGCGGCTGGACGGCCATCGTCGGCGGTCCCAAGATCCGCAACACCTCCGAAGTCATCAAGAGCATCGCCGCCAGGGTGGGAAGAGAGACCTGAAAAAAACCATCATGGACCGTTTCCTGATTATTCGATTGAGCTCACTGGGCGACATCATCCACACGCTCCCCTCTTTCGCCGCCCTCCGGCGGCACTTCCCCCGGGCCGTGATCCGCTGGGCCGTAGAGGAAAAGGGCAAGGAGATCCTCGATCTTGTGCCGGGAATCGACGAGGTCGTGATCATCGACAAGAAAAAGTGGCTGCGGAGCGTCGGCAAGATCAGGCGACGCGATCAGGTCGCCCTGGACTTTCAAGGGCTCGTCAAATCGGCCCTGCTGGCCTATCTTTCCCGCTCCCGGCGGCGCATCGGGTTCCCCCGGAAAAACCTGAAGGAGCCCTGGGCTTCCCTTTTCTATACAGAGAGCCCGGATCCCGTCGCCGAGGAGGCAGGGCATGTCATCGGCAAGAACCTCCGGCTTCTCGACCGCCTGGGGATCAAAGAAGAAAAATACGAGTTCCCCCTGCAGATCCCGGATGAGGTCGCTCGTTCCCTCGAGCTGAAGATCGCCGGGATCGGCCGCCGGGAGAACCAGCGGCTGGTTGTCTATAATCTGGGGGCCGCTTGGGAGACCAAACGCTGGTTCCCCGAAAAATGGGCGGAGATGATAAGAAAAGCCGAGCTGTCCGGCGCTTTTCCTCTTCTCCTCTGGGGAAACGAGGAAGAGAAGCGTCTGGCTGAGGACGTCGGGTCAAAGACCGGCGTTGCCGTGGCACCTTTCCTCACCATCAAGGAAGTCATTGCCCTCATCCGCTCAGCACCTCTCCTGGTCAGCGGCGATACCTTCGCCCTCCAGGCCGCTTGCGCGCTGAACGTTCCGGTGGTGGCGCTTTTTGGCCCCACCAATCCCCTGCGGAACGGGCCTTTCCGATCCCGGGACAGGGTGGTCTTCCATAAGCTGGACTGCAATCCATGCTATAAAAAAACCTGTCCTACTCTCGAATGCCTCCAGGCCATCTCTCCGGATGAAGCGGCCGCCGCCGTCAGGGAACAATGGATGAGCCATGCCTAGCACCACCCTCAAAGAGACACTGAACCGGCTCCGCGTCAGGGCGGGACTTTTTCTCGCCCTGGCCGTCATCCTTCTCGCCCGTCCCACCTGGTCCTCGATCCTCCTCGGCATCCTGATCTCATTCCTCGGGCTCGTCATCCGGGCCTGGGCTTCCGGCCATCTGCGTAAGGAAAAGGCGCTGGCCGTCTCCGGCCCTTACCGTTATTCTCGCAATCCCCTCTATCTCGGGAACTTCCTCCTCGGGATCGGGATCACCGCCGGAGCCCGCTCCTGGTGGGTGCTGGGTCTTTGCATTGCCTACTATGCCGTTTTCTATCCGATGATCATCCGGCGGGAGAGAGAGCGGATGAAAGACCTTTTCCCCCGGCAATACGAGGACTACGGGAAGAAGGTCCCCCTCTTCTTCCCGAGCCCCAGGAAGCATCTCCCGGCCAACGGCCGGTTCAGCTGGTTTCTGTACAGACAGAACAAGGAATACCGGGCTCTGTTGGGGACGATCCTGGTCTGGCTTGTCCTGGCTGCCAAGCTGCTCCTGTTGAAACAGTGATGGCCGTCTGGTATATTCTGGGCCGTGCCGACAGCCCGGAGGACGGAAAGGGTCAAGCGCCTTCTCTCGCTGCGCCAACCTGACCTCAGAGTGGTCCTCGAAGGTGTCGCAATCGCCCACAATGCCAGCGCGGTGATCCGGACCTGCGATGCAGCCGGCATCCTTCACCTTGACCTAGTCTCCCCCAACCCCGACCTCTTGGGCATCAACAAGGCGATCTCCACCCGGACGGAAAAATGGCTGGACGTGCACATCCACAAGTCCCTCGAGGCCTGCCTCCTTCCCCTCAAGGAAAAGGGATTCCAGGTGGCGGTCACTCATCTCTGCCACGATGCCGTCGCCTACACCGAGTTGGACTATTCTCTTCCTCTGGCCATCGTTTTCGGCAGTGAATCGGAAGGAGTATCGCCTCAGGCGTTGAAACTGGCGGATCACAGGATCCGGATTCCCATGTTGGGAATGGTCCAAAGCCTCAACCTCTCTGTCTCGGTCGGGGTCATCCTCTTCGAGGCGCTGAAGCAGCGCCGGGCCAGGGGATTCTACGACCGGAGAAGGCTCAGCGACGAGGAATTCGAACGCTATCTCCGGAAATGGCTCGCCGCCGAGCCAGAGATTGAAGATCCGGAAGGTTGATAAAAAAAAGGGGCCTTCCCTTATGGGATGGCCCCTCTGAGAAATGGAGACAAGAGCTAAGCGCTCGGTCTCGTCACGCTTTAAGCTTTAAAGACGACCTTGTCCTTCTCCCAGATCATCTTTCTCAGTTTGTCTTTTTGCAGGTATTGCTCGAAGAGATCCTTGCTCTTCTGGTAAGTCTCTTTGGACTTCTCCTGCATCTCTTCGTTCAACTTCTTCAGCTTCTCTCTGGACATTTCGCTGTATTTCTCGTAGGCATCGCGCGATTTCTCATACTGCTGCAACAACCCTTTCGACAAATCTGCATAGGCCTCCGGAGAAGGCCCGGTGCGAAAGAGCCGGGAGAGGCTCGGACCCTCTTCCTCGGCGATGGTAACCTCGAAGTTTAAGGGTTTCTTATCCCGGATGAGCTCGATCTTCACCCTATCGCCCTTCTTCTTGTCCTGAACGAGTTCGCTCAGATCGCCGACCGTCGCGACGCTCTTGCCGTCTACCCGAATGATCACATCACCGACTTTGAGCCCGGCCTTCTCGGCCGGCCCGTCCTTGGTCAGGCGGTTGACCAGCAAGCCCTTTTCTCCCGTGACCCCGAAGTAGTCCAGAAGCTCCTTGTTAAGCAATTGGAGGTAGACGCCGATGTATTGCCTCTTCTCCCAACGCGGCCAGGTCTCGGATTTTTCGATCCGAGCCCTAGGGGATTGCGGGGGTTGGGGCGTCTTCTCCGGCATCACCCTTTCCGGTGGAGTCGGGGGCATCGGGAAGAGCCGGGGAAACCTCGCCTCGAGCTCCCTCCTGACCGCTCCTTCCGGGTATTCGCCCAGCTTGACCTTGACATCAACGGTCTTTCCGCTTCTTTGGAGCTCGAACTTCACGTCCTGGCCCGGCTTCCGGATGCGGATCTCGGAGACGACCATCGGCGCGCCGGCGACCTTCCTTCCGTCGATCGCAAGAAGGATATCCCCTTCCTCGATTTTGGCCAGCTCGGCGGGGCTTTCCTTCTCCACGTCAACGACCTCGACCTGTCCGTTCTCGTTCTCCGCAAACGATATCCCCACCCAACCCCGGCTGACCCGGCCCTTTTCCCTGATCTCGGCGGCAATCGTCTTGACGTTCTCTACAGGAATGCCCAGGGCCATGCCGGAGGACGGGGCTTCCGCGCGGTTGAACACGTAGCCCGAGCCCACGACTTCTCTCTCCCTGAACTCAAAGACGACGGGTTGGTCCTCGGCGTAGATACCCCGGAGCAGGGCGACCATCCGCCCATCCTTGTCGACGACCGGGCTGCCGCTGGCACCACGCGTCACCCAGACGTTGAGCCGCAATTTGTCGGCGGTCACGGAGCTGACGATGCCCTGGGTGACCTGGAGAGTATTCTCCGGCGAGACGCTGACCACTCCGATCCAGGAACCGGGAGCGAGGCCGTCCGTTTCCCCGAGGACGATCGGAGTCATGTTCTTTTCCTTGGCCTGGATCAAAGCCAGGTTCGTCTCGGGATCCATGCCCAGGAACTTGGCTTCACTGCGCCTTCCGTCCGAGGTCGTAACCATGATCTCTTCATTGCGTGGCCAGATCAGGCCGGTGGTGACGATATAGCCGTCCTTGTCGATGACGACACCCGTTGCGACTTTCTTGAACCCGTTGCGGGCTTCCACTTTGACCACGCTGCCGAACACCTTCATGGAGATTCTCTCCATGGTGTTGTCCTGTAAGCCCGGACCTTTCGGCTCCGCCGCCTGCAGGCTCCAGGCGCAAATCAGAATAAACGCTGCCAGTCCGACGATGATTATGCCTTTCCCTCTCATAGTTATACCTCCTCAGTATTTGATCTTTCTCGGCGTCGTGTCTGAGACCTGTTCCAAGAGATAAATGGTTTCCGTCTCGGGAGACCGGCCGCGGATCTCGGTCATGTAATCCAGGGTCTCGATGATCGAAATGGTCTGCTCCGCGACGGCCCGCTGGACCATCGATGCGGCCGGCCTGGAATCGGCTCCCCTATCGGCCGTTCCCAATGGTGCGCGGTCCCGGAAAACAACTGTGCTCAGCAGGACAAAGACGACCGCCATCGAGGCGAGCGCTCCGGCCAGCGACCAGCGCAGGGCCGCCCGTCTCCGTCGCTCCCGTCTTTTCCGGAGCGAAAGCTGGGCCATGACTTGCTGTTCGAAGCCGGGCGGAGCCTTGACTGTGTCCAATCTTTTCCAGATGTCCATTTCACTCATTTCTTCTCTCCCTGTGTTCAAACCGCATACTTCTCGCCGGCCAAAGCTCTCTCCAGCCTCTTTTTAAGAAAGCTCCGGCCGCGGCTGATCCTGGCCTTGATCGTGCCCACCGGCTTTTTCATGATCTGGGCGATCTCTTCCTGCGAGAATCCCTCCATGTCCTTCAGGACGACCGGGATCCGGTAGCGGGGATGGAGGGCATTCAGTGCTTCCCGGAGGTTGCTGATCAATCCCGGGTCCTCCGGGTCCTTGGTGGAGGCATTCCGGCGCACATCGTGGGCGGCGATGTCGTCCAAGGAGACGGTGGAGAATTTTCGGGCCTTTTTCATTTCGGTCTTGGCCAGGTTCGAGGCGATCGCGTAGATCCAGGAGGAGAGCGGGGCGACCGGCTTGTACTTGCCGGCCTTGAAATAGACGCGGAGGAACGTCTCCTGCGACAGCTCCACGGCTTTCTGATAATCTCCGGTGAACTGGTAGAGGTAGTTCACGATCCGGTCCTTATAGGCCGAAACGATCTTGCCGAAGGCCAACTCATCTCCTCTCTGGACTTCTCGGATCAGCTCTTGATCATCCATTCTCATCCTCTAAAACTATGGGCCCTTCCAAATAGTTGCACCCCCGCCCCTCAGAGTGAGCCATACCGGACTCATGGATCCGCCGGCCTGATCCCATGAACGGGGCGAGGCGATCGCCTCGAGGGGAGGTCGGGATGGCTCCGCCATAACGTTCCTCGCGATGACAGGCCGGTGTCGGGGGGCCGGATCGTCAGGCTATAGGCTCGATCTCGAAGAGGGGCTTTTCAGAGTCGACCAGGTCTCCGGGCGAGGCGTAAATTTTCTTAACCACACCGTCCAGAGGAGATTTGATCTCGTTCTCCATCTTCATGGCCTCGACGATGGCCAGGGTCTGGTTCTTGCGGACGGCCTCCTTTTCGGCCACGTTGACCTTGACCACCTTCCCGGGCATCGGAGCGGTCACCACCGTTTTTCCCTCTTTGGCCCCGTCCTCACCCCTCTCGAAGGGTTTTTCCTCTTCACCCGGGCGCTTGAACGCCTGCGTCGTGCCGCCGAGAGAAACATATATTCTATCTTTGTCTTCGACGACATAAACCAGGTGGGACCGCCCCTCGACGATCAAGGAGAGGGTCTGGGGAGAAATGACCCGGATGTCGGCCTCGAGGGTTCGATCTCCGTGCCGCAAGACGAAACCTTCCCCCTTTTTGTCCAGAGATATCCGATGGCCCTCAGCTTTGACGATATATTCAAACTCCATCGTTCACTCTTTTTCCTGACTTAGTCGCTCTTTTCCCCGATCCTCCACTTCCCCAGCACGCGCCAGGGCGAAAAGGCCTCTTTGGTCCGAAGGGACGGCGCTCCCGTCTCGCGGGTTCTCCGGGAATCGAAAAAGGCCGCAGCCGCCAGAGCCAGCATCAGTGTTTCCTCAGGAGCCTCTTTCTCTTGCCAGCCTTCGAAGTGGCTCTTGATGAACCCGGTGGTGGTCGCTCCCTCCCGGAACCGGGGATGAGAGATGACATCTTTTAGGAAGGAGATGGTCGTCTTGATGCCGAGAATGACATAGTCGTCCATGGCGCTCCGCATCCGCCGGCAGGCGGCCTCCCTTGTTTCCGCCCAGACGATCAGCTTGGCCAAGATGGGGTCGTAGTAGATGGGGACATCCCAGCCGCCGTAGATGCCGCCGTCATGGCGCACCCCGGGCCCGCTGGGTTCCTTGAGAAAGAGGATCTTCCCGGGCGACGGGAGGAAGCCGTTGGCCGGATCCTCGGCATAGATGCGGCATTCGATGGCGTGCCCGCGTTGGCTGAGGTCCTCCTGCTTCAAGTCGAGTTTTTCCCCGGCGGCGATCCGGATCTGCTGATGAACGAGGTCAACACCGGTGGTCAGCTCGGTGACCGGATGCTCGACCTGGAGGCGGGCGTTGACTTCTAAAAAGTAGAAAGTTTTTTCTCTGTCCAGAAGGAATTCGACTGTCCCGGCATTGTTGTAACCGGCGACTTCTAGAACCCTCTTGGCCGTCTCGCCCATCCGCTTTCGGAGCTCGAGAGTCAACGCCGGCGAGGGGCTCTCTTCGACGATCTTCTGGTGACGCCGCTGGATCGAGCACTCGCGTTCGAAGAGATGGACGATCCGGCCGTCATTGTCGGCCAGGACCTGAAATTCCACGTGTCTGGGATCCTCGATACACTTCTCGAGGTAAACGGACTCATCCCCGAAGGCCGATCTGGCCTCGCGCTGTCCGGCTTCCAGGGCGGGGCGGAGGTCCTCATCCGAACAGACGACCCGCATCCCTTTGCCGCCGCCTCCGGCCGAGGCCTTGATCATCACCGGATAGCCGATCTTCTTCGCTTCCGATGCATACTCAGCGAATTCGGCGGCGACACGGTTCATCCCGGGGATGATCGGGATGCCCGCCTTTTCCATGGTCTGGCGGGCCCGCACCTTGTCTCCGACAAGCTCCAAGGCGCGCGAATTGGGCCCGATGAAGACGATCCCTTCCTTTTCACAGCGGCGGGCGAACTCCGGGTTCTCGGCCAGAAACCCGTACCCGGGATGGATGGCCTCCGCTCCGGTCGCCCGGGCGGCCTCGACGATCCTGTCCATATCGAGATAGCTCTCGACGGCGGGCGGCGGTCCGATGCCGACGGCCTGATCGGCCATCTGGACATGCAGCCCGGCCCGGTCGGCCTCGGAAAAGACGGCCACCGAAGCGATCCCCATCTCCCGGCAGGCCCGGATGATGCGACAAGCGATCTCCCCGCGGTTGGCGATCAGGATCTTCTTGAACATCGGGCTAATCTTTGGCCCAACTGGGCTTTCTTTTCTCGAGGAATGAAGCCATTCCTTCCTGCCCCTCGGGGCTGACCCGCAGGCCGGCGATCATCTCAGCTGTATAGCCTTTGGCCTCTTCCAGGCTCATACCGGGAACTCTTCGCAGGAGCTCCTTGCATTTGGCGATCGCCTCCGGGGCGGAGCTCAGGAGCAGGCGGACGATCTCCTCGACCTTGTCATCGAGCGCCGCATCTGGGACGACCTTGTTGACCAGGCCGATCTCCAGGGCGCGGCGGGCATCGAACCGTTCGCCCGTCAGGAAAAGCTCACGGGTCGCGCTCTCCCCGATGCGCCGGATGACATAGGGCCCGATGGCCGCCGGGATCAGCCCGATCTTGACCTCGCTCAGCCCGAATCTGGCCTTGTCCGAGGCGACGACGATGTCGCAGGCCGAGAGAAGCCCGGTTCCGCCTCCGATCACGGCTCCGTTGACCCGGGCGATGGTCGGTTTGGGAAACTCGTAGATGGCTTTCATCAGCTCCGCCACCTGGAGCGACTCCCGGAGGTTTTGCTCGTAGGAATAATGGATGATCTCGCGCATCCAGTTGAGGTCGGCACCCGCACAGAAAGACTCTCCTGCGCCGGTCAGGATGACGATGCGTATACCGTCGTCGCTCCTGGCCGTGCTGAAAGCCTCGGCCAGGTCCCCGATCATCGTCGCGTTGAAGGCGTTGTGGACCTGGGGCCGGTTCATCGTGATGCGGAGGATTTTTCCCTCCTTGGCGGTGAGGATCGTCTCGAATTTCCGATCGGCCATGATTCACATTCTGAAGATTCCGACCTTGTAGTCCGGAATGGGCGCATTCAGGCTCATCGAGATTCCCAAGGCCAGCGCCTCGCGTGTCTCCAAGGGGTCGAGGATCCCGTCGTCCCAGAGCCGGGCCGTGCTGAAATAGGGGCTAGCCTCGGCTTCATAATCCTCTAGGATCGGCGCCATCAGCTTCTCCTTCTCCTCGTCCGTCATCTTCTTGCCCTGCGCCTGTAGGCGCTTGATTTTCACGGTGAGGAGGACGTTGGCGGCCTGTTCGCCCCCCATGACGCTGATCCGAGCGTTAGGCCACATCCAGAGAAGCCGCGGGCCGTAGGCGCGTCCGCACATGGCATAGTTCCCTGCCCCGTATGACCCGCCGACGATAACCGTGAACTTGGGAACGTCGGCATTGGCCACCGCATGGACCAGCTTGGCCCCGTCCTTGGCAATCCCTCCGTGTTCATACTGCTTGCCGACGATGAATCCGGTGATGTTCTGGAGGAAGATGAGGGGGATCTTGCGCATGGAACAGAGGGACACGAAATGGGCCCCCTTTAGAGAACTCTGGGAGAAAAGAACCCCGTTGTTGGCCAGGATGCCGACGGGATACCCCATGATACGGGCGAAACCGCAGACAAGCGTCTGGGCGTACAGCTCCTTGAATTCTTGGAAGCGACTCCCGTCGACCAGCCGGGCGATGATCTCTCTGATATCAAACGTTTTGCGCAGCTCCCGCGGAACAATGCCGTAGATCTCCCGGAGATCGTAGGCCGGGTCCTCCGGCGCGGCCAGGTCGAGAAGGAACTTTTTGGGCGGGTCCAGGGTCTCGACGATATTCCGGGCGATCTGGAGGGCATGGTCGTCGTCGTAAGCATAGTAATCGGAGACGCCGGAGATCCGGCAGTGGACGTCCGCTCCGCCCAGATCCTCGTCCGAAACCTCTTCGCCGGTGGCGGCTTTGACCAGCGGCGGGCCGCCGATGAAGATCGTGCCCTGCCGCCTGACGATGACCGTCTCGTCGCTCATCGCCGGGACATAGGCGCCGCCGGCCGTGCAGGATCCCATGACGATCGAGATCTGGGGAATGCCGAGGGCCGAGAGCCGGGCCTGGTTATAGAAGATCCGGCCGAAATGGTCGCGGTCGGGAAAGGTGCCGGACTGGTGTGGGAGGAAGATCCCCCCCGAATCGACAAGATAGATGCAGGGAAGCCTGTTCTCCAGGGCGATCTCCTGGGCACGGATATGCTTTTTGATGGTCATCGGGAAATAGGTCCCGCCCTTGACGGTCGCATCATTGGCCACGACCAGGACCTCGCGGCCGTGGATCGAACCGATCCCGGTGACCATGCTGGCGGCTGGAGCCTCATCATCATACAGGCCGTTGGCGGCCAGCGAGCTGAGCTCAAGGAACGGAGTATTGCGGTCGAAGAGCCGGTCCAGGCGTTCCCGCACGAGGAGCTTCTTCCGGGATTTGTGAAGCTCCCGGTTTTTGGGGGGGCCGCCCTCTTTGGCCTTGGCCAGTCTCTCCTTGAA
>DATKXS010000175.1:0-2131 GCA_035528895.1 Candidatus Desulfaltia sp.
GCCAGGAGGCCATAGAGAAGGCCAAGCGGGAGGCTGACGCCAAAGAAGAGGCGCGGCTCCAGAAGCTGCAAGACGCGATCGACGCCGAGAACGCGGGGAAGCCGGAGGAGGCTGAGAAGCATTTCGAGGAGGCGATCGCGACCGAGCCGCCGAAGCCGATCATCCCGCCGGCCGTGAAGGTCCAAGGGACCTCGCTCCGGAAGGACCTCAAGTGGCGCGTCTTCGATCTCACGGCTGTCCCGCTGGAATTCCTGGCGCTGGATCAGAAGAAGGTCGAGGCGGTCTTCCGGATCCAGCGCGAGAAGATGAGCATTCCGGGCATCGAGACATACGAAGATACCACCGTCGTCACGAGGATCTGATGCCCGAGGTCATGATCTTCTGTCAGAAGTGCCGGGCTTTCTCCTGGCACAAGGTGCTCCCGGGCGACCTGGCGAAATGCCTCGGCTGCGGAGACGAGAGGGACCTCAGGGATCCCGGCGTCATCGTGGTCGAGGAGGCCAAGCAGGGGAAACAGGAGAAGCGAGTTTGAACATGAGGGGCCGGTCCGTCCTTTCCTTGGGGCATTCCCCCAGCCCTCCTTTTGCTTGGGCCGGCCCCGTCTTTTTTTCATGGGGGTGTCCGAACAACAGGGACGGATGCTTGACGTCCGTCCCCGCCCCCGCTTTATGGTGAAAAATGGCAATCTCCAAAACGCTACGATTTGAAGTTTTCAAAAGAGACGGATTTAGGTGCGGTTATTGCGGGAAAACCCCGCCAGACGTCATTCTTGAGGTAGACCATATCAACCCAGTTTCTCTCGGCGGAAAAAATGACATCAATAACCTTATTACGGCCTGTTTCGACTGTAATCGCGGCAAAAAAAATATAGAGCTTAGTAGGATTCCCAGCAGTCTCAAAACCAACCTGTCGATTTTGGCCGAACGAGAATTGCAGTTAAGCGAATATAACAAATTTATCGAGGCCATAGAAAAAAGATACTTATCAGAAATCAGGCGAGTTGAAAAGATATTCCGATCTTATTTTCCCGACTTAATGCTGGTAGAGAATTTTAAGCAGATTTCGATAAAGAACTTCCTAAAACATCTTCCTGTCAGTGAAGTCTGCGAGGCAATGCGCATGGCCTGTGATCGGATTAAGGACGCGGATAATGGGCTCCGTTATTTTTGCGGCATTTGCTGGAAGAAAATCCGGGGAGAGTGATGGCGAGAATTCGATACCTGAAACCTGACTTCTTCAAGGACGAAGATCTGGCTGAGATTCCCTATGACATCCGCTTGTTTTTCGCCGGTCTCTGGTGCTATGCGGACAAGGCCGGACGACTCGAGGACAGGCCTCTCAGGTTGAAGGCCGACATCATGCCATATGATCTCAAATTTGAAGTTGAGAGGGCGCTCGAAATCCTTGCTCATCCAAAGAAACATAGCCCCATCAAAAAGCCGTTTATCATTCGTTATGAGATCAATGGAGAAAGATACATTCAGATCGTCTCTTGGGGAAAACATCAAAAGCCCCACCATACTGAGACGGAAAGCTCCATCCCCCCCCCCGTCCCCCCCAAGAATAAAGAAAAAGAGAACTATAAAGGGAATGGGGAGTGTTCATACTCGGAGTGCTCCGATCATGAACCGATCAAGAACGGACAAATAACGGTTAAGGAACCGATAATTAAACTCATCCTGGATGAGGAGCCGAAACGGTGGGAGGGGATAACCGAGGAGCTCAAGGAACTTTGGGCGAAATCCTATCCGGGCTGCGATGTCGAATTCGTCCTCCAGGAGATGATCGCCTACTGGGACGCCCAGCCGAAGTCGAAGAGGAAGATCAACTGGAAGAGGACGATCGTCAACCGCCTGAAATGGGTCCAGGACCACGGCGGGACAAAGAGGGGGCGGCAATCTCTTGAAGAGTGGGCTGCTGAGGAAGACGCCAAGGAGAGGCAAGGGAAATGACGCGGACAGAGTTCACTAAAAGTTTCAGCCGTCTCGAAAGCGCCTTCGGCATCCAGGATGCACAAAAACGGCAGTTCTATTTTCGGCAATTCGAGTATACGCAAGCATGGGCTTTCGACCGGGCCATAAGGCGGATCGTCGATATCCGCGATGATGGATATGGCTTCCCTCTGGTCGCC
>DATKXS010000176.1:0-40749 GCA_035528895.1 Candidatus Desulfaltia sp.
TCGACGATCCGGAC
Organism: Candidatus Desulfaltia sp.; assembly: GCA_035528895.1. GTDB lineage: Bacteria > Acidobacteriota > Aminicenantia > Aminicenantales > UBA8522 > UBA8522. Next base: position 15 of record DATKXS010000176.1, read on the forward strand.
ACGCAGGTTTCCCTCTGAAAAGACGCGCCAGTGGGAAGTCCCTGTTTCTCCCGGGTGCTCTTGGGCTTCCAGCCGGTCCCATGCGGTCAATGAAAAGGGAACGTTCTGAATATTCATCCTTTCCTCCGTTCAATTCAGCCGAGCTCGCACTCAACCTTTTTCATCAGGCTGAGATTTCTTTTCTTCCTTTTCACCCATCCTCTGAACATAGGACTCGAAGGCGGCCCGCCCCTCGTCCTGCCAGTACTGGCGAAAATGCCTCCATTTCCGCCCGTTCCCTGGCACCGGCGCCCCCTCTTCGTGTGCTTCTTCGGAGCGGACGAACCTCTTGAAGCGGTCCTGGAAGTGACTCTCGAACCGCTCATGGTGGTCCTTATGGGAGTGTCCATGACCGGCGCCGAAGAGTAGCTTGGCCAGCAGGACGATGCCGAAGGCCTGCCAGAAAGTGATCTCTCCCAGGCCGAAGATGGCCGGCATCAGCCAGTTCCAGAGGACCTTGACGACCAGCCCGAAGACGAAAGCGAACAGGACCGCGAACCCGACGCCGGCGATGGTCAGGCCGAATATCCGCAGGGCCGTGCTCCCGTGCCGGGCGGCAAAGGTTCTCTGAGGATGACCGATATGGTTGTTCATGATGTGACTCCTTTTTTTTGATTTGTCTGACCGGTCAGTCGCATTCTGATTTTTTCCAGGGCGCGGCTCTTGCGCGCCAGAAGGGTCCCGAGCGGGATGCCCCATTCCCCCGCTAGCTCTTTGAACGTTCGCCCTTCCACTTCGGTCGCCAGGACGACCGCTCGTTCCTCGACGGAGAGCTCCTCCATGGCCTCGAACACATCGTCCAACATTTCCTCTTTCTCGATCGCATAGGACGGGTCCTGTCCAGATGCTAACCTCGCCTCAGGCAGAACGATCGTCTCCCGCCTGCTCCTGTAGAAATCAACGATCCGGTTCCGGAGCGCCCGGTAGATGTAGGCGGCCAGGTTCTGGATTGGGATCGAGGGATCCGCCCGGTCAAAAAGATGGACGGCCACGTCCTGGACGATGTCCTCGGCCTCGTGGTCCGCCGCGTCGTCGATCCGTCGCCGGACATAGCCGATCAGAGCCTGACGCTCCTGTCGGAGGAATTCGGCCAGCCTGCTCATGAGAAGGAACATCCTTGCACGTTTCTCACACCGTTCAGACGTTCAACGTTTTCATTTATTGCCTGAAGGACGTTTTTTTTCTTGATTGGCCGGTTTCCGAATTCCCCAGATGCGGGTCCGGAGCGGTCTTGACGGGAGCATTTTATCAAAAGTAAGTTAGGGATGACACGGGGAAATACAGGGTAATAAAAGAACAACTTCCCCGTCTACAGGGGTGGAGGCAAAAATGGTCGCTTCAAATAAAGCCAATAAACGACAGAAAAGCAGACGGCACGGTTGCCCTGGGGAACACCCCTATGGAGACAGAGGACAGATCATCTGTCTTTTCATCTTCCTTTTGATCTGGATCCTTGATTCTTTTTTCTTCCCCTGGACGACGATGTTGGCGGCCGCGGTACCGCTGTCCGTCCGCCTTCCGCTTGCCGGCATCATCTTCGCCCTGGGGATCACTCTCGTTCAGACGGGACACCGGGTTATTTCCGATCCTTCTTTCGGCGATAAAGGGCTCATCAAGGATGGGGCTTTCGCCCGCCTCAGGCACCCGCTCTACGGCGGGTCTCTTCTCTTTTACCTGAGTCTGGTCCTCTCCACTCTTTCGCTGGCCGCCTTCGCGGCCTGGTGCGCCATCGCCGTTTTTTACAACCTCATCGCCGCCTATGAGGAGAGGCTCCTTCTGGAGAAATACGGAGACGAATACAGGGAATATCAACAAAAGGTTCCCAGGTGGTCCCCCCGTCTCCGGCCCGCCAGATTCCCCTGAGGATTAAGATGCAAGGTCGCAACCAAACCATCTTCCGACAATTTCGTAAAAAATAATTGGGATGGATTCCAACCTGGCACGCGGATTGCTGCCTTTTCAGGAGAGCGATTCTGCTCATTTGAGAGAACTTCAGAGTGAGGTGTCGTTGAAAATGATGAGAATAAGAGTCAGCGGATTTATACTCCTAGCCCTGGTCTGCTGTCGCCTTGACGTCCTGGCCCAGAAGGACGGCGATGATATCGTCATCGGCAAATACCGGGTCCTTCACTCCGCGATCTTCGACGAGGACCGGACTCTGCTCGTCCATCTGCCCCTGGGATACGAGAGCGACAGGATCCGCTATCCCGTATTGTTCCACCTCTACGGTGATAACATCGTCGATTACATCGCCCCGGCCATGATCGCCTGCGACAAGCTCGGTGAGACAGGAGAAGCGCCGCCGGTGATCATCGTTGGAGTTGTCAACACCAACCGCTATCGGGACAACCTGGCCTTTAACCGGGACGGTTCGGCCGGCGGGGCGGACCGGTTTATCCGCTTTTTCCGGGAGGAACTCATTCCCTTTATCGACCGGGAGTACCGGACCGCGGATTTCCGGATCATCGTCGGGCCGCAGGCGGGCGCCCACTTCGCTCTCTACTCCCTGATCACAGAGTCTGATCTTTTCGATATGTACATCACCACAAATCCTTTCGAGGGGGATAGTAACGTCTCCGGAGGGCTGGCCCGGGCGGTTGAACAATATTTTCAAAATACAGAACCGCTCCAAAAGTTTTTTTACATGACCTGCGAGGAGGACGCGCCACCCGCGGACATCGAACGGGCGCGGAGAGTATCCGCCCTCCTCGAATCCCGCAAGCCGGACCGGTTCGAGTTCCATTGCGTTTTTCTGAAGCCTTCCGGATTTTTCATCACGCCCGTTCCTGTGCTGGAGGGCCTCCGGACTTTTTTTGTCGATTACCGGCTTCCCCAGGACTTTCCGGCAGAGAGTGTGGCTGACCTCAAAACCTACTATGAACGCCTGTCCAGAAAATACGGCTTCCATGTGGATGTCCCGGAACTGATGCTGACCTTTGCGGCGGACAACCTGAGTCAGAGGCGGCGGATGAAAGAAACGATCGAGCTTCTGGAATACCAGCTCACTCTCTATCCCCAATCGCTTAACGCTTTCTGGAGGCTGGGGGAGGCGTACCGGACCATGGCTCAGTACGACAAAGCTCTGAGCCACTACAAGGCCTTCCTCGCTATCCAATCCTCCGATGCCGATATGGTGGCCCGGCGCGCCCGGGAGCTGGAGAGATATATCAAGGATTCGGCCAGCTACGCCGTCGAACAGGAAATCGAGAAGGCCGGGGTCAAGGCGGGATTGAAGCTCGCCCGGAAGCTCCGCGGGGATCCTCAAAACAAACTGTATTTCGAGGAAACGGAGTTCAACGCCATCGGTTACAGGCTGATGGGAGAGGGCCGCTTGGACGACGCCATCGCTGTCTTCAAACTCAACGTAGAGATGTACCCCGAGTCCGCCAACACGTACGATAGCCTGGCCGAGGCCTACATGAAGAAGGGCGAAAAGAAGCTGGCCGTCGAGAATTTTGAGCAATCATTGAAGCTCAATCCCCAGAACAAGAATGCGGAAGAAAAGCTGAAAGAATTGAGGAAATGAAGAGCGGACAGTTCGATTGAAGAAAGGCAAAAGACATGCGTAAACTCAGGTACCATCACATCGGGATACCGACTAGCAGGGAACTGCCAAAAAAGGACTATATCCCTGCGTACAAAATGTATGCATCGGGCTACCTGGAAAACCCCTACGGCATCGAGTGGCTCAAATTCGACCCGGACTGCCCTCTGCCGGACCTGGTGAAAACCGTTCCCCATGTCGCCTTTGTCGTCCGGGACATCAAGGAGGCCATCAAAGGGAAGGAAGACATCATCAAGCCCAACTCCCCAAGCCCCGGAGTCACGGTGGCTTTTATCGTCGATAACGGCGCGCCGGTGGAATTCCTGCAATTCGACCGGCCCGAGGACGAAGTCTGGCCGAAAGAGGCCAAATTCAAGACGACTGGATTCAGGCGAGAGGAGCCGGGGCGGCCGAAGTCTTGCCGGAGTTCAGTCGGAAAGAAAGGATAGCCACATGAGAAGAACGAAATGGACATGCCTGGCCGGTTTCTTCCTTATTTTTGGCCTGTTCTCTTTCCTTCAGGCGGCGGAGATTCATCAGGCGGCGGAAGCCGGCGACCTGGCTAAAGTCAAAGCGTTGGTGGAAAAGGATCCGGCCCTCATCAAAGCCAAGGACGAGAATGGACGGACACCCCTCCATTTTGCGGCTCAAGGTGAACATCTGGACGTCCTGAGATACCTCGTCGACAAAGGCGCCGACCTCAACGTCCTCGACGACAACGGCATCGCGCCGCTGCTCACCCTGGCGGCGAGAGGGCAGACGGAAGCAGCCCACCTCCTGATCGATAAGGGAGCCGATATCGACATCAAGAACCCGGTGAAACAGACTCCCCTTAACCTGGCCGCGGAGTACGGCCTGGAGGGGATGGTCAAACTGCTGATCGATAAAGGGGCAAACATCGAGAACAAGCACGCCTACGGCCGGACGCCGCTCGTCGGCGCGGCCAGGGAACGCGGCAACATCAACGTCATCCGGATGCTGCTTGACGCCGGTGCCGACATCAACTCCTCGGACAAGTGGGGGGAAACGGCCTTGGATCTAGCGGCCTGGCGCGGATTCGAGGAGGTGGTGAACCTTCTCCTAGAACGGGGTGCAGCCCTTCCGGATGCTCCCGCTAAGATCCGCGGCCTCCTGCAGAACGCCGCCGAGAAGGGGCTGACAGGGCTCTTCTCCAGAATCGTGGAAAAAGGGGCCGACCTGAAATTCCCGATCGATGATGAAGGCACACTCCTCCACGCCGCGGCCTCCGGTGGGGCCGTTCCCATCCTCGAGACCTTGCTTACCCAAGGGCTTGATATCAACCGGCAGGACGGCAACGGCTGGTTGCCGCTCCATTTCGCCGCTGAGATGGGACGCGGAGAGGCCGTCTCCTTCCTGCTCGGCAAGAAAGCGGACATCAATGCCCGGACGTTGATGGGACAGACAGCCTATAACATCGCCGAAGAAAACGGGAATCCGGACGTCGCTCGTGCCCTGGCGGAGAAGGGAGCCGACCGGCACTCCCCGCGATTTCCCGAGCTCAAGGGCCCTAATCTCGGGCAGGGAAAACCCAGTCGGAAGCCGGAGGTTTTCGCTCCCGGCATCGTCTCGGGACGCTACGGTTTGCACAGCAACATCGCTTTTTCGCCCGACGGCCGGGAAGCCTTTTGGTCGATCATGATCCCGCCGCGGGGGCGGGGATACGGCTCAGGGAAGACCTTGGTATCCAGGCAGGTCGAGGGCCGCTGGACCTACCCGGTGGAAGCTGTGTTCGGCGGTATCCCTCTGGAGGATGTGCCTATCTTCCATCCCGACGGCACAAAGCTTTACGATATCGCCAACCGGGCCCTCTCTCCGGGGGGAAAGCCGGGAAAGGAAAATATCTGGGAATGGGAAAAAACCGACGGCGCTTGGGGACTCCCCCGGGTCCTGGACGAGGTCATCAATAACAACTCCCTCCATTGGCAGTTCGGAGTGGACCGGAAGGGGAATATCTACTTGACTTTGAATATCCCCGGGACTTTTGGCGAGTCGGACATTTACTGCTCGCGGCTTGTCGACGGCCGCTACCTGAAGCCCGAGAACCTCGGTTCCGGCGTCAACTCCTCCGGCCGGGACGAATTTCCCTTTATCGACCCGGATGGCGCTTATCTGTTGTTTGTCCGCAACTTCGACATCTACGTTTCCTTCCGCGAAGGCGACGGAAAGTGGGGCGAAGCCAAACCGCTCGGCCCGGAAGTCAACACGCGGGACATGGAGCTTTTGCCGATGGTTTCGCCGGACGGCCGGCACCTATTTTTTTCCCGGAACCAGGACAGCTATTGGGTTGATGCCGGCATCATCGGAGGATTGAAACCAGAAAAGGCCGTCCTGCCTCAGGCCGAGGATGAGATCCCGATCGAGGCCGTGCGTCTGAGCGACAGGGTTCTTGTCCTCAAGGAAGATGTCATGGGCAACAACATCACGGCCATCGCTTCGAGGAAAGGCCTCATTGTCGTGGATACCTCGGGCTACCTCAGCACGGCCAAGAAAGTGCGCGGGATTATCGAGAAGGAGTTCAACCGGAAGGATTTCGCTTTTGTCATCAACACCCATTTCCATTGGGACCATGCTTGGGGAAACCAGGCCTTTCCTGAGGCCACGATCATCGGTCATGCGGACTGTCCGTCGATGATGGACGGGGATCGTGAGTATGTTGTTACCCGCGTCCAAAACTTGAAGCGGAGGCTTGAAGAACAGAAAAATAAACTCGCCCAGGCCGACCCGGATTCAGTGGAGGCGCAAAACATCCGCCGTTCCATCAGGCAGACGGAGCGGGATATCAAGGACCACTCCGAGGATTTCGTCATCACGCCGCCCCAGGTCACCTTCAACGACCGGATGACCTGGGATTTGGGGGACCTGACCTTAAAGATGTACTTTTTCGGCCGGGCCCACTCGGGTACGGATATCTTCATCCACATTCCGGAAGAAGGGATCTTGCTCACCGGGGATATCTTTCTCGACCGCCGCTGGCTGCCGCTTTTCGCCGGGCAGCCAGAGCTTGACATTCCCAAATGGATAGAAGTCCTTCAGGCCGTCTTGGACGGCCAGGACAAGCTGACCCAAGTCATCCCTGGCCATCTGGACCTCTGGACATCGGAGAAGCTCGCCCTGTGGAGGGATTATATCGTCGCCCTGTGGAACGGCTTGCAGAAGGCCAAGGCGGAGGGCCTCGGCTTCGAGGAGGAGGCGGCCAGACTTCCGCTCGGCGAGAAATATTTTTATCTTCGGGAAAACGGACACAGCGACGCCCGCATCGGGGAGTTCCACCGCGGCAACCTGGAAGCCTTCTGGTCGCAGTTGGTCGAATCCGCCGCCCGGCTGGTCCAGGATGCGATCCTGGCCGAGGGGACGGAGTCCGGAATGAAGAAGTTCGCCGAGATCAAGACCCAGAAGGGCCGCTACTTTGTCAACGAAAGACAATTCAACAGCGTCGGCTACCGCTTCCTTACCATGGGGCGCACTGATGATGCCGTCGCCATCTTCAAGATGAACGTGGAACTCTTTCCCGAGTCTTGGAACGTCTATGATAGCCTGGCGGAAGCTTATGCCGGCAAGGGCGATACAGGGCTCGCGATCCAGAATTACGAGCGGTCGCTCGAGCTCAACCCGGACAATCAGAACGCCAAGGCCCAGCTGAAAAACCTGAAAAAAGAATGAGAGGAGAAATTAGCGGAAAATAAAAAAGAGAGGCATGTTGGGTTGGGGCCACAATCTGTGATACATACGTTCAGAGTGGGCTAAGAGGTGCCTCAGGAAGCAGCCTTGAGGAAGGAGGCAAGATGAAGAAGATCTTTTGGCTTGCGATGGTTTTTGCTTCAATTTGTTTGTCCGCTCTGGCCGCTTCGGTTTCGGTCCAGGCCGATCAGTCGGGGAAAGGCCAGGTCGCTCTGAGGATAAAAAATGTCGAGAACGGTCTTTTGGAGTTTAAACCCGGAGCTCCCCCGGGCAAAAAGAAATGGACGCTCGCGGAGCGAATGGCGGTTCATAAAATTCCCGGCGTCAGTATCGCGGTCATCGATGAAAACAAAATCGATTGGGCCAAATCGTATGGCGTGCTCAAAGCGGGGAGTGACGCCGTGGTGACTCCCGAGTCTATTTTTCAGGCGGCCTCGACCACCAAAGTGGTGACGGCCGCGCTGGTCCTTTACTTCATCGAAAAGGGAAGGCTCGGTCTGGACGGCGATGTGAACGCGTATTTGAAGTCCTGGCAAGTGCCGGAGAACGACTTCACCAAGGAGAAGAAAGTCACTCTGCGTCTCCTGCTGAGCCACCAATCCGGATTTCCGGCAACGAATTTTCCCCATGACGAGAAAGCCGGCGCTCCCACCCTCGTGCAGGTGCTCAAGGGGGAATTCCCCGCCCAGAACAAGCCCGCCATTGTCGAATACCTTCCCGGAAGCAAATGGCAGTATTCGAACATCGGCTACGTGGTCTTACAGCAAATTCTGGAAGATGTCTCGGGAAAGCCGTTTACCCAACTGGCGAAGGAGATCGTTTTTGAGCCTTTGGGAATGAAGTCCAGCACCATGGCCTATCCGTTAGAGGCTAAGATGCGCACCCGAGAGGCGATGCCCCACGACGAGAAGGGGCAGGCGGGAGAACCGAGCCTGCCTCCGTCGGCCCTGGCCCAGGGAGGTTTGCTGACGACTCCTTCGGACCTGGCGCGGCTGACCATCGAATTGATGAACGTCTATCAAGGCCGGTCGTCGCGCCTGCTCTCCCAGAAAACCGTCCGCCAGATGTTTCACAAGGAAGCGGACATCGACCCGAGGATATTCGGCTTTCCCGTCGGACAAGGCCTGGGAGTTGTGCTTATGGGCCAAGGACAGGATTTTTCTTTCGCCCACCCTGGCTCCAATTATCCCGGCACGACCTGCTGGCTGGTCGGCTACCCCGAATTGGGCAAAGGGGCGGTCATCATGGCCAACGGGGTGAACGGCGACATGCTTTCCCTGGAAATTCTCCCGGCCATCTCGAATGAATACGGCTGGCCCCCGAACGAATAAGTCGTCTCCTGGAAATGGAAAGGACTTGAGGAGGATGCCGTGAAAAAGATCTTTGTCTCTATTTTGCTGATGTCCTTCGCTTTATTTCTTTTTTCCGCTATTCAAAACCGCGACAAGCCGCTCCAGGGGGAATGGGATTTCCGTTTGGAGAAAGTTTGGCAGGTCGATAGGGCGGGAGAGGGCGTCTTCGGCCGGCCTTTCACTCTCACCGTAGCCGAAGATGAGACGCTTTATGTTTTCGACCCGAAGAACGGCTTGAACTATATCTTCAATGAAGATGGTGTCTTCATGAAGACGTTCGGCAGGAGCGGGCAGGGTCCAGGCGAGATCATCGGGCAGGAGCGGACGCACCTCATCGACGGCAAGCTGGCTATCATTGGCAGGAACGGGATTCATTATTTTTCCCGGGACGGCGAATACTTAAAAACGGTCAGACAGGAGAAGATCCGCCGGCCGCCACAGATCATAATCAGTGAGGATGAATTCATCGCTTTCCCCATGACGGGCATCGGCTCCCCTGAAGGGAGGGGAGAGATGTTTTACTGCAAGCTGGACACCGAGGAAGAAAGGAAGCTGGCTGAATTTTCCTTGACTCAGGCTGGGATTGCCCAGGCCGACGAGGCCGTCGTGGACATCATCGTCGTCGGTCTTTCCCCATTGTTAGCGGCCGGTTATGAACGGGGACGCGTCTACTGGGGGGTCAGCCATTCGTACGAGATCCATATCTCCGATCTGGAGGGGAAGGCGCTGGGAGAATTTTCCATCGACCGGAAAACCAAATCGGTTTCCAACTCTTTCAAGAGGAAATTCCTCAAGGCGATGAGCATTCCCCCGGAAATGGTGGACTCGATCGCGAAAAGCTTTCCGAACAGATTGACCCATTTCTATCAGATCGAGGTCCACGACGGACTCGTTTATGTGTTTGTCCCCCAGCTTGATCTGGACCAGGGGAGCGCCCAGATCGATATCTTCTCGCCTGAGGGGAAATATTTGTACCGGTCGTACCTCGACTTCGGGAAGGGGCTGACCCACGTGTTCTCGCCGTTGAGCAACCTCGCTTTCAGGAACGGATACCTTTACGCCGTTTGCGTCCGAGAGGACGATACGGTTGTCCTCGCAAAATACATAGCCCATATGGCGAAGGGCAGCGAATAAGCACGATCAAAAGGGAGCGAAAATGGATCCAGTTCAGAGTGCGGGACCGGAGCGTCAGGTCGATATGGGCAGGCTGAAAAAGATGGTTGCCATAAGGCTTGTCCTCTTCCTCATCGTCATGGGGCTTATCTTCTTCTGGCCGGCCGGGACCTTCCGCTACTGGCAGGCCTGGACCTACATCGCCATCCTGTTCATCCCGATATTGGGCGTTGTGGCCTATTTTTTAAGGAAGGACCCGGAGCTCCTCGAGCGGAGGATGAGAACCAGGGAAAAGGAGCCGGCTCAAAAAAACCTCATGATAATTTCCTCCTTTGTTTTCTTGTTTGTCTTCCTTCTGCCCGGTTTTGACCGGCGCTTCGGCTGGTCGTCGGTTCCGGTTTTCGTTATCATCATCGCCGACATCATCATCCTCGCGGGCTATGGCCTGTTTGTGCTGGCGATGAAGGAAAACCGTTACGCCTCGCGGGTCATCGAGGTCGAAGATAAGCAGAAGGTCATCACGTCCGGTCCGTATGCCGTGGTCCGCCATCCCATGTATCTGGCGGCGATGCCTATATATATTCTCAGCCCCTTGGCCCTGGGATCCTACTGGGCGGTTCTCCCGGCTATTCTGTTGATCTTTGTCTTGGTCGCGAGGATCAAGAACGAAGAGAAAGTGCTGATCAAGGAGCTCCCAGGTTACCGGGAGTACTTGCAGCGTGTCAGATTCCGCCTGATCCCGAGGATCTGGTGAGGATCGTCCCGGGCACCGCCGTTGACAATATCGGAGATCAATCTCTGAAAAGGAAGTTGTGCATGATTAAGAAAATAATCATTTTGGGATGGATGGCGATGGCTTTGAGCCTGGCCGGCGCCCCAACCACCGCCGTCCAGACGAAAATTATTTTCGCCACCTTTGCCGAACAGGAGTCCGATCTTGCGCGCATCCACATCATGATAGAAAGCATCCAGGCCTTCACCGGCCGGTTCAAAGATGCCCCCATTTGGGTTTACCTCACCGAGGGGCTCCTGGCCTCGGAATCCGACCTGCTGGAGGAGGTCGACTCTCTCGGGGCGGAATTCAGGCTCGGTCAGGCGCCAGAGGAGGCGACCTGGTTCTATCTCTCGCGCAAGGTCTTCGCCTCGGCCCAAGCGGAGGAGGAGGCAGAGAGGAAAGCGGACATCCTCGCCTGGCTGGACGTCGACACCATCTTTCTGCAGGAGCCGGGCGAGTTCCTTCTGCCAAAGGGGAAGAGCCTGGGTTACCGTCCCGTCATGCACAGGAACATCAGTCCTTTGTACGATGAATCCCTGGATGAATTCTGGAAGCGCGCCTACGAGAATATGTCCATCCCCGACTCCCTTGTTTTTCCCATGGTCACAGTGGCCGATGGGGAGAAGATCCGGCCCTACATCAATGCCGGATGCCTGATCGTCCGGCCAGAGCGGGGCCTGCTGAGGAAATGGGCGGAGACATTTCCTCTCCTTTACAAAGATCCGGTCCTGAAGGAGATGTGCCGCCAGGATGAGCGCAAAAGAATATTCATCCACCAGGTGGCGCTCTCCGGCGCGCTCATGAAATACCTCAAGAGGGACGAAATGCTCGAGCTTTCGGATCGGATAAACTATCCCCTCTTTTTCGGCGAGATGTTTGGCGCAAAGAAGGATTTTCACGATATCAACGGGGTTGTGACGATCCGCTATGAGAGTTTTTTCTCCAATCCTCCGCCCCATTGGGACAAAATCATCGGCGGGCCTTTGGACCGGATCGCCTGGTTGAAAGGGCAATTCAAGACCATTAATAAAAGCCCCTCTCCGTGAATGGGAGAGGCGCGTGAGAGTGTATTTTTAAGAGAAGGAGGAATTCATGAAGAGACGGGATTTTCTGGGAAAATCGGGCTGCGGGATGGCCGCTTTCCTGGCGGCGCAAGGCTTGCCGGTCGGACTGGAAGCCGGCCAGGAGGAGAAACCGGACGAGCAGGAGACTCCGCGCCCGAAACGGAAAAAGTACAAGCTCGACATCGAGATCTATGAGGCCCGCCCGGATACCTGGTGCCACAAGAAGGGGGACAAGTTCGCCTATCCGCAGGATATCGGGAAGATCTGCCCCTGGCTCCTGGCCAGCATGCATGACTTTCTGCGCCTGCTCGAGGAAGGCGTGACCCTGACCTGGAAGTATGAGGGAACGCCCTACGAGAAAGTGATCGATCCCGACGGCGTCACCACGGAGTATGTCCGCTGTCCGGACCCGACCTCCGCGCTGGTGGCCAAGATCACCCGCACGGCGATGACCTAAAAACACGAATAATCCTATTTCCCTTCCCAAGCCTTTTCATAACTCTTGACACGGGGCAGCCCTCCAACATAAGAAAAGGTGAGTGCAAAACTGAACAGAGAGAGGATTTCATCATGAACAAGAAAGAACCCCCCGCGACAGCCAGGATTCAGCCGCACTGTTGTCCCAATAGCGGCCTTATTCCGAATGGACGGAAGACCTTTACCCGCCGGACATTCCTCAAAGGGATGGGGGCGACAGCTGTTACCGGAATGGCCTTGGGCAAGCTCTCCTGGCCTCTTCCCGTGGGCGCCGAAGCCGAGTCGGATGTCGGCCTCGTCCGGCGGCCCCTCAAGGTCAAGCCGATCCTCTCCTATGAAATCCCGGTGCGCCGCCACCAGACGAGCTGGAGGAGCTGGGGCGGAATCCAAACCCGGGCGGACGTCGAGGAAGAGTCCGGGAAAATCCGGGGCGAGCTCGACAAGCTTCGTTCCGCCGCCGATTTCCCGGTCGAGTTCCTTCCCGTTTCAGGCGTTCGCAAGGCCGGTGAGCTCTCCTCGGTGGTCGACCTCGCCGGTTCCGATGTTATTCTCCTCTACGCGGCGGGCGGCTGGATGGATGTCCTCGACACCCTGGGAGGGATGGGGAAGGACATGATTATCTTTTGCCGCCATCGCTCGGGCCCTGTCTATCTCTGGTACGAGATCGTCAGCCCCCGTTACCTTCGCCAGCATACCGATAACCTGGCCGCCAAGAATATCAACGATGAAGATGTCGTCATCGACAGTCCGGATGAGCTGCTCTGGCGCCTGCGAGCCCTGGCGGGTCTCCGCAACGCCCTGGGAACCCGGATCATCGCCGTCGGCGGCCCCGACGCCTGGGCCCAGCCGGCGGGTGTCGTCCCCAGGCTCGTCGAGGATATCTGGAAGTTCGACCTCAGGACGGTTCCCTATGAAGACTTGGGCCGCCTTATCCAGGCGGCTCGCTCCGATGGCGAGGCCGTGAAAAAAGCGCGCCGGCGGGCGGCCGAATACCTGGCCACACCCGGCACGACCCTCGAAACGGAGCGCTCCTTCGTCGAGAAAGCCTTCCTGCTCGAGCAGGTCTTTCGCGGGATCATGAAACAGGCGGATTGCCGGGCCATCACCATCAACGGCTGCATGGGAACGATCATGCCGCTAGCCGAGACCTCTGCCTGCTTGACCCTGAGCTTATTGAACGACGCCGGGTACCTGGCTTTTTGTGAATCCGATTTCGTGGTCATCCCGTCGGGCATCCTCCTGGCCAACATTTCAGGGAAACCCGTCTTCCTCAACGACCCGACCTATCCCCACGAAGGGATCATCACCCAGGCCCACTGCACCGCTCCCCGGAAGATGGACGGCCGGAAGAGCGAACCGGCCCGGATCCTGACCCATTTCGAGTCCGACTACGGGGCGGCCCCCAAAGTGGAAATGTCCCGGGGGCAGACAGTGACCAATATCATCCCGGACTTCTCTTCCCGGCGATGGGTTGGGCTCGAAGGAGAGATCGTCGAGGCTCCGTTCTTCCCGATCTGCCGCTCCCAGATCGATTTCCGCTTCGGCTGCGACAGCTTGAAACTGGCCCAGCGGATGCCCGGTTTTCACTGGATGACCGGCTACGGGGATTACCTCCGGGAGACCGGCTACGCCCTCCGGCGGGTGGATATCGCCTGGGACGTCCTCTAAATCCCACCACCGCCCCTCTTACCATTTTTCGGAGAGGGCGGACGCCCGTCCTGCTGGATTGGAGGAGGCGGATTTTCCTATCGGAAGCATTCCCAGCTTGATCTATTCACAAATAATGCAAAGAAATATTCACCCTCTCCCCGACCCTCTCCCGTCCAGGGAGAGGGGATTTTTTATTCCAAATTTCATGAATAATCCGGGCTAGATACGTGATCTTCGCGAGAGGAGGCGGAAGCCGCCTCCTCTCGGCAACTTGAGATGCTTTCTGGCTCCCGATCTGGGCTCTGTGACGAAAAGTGGGGTTATTATCTTGGGCGCTGGATAATGATCAGCCGCCATTGGCTGCGGCGACCATTGAGGGTTCAGCCTTCCCGAGATGCTCTTAGAGGGTACCCGCTCCGGCGGGCGCGAGGACTGTTTGAGCACGAGAAGATCCCGCGGCTAGAGGAAGGAAGCCAAGGAATAGACGCGTGGGAGCAAATCGGACGTGCGGAGTTCCGCAGCGCCGAGAAGAGCGTTGAGGGAACGGCGTTAAGAACCCGAATGGGAGCAAGGCCGATGGCGGCTGATTACAGTCCCCGTTATCCCTCGGTGACCCCACTTTTCGTTATAGGCCCCGCATCGGTTGACAGTCCTCTCCGAAACATGTTAGACATACTTCCTTTTGCCATCCTATGGCTTCTCTGGTATATTGATAATGAAGAAAACGATGCCCGAAACGAAGGCCCGGAACGCTTGTCAACATGACTGGGCCATGGCCAATATCCGGAGCGGATATCTGGTCGTCGAAGGATGTTTCCACTGCCGCAACCGGACCTCCTTTTTCTCCGAAGAGCCCGTCCCTCCCCAGGACGATTATCGCGAGGGCGACCATTTCTGGAGCTATCTCGGAAGTTCCCAGGCCTCCAAGTTCGACCTCAAGTGCCGGAACTGCTCCCAGGAAATCCCCTTAAAGGACGTCATGGCCCTGATGCTGTGCATGAGATGCGACCCGGAATGCGGCGTTTACCGAGCCGGTTCGGAAGAAAAAGGCCGGAAGACCTGGGTTTATGTGGCTCTCTGCGCCGACACTTCCCATGCCTCCGGAAAATGTATCTCCAAGGCAGGGATCAAGGCCCTCAACGAATATTTCAGCCGTGGGATCCAGGATCCCCACAAGAAAATCATCGTCGTCCCCTGCGAATTACGCAAAAGCGTCGATACCTGCCAGGGGATCGTGCTGGCGGATGTCGGTTTGACAGACATATATTGATGAACAAAGGAAAGGTCGAACAATGAGAGTGTCCGAACTGCTGAAACAAGGCGATTTCAAGACTTTCAACGAGCCCGGCGACAAGGAGATCGAAGGCGTTTATATCTCCGATATGGTCAGTGACATCATCGGCATCGGCCCGGGAAACCTGCTCGTGACCCTGCAGACGCACAAGAACCTGATCGCGGCGGCCAACCTGGTCGATGTCGCAGCCGTCGTCTTCTCGCGCGGCAAGGCGCCGACCGAGGACGTGATCGCCCTGGCCAACAAGGCGGGAATCGGGCTGTTGGGTTTCGACGGAGACACCTGGACGCTGGCCAAGAAGCTCTATGAGCTCGGCGTCAGGTAAAGGCGGCCGCGGATTCATCGTTTCGCCACCCTGATCCCGAGCAATGACCGGAATGAAGGGAAAAGATTGTATGTCTGAGGGCGGCCTGGCCGAGCTGAAGCCGGAATTCAAAGGCGAGCGGGGCGACCTGATCCCCGTCCTGCAGAGGGTGCAGGTCCTCCACGGTTACCTGCGCCCCGAAGCCGTCCGCAGCGTTTCCCGCTGGCTCAAGATCTCGGAGAACGAGATCTTCGGGGTGGCGACATTTTACGCCCAGTTCCGCTTCCATCCACCCGGTCGCCATCATGTCCGCGTCTGCCTGGGCACGGCCTGTCACGTCAGGGGCGGCGAACAGATCCTCCTGACCGCCCAGCAGCGCCTGGGCGTCGGCACGGGCGAGACCACGGCTGACGGGGAATACGACCTGGAGCGGGTGGCCTGCCTGGGATGCTGCGCCCTGGCTCCGGTGGTCGCCTTCGACGATAAGGTCCACAGCCAGGTGTCCGTTCTGAAGATACAGAGGATCCTCGATGAGCACAAGAGCGATTGACGAGCGCCGCCGGCTGGCGGCCGCCAAGTGGGAAGAGATCCAGAAGAACCCGGTCCCGTTCATCTACATCGGCGCGGCCTCCTGCGGGCTGGCGGCGGGCGCGGCTGAGGTTCAAGAGGCCGTCGAGAAGTACCTCAAGAAGAACAAGATCAAAGCTCGGATCATTCAGGTGGGGTGCATCGGTCCCTGCTATCTGGAACCGCTGATGGACGTCCAGATGCCGGGAAAGCCGCGGATCAGCTATTCCAATGTCCGGCCCTCGGACGTGCCCATCATCCTGGAGTCATTCTTCGACAAGGGCGAGCCGGCAACGTCCCGCCTGGCCGGGCATTTCGGGGATGGAGAGTTTGACGGGATCCCCCGCTTCTTCGATATGCCGATGCTCAAACCTCAGGTCCGGATCGTCCTCCGGAACTGCGGGATCATCGACCCCGACGACTTGGACCATTACCTGGCCAGGGACGGCTATCTCGGACTGGAGAAGTGCCTGTCCTTACCCTGGCCGGATGTCCTGGAGACGGTCAAACGCTCCGGCCTGCGCGGACGGGGCGGAGCCGGCTTCCCGACCTGGCGGAAATGGCAGACCTGCCGGGAGACCGAAAGCGACCGGCGCTACCTGATCTGTAACGCCGACGAGGGCGACCCGGGCGCCTTCATGAACCGGTCCCTGATCGAGGGCGACCCCCATGCCGTCCTGGAGGGGATGCTCATCGCGGCCTACACGATCGGCGCCGCCCAGGGATATGTCTATATCCGGGCCGAGTATCCGTTGGCCATCAAGCGTCTCAAGAAAGCGATTGCCCAGATGCGGGAGATCGGCCTGCTGGGCCGGAACATCCTGGGCTCCGACTTCAGCTTCGAAATCACGATCAAGGAGGGCGCGGGCGCCTTCGTCTGCGGCGAAGAGACCGCCCTCATCGCCTCGATCGAGGGGAAGCGAGGGATGCCCCGCACCCGGCCTCCGTTCCCAGCTGTTTCCGGCCTCCACGGCATGCCGACGATCATCAACAACGTCGAGACTTTGAGCACCCTTCCCCATATTCTCCGCAACGGGGCGGAATGGTACGCCGGCCGCGGGACTGAGACAAGCAAGGGGACGAAGACGTTCTCGCTGGTCGGCAAGGTCCGGCGGACCGGCCTGATTGAGGTGCCGCTGGGCATCACCCTGCGGGAAGTCGTCTTCGACATCGGCGGCGGGACCCTGAAGCCGTTCAAGGCCGTCCAGACCGGGGGCCCTTCCGGCGGATGCCTTTCCGATGAGTTCCTGGACACGCCGATCGATTATGAGCATCTGGCCGCGGCCGGCTCGATCATGGGCTCGGGCGGCCTGATCGTGCTCGATTCCGACACTTGCATCGTGGACACCGCCAAATATTTCCTGGAATTCACCCAGAAGGAATCGTGCGGCAAGTGCGTCCCCTGCCGGGTCGGGACCCGTCATCTGGTCAAGATCCTGGAGAGAATCTGCGACGGCCAGGGAGAGCTGGCCGACCTGGAGAAGCTGGAGAAGCTCGGCCGGACGATCAAGAGCGGTTCCCTCTGCGGGCTGGGCTCAACGGCTCCTAACCCGGCCCTGACATCACTCAAGTATTTCCGCTCCGAGTTCATCTCCCACGTCAAGGACAAGCGATGTCCTGCCGTCGTCTGCAAAAGCCTGGTGAGCTACCGGGTCATCGCAGGCAAGTGCACAGGCTGCCAGCGCTGCGTGAGCGTCTGCCCGACCGGAGCGATCACCGGCCCGCGGTCGGAGCCGCATAACCTGGACCCGTCCAAATGCATCAAGTGCCGGTCCTGCTACGAGATCTGCCGCTTCGACGCGATCGCCGGAGACGCGATCATCATCGAATCCTAGGTTGAGACATGGCGCGCCAAGAACCTCGAACACTGACAATGGAGATCAATCACCGGCCGGCGACCTTTCCGGAAGGCGTCACCGTCCTCCGGGCCGCCGAGCTCAACGGCGTCGACGTCCCCTCGCTCTGCTCTCACAAGGACCTTTCCCCCTTCGGCGGCTGCCGCCTGTGCATGGTGGAGATCGAAGGGATGCGCGGCTATCCTCTGGCCTGCAGCACCATCGCCCAGGAGGGGATGAAGGTCCTGACGGATACGGCCACCCTCCGGGAGCTCCGCCAGGAGATCCTCAAGCTCATTCTCAGCGAACACCCTTCGAGCTGCCTGATCTGCGACGAGCGGGTCGAATGCAAGGACTATCAGGGGACGATTCGTAAGGCGGGAGTGACCACGGGCTGCCGATTCTGTCCGAACGACCGGCAGTGCGAACTCCAGGACCTGGTCGAGAAGATCGGCCTTACCGAGATCGATTTTCCGATCGACTATCACGGCTATGACCCGGAACATGACGACCCGTTCTACGACCGGGATTACAACGTCTGCATCCTTTGCGGACGGTGCGTTCGGATGTGCCAGGAGGTGCGCGGCACCAGTGTGCTCGCCTTCACCCACCGCGGGCCCAAGGTTAAGATAGGCCCCGCCTTCGGCCGGAGCCATGCCGAAGCCGGCTGCGAGTTCTGCGGCGCCTGTGTAGATGTCTGCCCGACGGGTGCCCTGGCGGACAAGGCCTCCAAGTGGGAAGGGAAACCGGACGGCTTTTGCGTTTCGACCTGTCCCTTCTGCGCCATCGGCTGCCAGGTTGAGCTTTTCCACAAGAACGGCCGACTGACCGGGGCCCGGGCCAACCTGGACCCGGAGGTCAATGACGGGCAGCTTTGCGTCAAGGGTCGGTTCTGCCAGCCCGAGGTGACCCACCATTTCGAGAGGGCCAAGCGGCCGATGCTCCAGAAAGGCAACTATTTCCGGGGAGTGACCTGGGATGAGGCCTTGGAGAAAGTGGCCGCTGAGCTCAAGGAAGTCAGGCCCGAGGATTTCCTGATGCTCGTCTCCCCGGACCTGACAAACGAGGGATTATTCGCCGCCCAGAAGTTTGCCCGCGAATGCATCGGCAGCAACAACATCGACTCGACGGCCCGGCTGGAGCTGGCCGGTGGGCCGGGGCTTTGGTCGAAGCTTTTCTCCCTGCCTATTTCCATCAAGGAGATCGCCAGGGCGGACACCATCCTGGCCGTCGGACTCGACAGCCGGTTCAATTTTTCGGTCGTCGGGACTAAGGTCCGCAAGGCGCTCGACCACAGTGCCAGGCTGGTGACGATCGATCCCCGCGATAGCAACCTGGCCCGCTATACGGATGACTGGCTATACCCGCTGCCTGGGAAAGAGGGGCTGCTCCTCAAGGCCTTCGCCGAGCGCCGGGCCGGCCGGAAGATCGACGCTTCCGCCGCAGCCAAGGAAGCGGCCGTGGATGTTGCCGGTCTGAAGAAGGCGCTCGAGATCGTCGCCTCCGGCAAAGAAGTGACCGTCATCCTCGGTCCGCGGGTTTTTCATTATGGTGACACCGCAGCTCTGGTGGAAGGTATCATGACCTTGGCCGGGCTCGAACACATCAATTTCATCCCCCTTTATTTCGGCGCCAACTCCCGGGGCGCTTTGGAGATGGGAGTCTTTCCCGGTGTCGGTCCGGGAGGTGTTCCCAGAGAAAGCCGGGGCTTCGGGTGGGAGGAGGTCCTGAGCCGAAGCAAGCGTCCTAGGGTGATCTACTGCGTCGGCGATGTCGCTTTCCGGGAAAGGCCGGAGTGCGATTTCCTGATCGTCCAGGACAACTATCTTCCTCTATTTCCTGTGGACGCCTTTCTCCCGGCCTCTAGCTTCGCCGAAGCCAGCGGAACTCTGATCAACATGGAGGGCCGGGTTCAGGAAGTCGTCCAGGTCGAGAATCCTCCCGAAGGAGCCGTCACCGGGTTCATGCGTCCCGACTGGCGTATCTTTTCCGACCTCGCCAAGGCCATCGGATGCCGGCCGTTGGACTACCGGACGGCCGCCGATGTCCGTCAGGAAATCATGGCGGCTGTGCCCGGTTTCCCGGCAAGGATCGACCGGCAGCCGCGGCGGATGAGGCCCCTCGAACAGCCGGTGATCGCTGCAGCGGCCGGCGGCAAGATGTCAAACGGTGATTTCTGGCTGGTGGCCGAACCGGGAGGCTACCGGCACCGCGGGATCGACATCGTCTCCAAGGTCGGGGGACTGTGCGAGCTGGCCCTGGAGGAGGGATTCCGGATGCACCCGGCGGACCTGGAATCGCTCGGCCTGCAGAACGGAGACGGGATCCGCATTACCTGGGACGGGGATGAAGCCGGTGCCGAGGGAGAGGTCAAGGCCGATTCCGAGTGCGCTCAAGGAGCCATCTATTTTACCCGGCGGATCATCTTCGGAGGGCTGAAGCGGGGACGAGAGCTCGGGCCGTTGTTCGACCTCCGGCCGAATCCGGCGCGGGTCCGCGTCACCCGGGCCGAAAGTTGAAGGAGTCCGCGGATTGAGGGAGACTGCGCATGTATAAGATCGTAGAGCGGCGGATGATCGTTCCCAACCTGCACGAGTTCACCGTCGAGGCGCCGGCCGTGGCCGAGTCCGTGAAGCCGGGGAATTTCGTCATCGTCCGGCCCGACCAGCTGGGCGAACGCATCCCCCTGTTTGTGGCCGACTGGGACCGGAAGGCCGGCACGGTGACCTCCATTTTCATGCAGGTGGGCGGGTCGACCGCCAAGCTGGCCCGCCTCAAGCCCGGGGACACCATCCCCACCTTTGTCGGGCCGCTCGGCAAGGAAACGGAGATCAAAAATTTTGGGACCGTCCTTTGCCTGGGAGGATGCTACGGCATCGGGTCCGTCTTCCCGGTCGCCCGGGCGCTCAAGGAGGCGGGGAACAAGGTCTATTCGATCCTGGAGGCCAGGAGCGCGTTCCTCCTCTACTGGGAAGACAGGTTTCATAAGGTCTCGGACAGGGTGTTCGTCATCACCCGGGACGGGACCAAAGGGAAGAAAGGCCATATCGGCCAGATCCCGGCGATGCTGCAACAGGCCGGCATCGTCCCCGACCTGACCATCGTCAACGGCTGCACCTTTCAGATGATGCGGATGTCCCAGATCACCAAGCCGCTGGGCTGGAAGACGATCGTCAATATGAACCCGATCATGATCGACGGAACGGGCATGTGCGGCGTCTGCCGGCTGTCCGTCGGCGGGAAGATGAAATTCGCCTGTGTGGATGGGCCGGATTTCGATGGCCACGAGATCGACTGGGAGGAGTTCCTGGCGCGGCGCAAAAGCTATAATCCCGAAGAAGTTGATCCGTTGCGCCGGTCGAGCTGCCGGTCGCATTATTGATGGAGAATGCCGGGCGCAGTCAGAGAGGAAACCTGAAGTGAGCGAAGAAAAAGTCGAGAAGCCGGAAAAGAAGAAGCTGGACCCGAACCGTCGGTCCATGCCCAAGCAGACTCCCTGGGAGCGGATCAAGAACTTCGACGAAGTGGCCCTCGGCTATCCCATCGAGACGGCGGTCGAGGAAGCGAAACGCTGCCTTCAGTGCAAGAAGCCTTTTTGCAACCAGGGATGTCCCGTCGGGATCGATATTCCGGGCTTCATCAAGTGCATCATCGAGGGCGATTTCGCCGCCGGCGTCAAGAAGATCAAGGAAACGAACGCCCTCCCGGCCATCTGCGGCCGCGTTTGCCCCCAGGAAGAGCAGTGCGAAAAGGTGTGTGTCGTGGGCAAGAAGGGAGCTCCGCTGGCTATCGGCCGGCTGGAACGGTTCGTGGCCGACTGGGAAGCGGCCGAGGGTAAGATCGAAGTCCCGGATATGGCGCCCAAAACGGGGAAAAAAGTGGCCATCGTCGGGGCCGGTCCCGCCGGCGTCACTGTGGCCAACGATCTCGTCATCCTCGGCCACGACGTGACTATCTTCGAGGCGCTCCACGAATGCGGCGGCGTGCTGATTTACGGTATCCCGGAATTCCGGCTGCCCAAAGCGATCGTCAAACGGGAAGTGGAATACGTGAAGAGCCTGGGGGTCAGAATCTACATGGATTTCGTCGTCGGAAAGACGAGGACGGTGGACAAGCTCCTGGAGGAATTTGACGCCGTCTTCGTCGGCTCGGGCGCCGGGCTTCCCTGGTTCATGGAGATCCCCGGCGAGAACCTCAACGGCGTCTATTCGGCCAACGAGTACCTGACCCGGGTCAATCTCATGAAAGGGTTCCGCTTCCCTGAATACGACACACCCGTAAAACGGCCGTCGCGGGTGGCCGTCGTCGGCGGCGGGAACGTGGCCATGGATTCGGCCCGGACGGCCATCAGGCTGGGCGCCGATGAGGTCCACCTGGTCTACCGGCGGAGCCGGACGGAGCTCCCGGCCCGGATAGAGGAAGTGGAGAACGCCGAGGAAGAAGGCGTCATCTTCGACCTACTGACGCTCCCCGTGCGCCTCAGCGGCGACGAGAACGGCTGGGTCAAGGAGATGGAATGCCTGCGGATGGAGCTCGGGGAGCCGGATTCCTCGGGCCGGCGCAAGCCGATCCCCGTGGAGGGGTCCAATTTTATCGTGCCCTTCGACGCCGTCGTCATCGCCATCGGCAACAGCCCCAATCCGCTCATCCCCATGACCACACCGGGCCTGGAGATCAGCCGCAAGGGCGGCATCGTCACCACGCCGGAAACGGGACGGTCATCCAGACCCAGGATCTGGGCGGGCGGAGACATCGTCCGGGGCGCGGCCACGGTCATCAGCGCCATGGGCGACGGTCGCATCGCCGCCACCTCCATCCATAAATATCTCGTGGGAGAGGAAGAAGAGGGGAGCGGGGAGGAGCCGACATGAAGCTCGCCGAGATCAGGGACATTCTCGAATGCGAGGTCCTGACGGATGACGATGACCTCTCTTTGGAGGTCCACCAGGTGGTGGCCTCGGACGGAATGAGCGAGATCCTGGCCTTCGCTAAGTCCAGCGAGCTGATGATCACCGGGCTCACCAACATCCAGTCCATTCGCACGGCCGATATCGCGGGGGTGAGCGCCGTCATCTACTGCCGGGGAAAGCGGCCGGATAAAAAGGTGGTCGAATTCGCCAGGCAGAAACGGATCCCGGTCATGGTCACCAAGATGGTCATGTTCGATATCTGCGGGATTCTCTATAACAAGGGTCTCAAGGGCGTGTCCTGATGGCCGCTGAGCTGCTGCGGGAGAGCTATGAGATCCAGGGCGGGAATTTTGATAAAGCGGGCGAGATCGCGAGCGAAATCAAGGTCATTCTCAGGGACCTGGACATCGACGCGGCCTTGGTCAGGCGGGTCGTCATCGTGGCTTTCGAAGCAGAGATGAACGTGGCCATGTATGCCAGGAGGGCGACTTTGACCCTCATCCTGACGGACAAGGACATCAGCCTGGAGGTCAGGGACGAGGGGCCCGGGATCCCGGATATCGACCTGGCTCTGCAGGAAGGATATTCCACGGCTTCCGACGAGATGCGGGATATGGGATTCGGCTTCGGGATGGGACTGCCCAACATGAAGAAGAATTCCGACGACTTCTGTATCGAGTCGGAGGTGGGGAAGGGGACCCTGGTTTTCGCCAGGATCAGGTTGAATTCCCATGGTTGAACTGAAGCACGGGTTCAAGATCGACGCCGCTAAATGCGAGGGCCGGATGAATTGCATGCGGGCCTGTCCGACCCACGCCATCCGGGTGAAGAACGGCAAAGCCCATCTCATCTCGGAGCTCTGCATCGACTGCGGGTCCTGCCTCCAAGTGTGCCCCTCCAAGGCGATTTCCGCGACCACGATTTCGCTGGCCGAGCTGGACGACTTCAAATTCAAGGTCGCAGTGGCCTCACCGGCGCTTTTCACCCAGTTCGGGTTAAACGACACGCCGGCCCAGGTGGGTCGGGCGCTTCTAGATTTGGGTTTCGATGCGGTCTGGGAGTATGCCGTCGATATCGAGCTCAACGACCGGGCTATCACCGATTGCGTCAAGAAATGGCCGGGGCCGTTCCCCCTGATATCCGACTCCTGTCCGGTCGTCGTCCGGCTGGTCCAGGTTGCCTATCCCAGCATGGTCGACCAGCTTATCCCCATCGAGGTCCCGCGGGAGATCGCCGGCCGGGAAGTGAAACGCAAGTATTTGCGGGAGCTGGAGCTAAAGCCGGAGGAGATCGCGGCCATCTACATCACGCCCTGCCAGGCCAAGAGCATCTCCATCCTGCAGCCGGCCGAAGAGGGCAAGAGCTATCTCGACGGCGCCATCGGAATATCGGAAATCTATAATGATATCCTCTACCGATTGCGCAAAGACACCCCCAGTCTTAAGGACGGTGCTCCGGATAACACCAGGGAGCTGGGAGAACTATTCCACTGGGGAAATCCCGAAGGCGAGTTTCCCAGCCTGTCGCGGGAACATTACCTCCCGCTCTCGGGACTGACGGACATCATCAAGATTTTCGACGACATCGAAAAGGGAAAGCTGACCAATATCGAGTTCCTGGAATGCCACGCCTGCCTCGGGGGATGTGTCGGGGGGAACTTGACCGTTGAGAACCTGTATGTGGCGCGGAGCAAGGACCTGCACCTTAAAGCCAGCATGCCTCAGCCGACCCCCGAATTCGAACGAGAAGTAGCCCGGCGGTATGCCGGGGAGGATTTCGCGATGCGAAGCTCCATCAAGCCCCGGAGCTTTGCTCGGGACGTCGTTGACCTGCGCGAGCGGGTGATGCGGAGGAAAAGGGCGGAGGAGATCCAGAAAGCCCTTCCCTTGCTCAACTGCGGGCTGTGCGGGGCCCCGTCCTGCAAGGACCATGCCGAGGATGTGGCCTCCGGCAGGGCGGCGATCAGCGACTGTGTTTTCCTGTCCAAGAGCCGCATCGACCAGCTCCGCCGGATCTACAAGAAGGGGCCCCGGCGGGTAAAACGCTGACCCCTTTTACTTGATCGATCCATCCTCTCGAACCTCAACTTCAGGATCTGGGAAGCATCTCCAAATCCGTGATTTTTGTATTGGGCACAGGAAGCCGCCCATAGCCCCCGCACCCCGGGGAACCAGTCCCGTCGGTTCCCCCCGTCGGCTCAGCCGACGGGTCCCCCTTCCGCTACGGGGGCTCTAGGGCGGCTTCCTGTGCCCAATTGCATCACGGAAAAAAAGATGCTTACCAGGATCAAACCGATGTTGAAAACGAATCAATTTGGCATTAGACTCATCATGATTCATCTTCAAGGAAGAGGCCGGTGTTCCAAGATTATAAAAAGGAGAGGCCCGGCTTTTTAGAGATCCTCAATAAGGTCATCCTGATTATTCCAGTTATCCTGTTCTTCGTTGTCGGGGTGAGCCTTATCGTGCATTTTTCCGGCCAGCTTTCCACCAAGGACAAGAAAGCGCTGCGAGCGAGAAACGAGATGGAAAAGGCGCTTCTTTCTAAAATCCCAGTAATCGTGAGAGACGCCGGTTATTCAAGAAGAAGCACCGAATCGGGGCCTATCTACGTCCCCTCATTGCTTGTTCAGGTCATGAATACCGATTCGGACACCCAAGACCGGTTGCTCCTCTATGCCATATTTAAAAAGAGTGGGCGGCCTTTCTGTTCCGGGTCGATTTCGGTTTATCACCTTCCAGCCGCAGAAAGCCGGGAGGCGCAGATCAAGTGCGTGGAATCTACAGGATTCGGGGCCATCGCCAAGGGCTTGAGCCTTATGGAAACGACAACGCCGTTGACCTATGAGCTCTTTCTCCAGGCTGGAGACGTCAGCGTCAAAGTGGCCGAGGACAGCATTTCTTTCAAGATCTTGGGTCCAAATTTTTGAAGCTTTCGAGGGAAGGAAAAAATTGAGCAAAAGAAGGCAATTATGTTTGACTTTGCCTGCCGGGAAACCTATATTTCCTCGCAGTAGGTGATTTCGTTTAGCCGAAAACGTGGTCAGACGAGGAGCCCTTAAATAAAATGAACAGGTTGTCTCTTAAAAACATCTTTCGTGGGTGCCGTTTAGGGCGGACTTCTTGGATGGCTTTGTTCGTCCTCAGCCTTTCGCTGGGCGATGCTTTTTCCCAGGAGTTACAGACTCTTTCCGATGAACAGGTCAGAGAGCGACTGAGTTTCATCGAGACTGCGCTCACCTCCGCCCAACCCCGGGCTAAAACCTGGTGGTACGGCTGGGTCGCCAGTTACTCGGCCGGAGCCGTCATCATGGGGAGCTTGGCCGCGGTCCACTGGAAAGATGTGAAGCGCGATCCCCAGACGCAGGAGCCTATCCCCGATCGAGGCTTTGCGGAGGACATGCTGGTCGGGAGTGCGACTTTCGCCCTGGGGGTGGGCGGCCTCCTCATCGATCCTTTCGTCCCGGCCTATGGCCCGAATAGAATCCAGGCCATGCCCGAGAGCACACCGGAGGACTGCCGGCTCAAGCTCCAGAAGGCCGAGGAGCTTCTCCGCGAGTCTGCGAAAAGAGAGAGAGACGGGCGCGGCTGGCTAACGCACCTCCTCAACCTCGGCGCCAACGCGGCCGCCGGCCTGGTGACGGTTCTGGCCTTTGACCGGCCCTGGTCCGACGGTCTTCTCACCTTTGCCACCGGCGAGGCCGTCTCGCTCCTGAACATTTATACTCAGCCCCGCCGGGCGATCCGCGATCTCGAAAACTACGAAATCAAATACCTGGGAAAACAAGGGGCCTATTTCATGCCGCCGGGAGAGCGCCGTTTTTATTTCGGCCTGAATCCCGGCGGATTCAGCCTGGGAATGCGATTCTAGCCCGGCGGCGAGGAGAATCGATTGAACGAAAAACGAGAATTCAAGGCCTACGGCTACCGGTGGATTGTCCTGCTCTCTTTTATGGCCATCGGGATCATGACCCAAGTCCTCTGGATCACCTTCGCCCCGATCACCGGCGCGGCGGCGCGGTTCTACCATACCTCGGACTTGATGATCGGACTTCTCTCCATGAGCTTCATGATCGTGTTCGTCCTGGTTTTCTTGCCGTCAGCCTATGCGATCGACACCTGGGGCTTTCGAAAGGCGGTCGGTCTTGGAGCGGTCCTGACCGCGGTCTTCGGCCTCACCCGCGGGCTGTTTGCTTCGAACTTCACAGTCGTGCTTCTTTCACAGGTCGGGATCGCCGTCGGCCAGCCGTTCGTCATCGGTGCGATCACTAAGATCGCCGCCCGCTGGTTCCCGGCCGAGGAACGGGCGACCGCCTCCGCCATCGGGACGCTGGCGCTCTATCTGGGCCCCTTGTTGGCGATGTTTCTCACTCCTTTTCTCGCCCTCCATATCGGCATATCAAGAATGCTCCTGGTCTATGGCATCGCCGCGGTTGCCGCGGCCGCTCTTTTCCTTCTCGTCGCCCGGGAGCATCCGCCGACACCGGCCGGAGAGGAAGAACGCGTCAGGATGCTGGAAGGTCTCAAGTCCATGCTCCGGCAGCGCGACTTCATCTTTCTTCTATTCATGTTCTTTGTCGGGCTGGGGATGTTCAACAGCATTTCGACCTGGATCGAAAACATCATCCGTCCGCGCGGCTTCAGCATCTCCCAGGCGGGAGTCCTGGGGGGACTGATGCTGGTCGGAGGTATTATCGGCGCCGTGGTCATCTCTCTTCTCTCCGATCGATCCCGGCGCCGGAAGCCGTTCATCCTCCTGGCGCTCATCGGGCTCATGCCCGGTCTTATCGGCATCGCCTATTCGACGAGCGACTGGCTGCTGCTTGCTTCCGGTTTCACCTTCGGGTTCTTCCTGTTGAGCGCCGGGCCGATCGGGTTCCAGTATGCCGCCGAGATCACTCACCCCGCTCCGGAGGCCACCTCCAATACCCTGCTCCTGGTCATGGGCCAGATCTCCGGGATCGTTTTCATCTTCGGGATGGATGCGCTCAAAGCGCCGGCATCGGGGGCGATGACGACCTCGCTCCTCATCCTGGTGGCGCTCACCGCCGTCGCGGCGATTCTCGCCGGGATGGTCGGCGAATCGCCGGTGTATGAAAGAGGGCAGGGGAGAGGGATTTAGCCTGGGGTTTTCAGCAAAAGATGCAGACCGTTTAACCTAAGATTTCACCAATACCATCCCTTGTGCCTGTGCTTTCTCAGGGCGAACTCGGGATTTATTTTGGCCTGACGCCGATTCCAGCAGGCCATCTGTTTCTTGAAGGGCTTTTTCGTTTGGCGAGGGAGATGTTGACGATAACTCCTCCTTTGTGGGCCCTCATTATGGGTACGACCTGCTGCATGGCGATGAGCGGGCCGACCACTCCTTGGACCGGGCGACGAGTGCGACCTTCGTGCCATGTTTGGCCAGAAGCCTGGCCGTGGCCAGCTCTATCCCAGAAGAGGCGCCTGTCACGATGACGACTTTATTCTTGATTTTCATGGAACCATTATATCCGAAAATCTCACTTCCAGTTCTTAGCCAAGGGCCTGTTTGACCCGCTCGGGCGTCATCGGGAGCTGAAACACACGGGCGCCGCTGGCATCAAAGATCGCGTTGGCGATGACTCCACCCATGCAGATGATAGCGGGTTCGCCGCCTCCCTGGGGAGCCGCGTCTCGGTCGTCGATCAGGACGGTTTCGATCCTGGGCAGCCAGGAAAACCTGGGAATCTCGTAGGTATCGAAATTGAGGTCGAAGATCTCGCCGCCCTTGAAATGAATATCTTCGGACAGGGCATACCCTAATCCCATAGTGATACAGCCTTCCATCTGGATCCTGGCGCCCTCGGGATTAATGGACAATCCCATATCCTGGGCGCAGACCACCCTTTTGACCTGGACATGCCCGGTTTTCTGGTCGACTTCCACCTCGCAAATATGGGCAACATAGGTTCCGGCATCGATCCCGCAGGCTATCCCGTGCCCGCGGCCGCTCGGGGGTCTCGCGGGCGTCCAGCCGAATTTATCGGCGGCCGTCTTCAAGACCCGAATCATCTTCTTGTCTTTCAAGTTCTTCAGACGGAACTCCAGCGGATCCATTCCCGCTGCCGTCGCCAGAATCTCGATGTGGGACTCCCGGGCAAAGGTGTTGGTGTTGTTAGCCGGCGCACGCCAAGCTCCGGTCCCGAAGGGGTGGGACCCGGGCTGCCCCCGCCATCCTGAGCCATAGCTCATCGTCCGATGGTGCGGAATATCATAAAAGTGCTGAGAGCCTCGTTCTCCCGCGAAGTACACTCGGTAATCCCACAGAGAGATCGCTCCCGAGTCCGTCACTCCGGCCTTGATTTTCACAACGGCCGCCGGCCGGAACGTGTCGTAAAAGAATTCTTCGGCCCGGGTCCAGACCAGAAGGACGGGGCGGCCGGCCATTTTCGCGAGCTTGGCCGCCTCGAGCGCCTGGCGATTGCTGCCCTTGCCCCCGAAACCTCCTCCGACAAAGGGAGTGATCACGTGGACATCCTTGGCTTCAAATCCCAGAGTCGAGGCCACCTCGTCTTTCACCCCGAACGGACTTTGGGTAGACGCCCAGATCGTGATCCTGCTCCCCTCGATTTTGGCCAAAGCCGTATGCGTTTCGATCGGAGCGTGGGCGACGTACCCGTCCAGATAGGTTTTTTCGATGACAGTTTTGGACGTTTTTTCTCCTTCGGCCAGATTTCCTCCTTCGGATACGGTTTCTCCCGCAGGAGCGATTTTGAGAAGATGGTCGAAGATGGTTTTATCATCGACTTTGACTTCGGGTTTTTTCCATTGGGCTTTGATTAGTTTGAGCGCCTGATCCGCCAACTCAGGGTCTTCGTGGAGCACGGCAGTCATCTCCTCATCCTGAACCACCTTAGCTCCCTCAACCGTCCTCACACTAGATGTGTCGAGACTGATTAACCTGGCGCCGTGGGCGGGTGGCCTCAGGATTCTGGCATAGAACATGCCCGGTTCCCGGAGATCCCCGGCGTACTTGGCCTTTCCTGTCACCTTCTCAACCGCGTCTCGGCGCAGCTCGGGAATTCCGACGATGCTGAAATCGGACGGTTTTTCCAGGACCTTTTCCCTCTCCAGCCGCCGCGCGATTTTCTTTCCTTTTGTGAGCTGAGCATAGGTCACTTTTTTCTGCCTCTGGGATTTATGGTAGATCGCTCCGGCTTCAACCGTCAGCTCGGAAGGCGGAGTCTTGAGGTATTCGGAGGCCAGCTCGACGAGGACGGCCCGGGCTTCAGCCGCCGCCGCCTTTAAAGGCGGCCCGAAAAACCGGGTGCTCATCGAGCCCCAGGTCCCCGCATCCCAGGGACAAAGGTCGGTATCGCCCATCACCATATCCACCGAATCCAGAGGAACCTCGAGCTCATCGGCCAGCATCATGGCAAGAGAGGTAACGACGCCCTGGCCCATCTCGATCTTCCCCGTGAAGCACGAAACCCGGCCGTCCTCTCCGATCCGGAGAAAGGCATTAAAGTCATCGGGCAGAGGCTCGCCGCGCTGACGCTGTGCCTCAAGCAAGGACGGCTCTCCCACTGTGAACAGGATGACGATGCCGCCTCCCACCAGTTTGATGAACTCGCGACGGCTGAGAGGCAGAGCCGGGCCGAGATCGTAAAAATCCATTTTCAGATAATCGTCTTTTTTCATCGCTTCATCCCTCCTGTCATATTCTGCGCAGCTGTTTCGATGGCCTGGACGATGCGAGTGTGAGCCCCGCAGCGGCAGAGGTTTTCCTCCAGGCCTTTGATGATACCGTACCGGGTGGGGTTAGGATTTTTCAGAAGCAGGCTGTAGGCTGTGAGGATCATGCCCGGAGTGCAGAATCCGCACTGCAGGGCGTCGTGCTCGACGAAGGCCGCCTGAAGAGAATGAAGCTTGCCGTTAGAAGCCAGGCCTTCGATCGTGATGATCTCCTTGCCATTGATGTCTGCGACAGGCAACTGGCACGAGCGCACCGCATCGTTATTGACTAGGACCGTACACGCACCGCAAAAACCTTCTCCACAGCCAAACTTGGTTCCCGTGAGCTCGAAATCGGTGCGCAGCACCCACAAAAGCATGCGGTCACGATCGATCTCAAGGGTTTTTGCTTGTCCGTTAAGTTTGAAGCGGATTGTCTTTTTCATTCTGTCCTCCATGCTTATAATCCGGAGCGGATTCAGGTCAGCCGAAGCAGCGCGACGATGACCAGACAGAGGATGAACGCAACCGGAGAAAGGATATATTTGAGCTGTAGGGGAGCCCGGACTTTGATCAGGCTGGCCTCAATTGATTCTATTTTCGCACCCGCCAGAAAGCCCAGGGGAATGGACACAAAAGAAGTCAGAACGGCCAGGTGGATATAATAGAGGGAAAGAGGATATCCGGTCCCGGGGACAACGCAGGCCGGGACTCCTGTGGCATACTTGACGAGAGGAAAAAGGTTTGCCGCCAGTGCGGCCGCCATACCTCCGAGGAGCGCCTGTCCGGCTGGTTTTTGTGTCATTTTCGCCTTGATCACGGAAACAAGAAGAACAAAGACGATGGCTTCCATGAAAAAGGCAAAAATCGGATTGCCAATGGCGCCATGTTTGATCGGGAGAGAGAGGAGAAGGGCGTCGAACATCTTGAAGAGCGAGGCGATGAGCACCATGAGCACTACCCCTGAGATTCTCCTGGAGACTGCCCACCCTGCCGCCATAAAAAAGAGGGCGACTCCGGTCATTATGGACCCGGAGACTTGGGCCGCACAGCTCCGTAGTCCCATACCTAAGGCGGCTTCAGAGAGACCCCATACAGACCCGAGCATGATCACCACACTCATGTAGGATTTGGGGACAGGGTTATTCATGCGGGCCTCCTCGAATGAAGAACTTGACAAAAAACTCGTTCTTGACTGTGAGCATGGAGAGTCTAAACATGCGTCGATCCTTCCGTCCTCTTATACAAGAAGAAGGTAAGGCATGGGCAAATCGATGTCAAGCCGGCGGGAAAAGGTTTTGAGGCGAGATGGATATGCTTATGTTAAAAAATGCCCAGGGCGGGACTCGAACCCGCATGGCCTTACAGCCGCGACATTTTAAGTGTCGCGCGTATACCTATTCCGCCACCTGGGCCCTTTTCCTAAGTCATCTCTTTCTTGCGGTTTGATTATACGATACTGAAGTCGCCAAAACAACTTAACTTATTTATGCGTTTTCCCTTAGGCTTAAAAGAGATTCCTCGGAACGAAAATTCCGTGCCGGTTCGAGTCCGGCCCTCGGCACTCCCGATTTGTTGTCTTTTTTCTTACTGAGACTTGGTTCCGGCGGCAAGGATCAATAGGCATACCTGAGGACGTAATTTTCGTCCTTCGCCAGGATCCCTGCTGAGTTTCTCTCCGCCGTCAAGGGGAGAATGAGCTCGGGGCTGCCCGTCCCGAAATTCAATTTGTCCACGGGCAGCCTGGAGAGGTTTGTCACCAGGCATCCGGAACCCGGGTCGAAGGGTTTGAACTTGTCCAATCGGCCTTCGGCAAGAATTTTTTCCAGCCCGGTCAAATAATCGATATATGTCTCCTTCGATACCGTTGGCATGGACCTTCTGATCTCGACAGCGATATCCCTGGCCGGAGACCGCTCGAGATCTGCCTTCTTGAGTTGGAGCGTATGCAACATGATGCTGTTGCCGAAAAATCTTTGGCCGTACTCGCCGACCTGGCGGCGGACATCGATGGGAATGGTGAGACCGACCTTTTCCCCCCAGCCTTCGCTGCGTCTTCCGGCCAGCTTTTTTATGGCCAGGGCGGAAAGGACATCATTCGTGGAGATCCGGAGGCCACCGGAAGAAACCGCTTCCCGGATCACGGATTGGACGTCTTTTCTGGGAATCGTTTCGCCTTCCACCGCGAACGTGTCGCCCTGAGGGAGCGGCCCCAGATGCACTCCCTGGAAGGAGAATTCTTTGAGAATCGTCCGGCGGTGATGAGGCTTGAAAAACGATTTCATCAAAGACGACTTGAGCGGTACCAGGCTCGGCTGGGACATTCCGGCCAGCCATGACAAGAAGTAGAAATAGCTGTATCCGTCCCCAGCCAGGTGATACATCTTTGGGACCAAGACCATTCCGTTCCGGAAGCGGAGCGCCTTCATAAAGAACAGCTTCTTGAGCTCCGGCAGGCGAAAGCGGGAATTAGTTTCCAACCCTTTTTCTTCCATTTCCGGGATGTCGAACTCCCGGTCGATGGCTTCTTCGTCAAAGAAATCCTCTTCCCGGTATCGGTCAAACAAGATCGTCCCGTCCCTGTATTCTCCGAACAACGGCCAGAACGCTGAGGACAACCCTCGCAAAGCCCGCCGCATTCTATCCGTGTCGAAGGCGTCTCTGTAGTAAAAAAGAAACTCTATCGGATAGCTCCCGTTGGAGAACAGGGCATCCACCTGCGAGATATCGAGTTTTTTCATCGTCATCCCTCCCCAATTTAACACTTCACCTTGTCAAAGGAAAGCGCCGGGTATAAGCTTTTAGATGAGACCGAAGATGCGACCGAAACGGCTTACCGTGAGCTTCTTGCTTTTGACGATGATCGCAGCCGGAACTCCGTCTCGTTCCCTTTCCCAGGAGAAAAAACCGGGCCTGGAGCATCAGATTTCGGTTAGCGCCATCGCTATCTCTGTCACTGTCCAGGACAAGAGCGGAAAGTATATCAACGACCTGGCCCGGGAAGATTTCGCGGTCTACGAGAACAACGCCGAGCAGAGCATCACCTATTTCAAGCATGAATTCGACGCCCCGATCAGCCTGACCGCGCTCCTGGACGTCAGCGGGAGCATGGAGCTCCAGGAGAAGCTGAGGGAAAGCAAGGAGGCGCTCCGCTATCTTCTGACCGTCCTCCTCAGCCCCCGGGATGAAGCCTCTCTCCTCATCTTCGCCGACGGGGAAGTGGAGGTGGCGGCGCGGTTCTCGACCGACAAGGGAGGGTTTCTCTCGGAGTTGGATAAAATGGAAGCCTACGGGCAGACTGCGCTCAACGACGCCGTCGCCGTCTCGCCGGAGTTCGCGAACCAGGGGAAGAACGAGAAGCGGGCCATCCTGCTCATCACCGACGGGATCGAGAATGACAGCCGCTTGACCCCGGACCAGGCCGTCGAGATCGCCCGGCGGGTCGACGTGCCGATCTTTACCGTCGGCTACAAGATCCCGCTGAGCGAGCAGTTCTTGAAGGAGTACAAACGGTCTTCCAGCCTGACCTCGGCGGGGATCGTCAGCGCCCTGGAAAGATTCTCCCGGGCGACCGGGGGCCGGATTTTCATCGCCAATCGGCCGAGCGAACTGGCGGCCGCTCTCCGTGAGATCAAAAATGAACTCAGCCATCAGTACATCATCGGCTATACGTCCTACAAGAACCTCAAGAACGAATACCGGGAGATCCGGGTCGTTGTTCCCAAAAAGAGATACAGGGTGAGGACGCGAGAGGGCTACTAGTGGCGCGTCTTCATAGATTGTTCCAAAGCCGAGTTCTTTGGGAGATGCGCCACTGGGGCGGAATATGGCGAGGCTTGTATTTTCCGGGGAGAGGTGCTTAAATATCCTAGGATACGGTTTTGGAGAGCCGGATATGCCTTCGACAGGAGGGATCGAACGATGAAAAACAAACGGGTCGCTTTTTTGATCGGGTTTTGCGTGGTGATCGGCCTGACTCTCGTCCCCGGCTGTGCCACCAAGAAATACGTCCGCCAGGAGACGGCCACGATCGACGAGAAAGTGGTGGGCATAGAGAGCGCCATCGAGGAAAACCAGAAAAGGCTCAAGGAGCACGACGAGCGCCTGACCACACTCGGCTCCCTCATCACCCAGCAGCGGGACGAAATCAAGACCGTGGACGGCAAGATCGAAGAGGTCAAGAAGGCGGCCCAGGGGAAGCTACTTTTCAAGGAGACCCTGAAGAACGACCAGGCAAAGTTCAAGTTCGACAGCTTCGAGCTCGGCCCCGAGGCCAAGGCGGCGCTGGACATGTTCATCCAGAGACTCGTCGAGGAGAACAGGGGCGTTTATCTCGAGATCCAGGGGCATACGGACAGCACGGGCGAGGAATCCTACAACTTGCTTCTGGGGAAAAAACGGGCGGAAGCGGTTATGGAATATTTCTACAAGCAGTACCACATCCCGCTCCACAGGATGCAGGTGATCAGCTTCGGAAGCTCGGCCTCGATCGCTGACAACAAGACCCGGGACGGCCGGGCCCAGAACAGGCGCGTCGAGATCCTGGTCTATGAATAGGGCCGGGTAACCAGACCGCCCTTCTGATTGCGCGGTTTTCTCTGTGTCGTTTTGAACTTTCCATCTTATCTGCGCGCGGTGCTGGCAGGCCGTGGCCTCCGCCAACGATTATCCTCTGACCCTCGGAGAATCCCTTCGCGGTTATTTCGCTCCGATCGGGTTCTTCGTTTTCCTTTCCTGGAAAAAAGCGAGGACTAGCTCAGCTGGCCTTTGATAGCTTCCGGGCGATGACCTCTTTCGCCCGGTCCAGGGAGATGCCCCTGATGCAGCGGGGATCATTGAGGGCGCAGTCCTGGGAACAGGGGCTGCAGGGAAGTCCCAGGCGGATCGCCTCATGGTCGACGCCCCAGGGCTTGAACCTCTCGTACTCGCCCGGCCCAAAGAAACCCACCACGGGGATGCCGACGCCCGCCGCCACATGTATCGGGCCGGAGTCGTTGCCGATGAAGAGCCGGCAGTGTCTGAGAACGGCGGCCATCTGGCGGATGGTGGTCTGGCCGGCCAAGCTGACCGTCCGGTCCCTAGGCAGACCTTGCTCGACCCGGCGGGCCAGCTCCAGTTCGTTGCGGGCGGCCAGGATGACGATATTCGCTCCGTAGGTCTCAAGCAGCCATCTGCCCAGGGCGATGAACCGGTCGGCCGGCCAGCGGCGGAAAGGCCAGGCCGCGCCGGGAGCGAGGGCGATGATCGGAGCGCAGGCGGGAAACCCGGCCCGGCTCAGCACATCCCGGCCGAAATCCTCATCTTTCGGGCCGGTCCAGACCCGGACACGCGGAGCTGACGGAGTCGCTCCAAGCGAAGAGAGAATCTCCATCTGGAGTTCGATTTCGTGCTTAAGGTAGGAACGGACTGGGCCCCGTGTAATCAGACGGTTGATATCTGTCAACCGGCAGGGGATCCTGTCGTAAGGGATATCCCGGTAGGCTACCCGCACCGGAGCTCCGCTCGTATACATCAACGTCAGGGCGGCGGCCTGGGGGGCGTCGTTGTTCCAGCGGAGAGAAATTGTCATGTCGATATGGTGCCGCCACAGTTTTCTGGCAGTCAGGAGAGTTGTCTCGAGCCACCACCGGAAATGACCGGAGAAGGCGTTCCCCCAGTCTTTGAATAACCTCCAGCGGAACGGAATGACCTTATCTATATCGGGACATTTTTCAACCAGGCTGACCATGGACGGCTGGACCACTAGCCCGATCCAGGCTTTCGGCCAGTGACGGCGCAGCTCGCTGAGGAACGCGCTGCTCAGGACCACGTCTCCCATATCGGCCAACTGGATGACCAGGATGTTCCTCGGGTCGAGCTCATCCTCTTTCGTTTTCTTGGGACGCCGGTCGGCCAGATGGAAGAAGACGCTGTATAAAACCGGGAGCGTGACAAGCAGAGCCATGGAACTGACCTTATAAAACGCTCTCTTTCCCTTTTGCCAGAAGAACCGGGGACGGAAGAGCGTCCGGGCCGTGACGGTGATTGCGCCCAGCCGCAGCCGCCATTTCGCCGGTCCGGCCAAGCGGCTCAAAGAAGCTCTGGGATTCGGGTCTTCCAGGAAGACCTTTTTTTCAGCGGCAGCGGGCCGCGGGACCGGAGCCGCGCGCCGTGCCGCCTCCTTCAAGGTGACTTCAACGGCTTCGACCGTGTTTTCCAGCCGGAACCCCCGCTCGATCGTCGCCCGGGCCCTGGTCCGTATGGACTCATAGAGAACCGGATCGTCGAGCAAGCGGGTGACCCGCTGGGCACACTGGACCGCATCCCCCCTGGGGAAAACAAGAGCGTTTTTCCCGTCCTCAAGGATGTCCGCATGCCCGTGGGTCAGTGTGCCGACAACCGCCAGGCCGGACGCCATGGCCTCGAGCAGGGCGAGGCTCGAGATCCCTTCATCGGTGCCGGGAAACAGGAAGATGTCGTGCTCCCGGTAGATGGACGGCATATCCTGGCGCGGTTTCCAGCCCGTAAACCGGATCTTTCCCTGGAGACCGCACTTCTCGATCAAAGCCCGCAAAGCCTTGTGAGAGGGTGCCTGAGAAGAGGGATTCCAGGGGTCATATCCCACGATCGTCAGCGACAGGTCTTTCCGGCCGTGCTCGTTGACCAGGATTCCCATAGCCTGGATGGCCGTGTCGATGCGCTTATCCGGCCGGACTTGCCCGACATAGAGCAACCGGCGCGGTTTCTGAGCGGATGTTCTTCCCGGCGAAAACCGGTCGGCGTCGATCCCCCAGGGGATAACCCTCGCCCCGTCCATCGGCAGGTTCACCTGTTCGGCCAGGATCTGCAGGTAGCGGTTGGCGAACATGGCCTGCCCGAAGTGAAGCGGCCGGGAGGGAGGGAGGAGTCGGTACTTGCGGCTGAAATGGCGGATGGCCCGGGCCCCCTTGGCGCTCTTCGGCCAGGCCCGGAACCAGTGGTCTTTCTTGTAGACGAGATACCAGAAGTTGGCGATATAATACGCCGAGGGGATACTCATCTCGCGAGCCAGCAGGCCGAGCGAAGCGGACACGTAGGTGGGGTGAAAGAAGAGAGCGACCTCGGGGGCGAAATCGCGGCCGATCCGTTTGAAGGCGGTCTGGTTGACGAGCTCTTTGAGGATAGTACTCCGCCAGTCGAGCCTCTCCCGAAAATTCGGCTGCAGCCAGCGGTAGATATCGCCCTCGATGGGCACGTCCTGATAACAGTAGCGGCTGGTCAGGATTCGGATCTCATGGCCCCGCCCCTTTAGGGTCTCGACGATGTCCCGGCAGCCGAGGTCGTACCCGGTGATGGAGTAGGGGGGATAGAATCCGTTGACTGCCAGGATGCGCATAGCTCGTTATTTTTATCACACCGCGAATCACCCCGTCAATTTTCGTTTTCCTTGAAATCATAGGAATTTGGATATAGAATCGGGGGGAATTTTGGAAACCCAAAGACAAGGGAGCGATGGACGAGACGACAGAGAAAGAGATCCGGCGGCTGAAAAACGACCTCCTGAAGAAAAAAGGGGAGGTCGAGGATATCCGGGCGCTCGCCAACAGGGAGATCGACCGCGAGTTTCAAACGGAGGCCCTGGACCTGGCGGAGCGAGATATCGAGCCGTTCATCGAAAAGAGCCTCTCCGACATCAAAGAGAACCTCGTCCTGAAAGCCGAGCCGAGCACGCTGAAGTCCCACCGGAAGATCCTCGGCCGGCCCGTCCTTTCGCTCAAGCGGATGTTCATGAGCTGGATCGACCTCTACACCGGGATGATCCTGGACAAGCAGAATCGCTACAACCGGAGTTCCTTCGACTTGCTCAAAGTCGCGCTCCTGCGGTCGCGGTGGAGCAAGGAAAAACTCAAGGACCTGGAGGAGCGGCTCGGCGAATGCGAGGAGAACTTGGTCATCATGATCAACAAGGTCGAAGACCTCCAGGCGCGGCTGGAAAAAGAGAAAGAGCCGGCCGCACAAAAATGATCCGGCGTCTCCATGAATCCTAAAGCGAGCGGTCATTCCTTAAAATTCATTCAAGCCCTCCGCGCCGGTTTCCCGGGAGCGATGACCGAATTCACTGCGGAGGCCGAGAGAATCTCCATCGAGGAAGGTATCCAGTCCGGCCTCAACTATCTGGCGCGGGCCGAAGTGATGCTCGGCCTGAGGCGGCTCAGACTCGCTGTCTACGACCACGCCTTCCATCTCATCGGCGGCGCCCAGAAATATGGGCTCACCCTGACCGCCGCTCTCCAGGATCGCTTCGATATCACCCTTATCGCCAACAAGGACATCCGCCTCGAGGATTTTAGAGATTGGTACGACCTCGACCTCTCCGGGTGCGCCGTCAAGATCATCAAGATCCCCTTTTACGAACAAAAAGGCGCGGCCTTCCTCGACCCGGCCTTGGTCACGGCGAAGGTCGAGAATCCTTTCCATCTCGTCAGCCGGGAGAGCGGCGACTACGATTTCTTTGTCAACAACAGCATGAACGAAATGGTCTATCCACTCTCCAATATCTCCGTCCTCATCTGCCATTTCCCGGAGAGACTGCCGCGGAGCTATTTCTATGCCGACCGGTACAGTCATGTGGTCTACAACAGCCGCTACACGGCCGTATGGGTCGAGAGGATGTGGAAATTCAAGCCTCACCAGCACATCTATCCCCCCGTGGACCTGGAGGGCGGGGGGACGGCCGTTCCTAAGAAGAAGCTCATCCTGTCAGTGGCCCGGTTCGAGCCTGAAGGAACAAAGCGGCAGCGGGAGATGATCGAGGCCTTCCTGAAGCTC
Organism: Candidatus Desulfaltia sp.; assembly: GCA_035528895.1. Taxonomy (GTDB): domain Bacteria; phylum Acidobacteriota; class Aminicenantia; order Aminicenantales; family UBA8522; genus UBA8522. Next base: position 39,122 of record DATKXS010000176.1, read on the forward strand.
GACCGCCTCTATCCGGATATCGTCAAGGACTGGAGGTTCGTCCTGGTCGGGGGCAGCGAGCCGAGAAACCGCTATCTCGACGGGCTCACCCGTCTGGCCAAGGACAGCCCCCGTAAGAATGTCGAATTGAAGGTCAACATCCCGGCCGCCGAGCTCCGCGCCCTCTACCGGGAGGCCTCGATATTCTGGCATCTCTGCGGGATCGTCCATGATCATCCCTCCGAGGTCGAGCACTTCGGAATGACCACGGTCGAGGCCATGGAGCACCGGGCGGTGCCGGTCGTCTACGACGGGGGAGGGCTGAGGGAGATCGTCGACCACGGTGTCGACGGCTTCCGGGTCCGGACCACAGGGAAATTGCTGGAATATTCCATCCGGCTGATCCGCGACCCGGGGCTCATCAGGAAGCTGGGCGAAGCCGCTCACGCCAAGGCCCAGAATTTCTCCCGGGCCGGGTTCGAAGAACGGGTCAGGACGTTCTTCGGCCGTCTTCTTTCGGAATACAACCCTCGCTAAAAGAAAAGCATTCCGTTTTCTGGCCTACCGGTTGAATGAGCGTTCATGACACCGATTTTTCCTCACCCCCGTCATCTCAAACGTTAGCGCAGGTCTGCTGTTACAGTGCTCCCGGGATCTGTGGTACAATCAAAAGGGTAGGTATAAAGGATGAGAAAAAGTGGATTGTTGGCCAGTTTGGTCGGGGTCGGCGCTTTCCTTTTGTGTTCGGGGTTCGCTTTTCCCGATGACATGATGGCCAAGAGCAAATGGACAGCATCCTCTCTGAAGGTGGATGGCCGGGATGAGGAATGGAGGACGGACCGCCTTTACCTTGGAGAAAAGGTCAACGTTGTCTATGCCTTCAGGAATGACGCCCGGAATCTTTATATCCTGTTTGTTGTTAAAAATCTGAAGTATCTGAGTTCAATCGACGCCACCGGGATAGCTATTTATCTCGGTCCCGAAGGGACCAAACGAAAAAGCGGCGGCGTCAGGTTTATCAAAAAGATAGTCCCGGCCGACCAGTTCATCGCCCTGTTGGAGAATCAAGGCACGCCCCTGACGGAACAAGAAAAAGCAGAACTCCGAACGAGACCCCAACATCCCATTTTTGAGGCTTACTTAGTTGACAAGAAAGGGAAAATCATTAAGCGGCCTGCCGGGCCGAAAACCGACGTGGAACCACCGGCTTTCAGCGCATCAAAACAAGGGAACATCGTGACTTATGAATTCAGGATTCCTTTAGCATCCCGCGGGCTGTCGTCTGCAGGGATCGGTGCCGAGCCGGGGAAAACAATTCGGGTCTTTTTTGAATGGGGAGGATCGGCCAAAAAAGTCCTCAAACCCAAAGCCAGCTGGCCAACGCCCGAGTCTCTGGTGTCCGGCAGTGTCACCACAGGAGCAGATGAAACCAGGGCCCAGGAATTCCTAAGCTCTTTTGACTCCATGTCGAGTCCTTCCATGGAGACAAAGAAATACTCTTTTTGGGTCGATGTCGAACTCTCTGAAAACCAAATTTAATTCTTTTCTTGCAAGTTTCTATTCTAGGCTCATCCTGGCGAAGGGAAGAAGAGACCAGAGAATGCTTGAAAAGCAATTTTGGCTGCGCTTAAAAATAAACATTTCGTTTT
>DATKXS010000177.1:0-5988 GCA_035528895.1 Candidatus Desulfaltia sp.
CAGCCAGCGGCTCGTTGTCCTCCAGGATCAGATGGTACATGTACTTCGACGGAAAATTGACCCGGATCTTGAATTCGATCTCCTGGGGCGTGTAGCCGACGACCTCGAAGTACTCGTCTTGCGGGGTCTGTCCGCGGTAGTAAATCATCGCCGGCTTGGTCGTCTGCGCCGCGCAACCGATCATCCCCAGAACAGCCAGGATACCCAACCCCTTGAAAATTTTGCTTTTCATTTCTTGTTCCCTCTACCTCCATTTTGAACCAAGCCGGGAGGGATGTAAAGCGCGGTGGGTCGCCAGAGACCGCGGGCTTGTCAAAGGCCTCCTTAAAGTGGTCAAATGGATGGAATGGAGAGCTTATTCGAAGTCCTGCGGCCGGACCAGCCCATTTGCCTGATGGTCCATAACAACCCTGACCCAGATGCCCTGGCCTCGGCCATGGGACTCCAATATTTATTGAAGAAAAAAGGGTTCCCTGCTGTCAGGATCTATTACGACGGGTTTATCGGCCGGGCGGAAAACAAGGCGATGCTGAGCCAGTTGAAAATTTCCACCCATCAGATATCTCGAGTCAAGCTCGCCTGCCGCCGGCAGTTTGTCCTGCTGGACTGCCAGCCTTTCGCCGGGAACGTCACCCTGCCGGAGAAGGTGATGCCGTTGGCCGTGATCGACCATCATCCCCTCCGCCAGAAGACAAAAAAGGTCCCCTTTTATGACGTCCGTCCCGGATACGGGGCCTGCTCCACGATCATCTATGAATACCTGGTTTCAGAGGACGTGGTTATCCCGACGCCCGTGGCGACAGCCCTGTTCCACGCAATTTTCAGCGAAACCCAGGGCCTCGGGAGAGAAGGCAGCCCGGCGGACAAAAAAGCCTACCTGGAGCTCCTCCCCCGGATCAGCTTCAAGCGGCTCTCCAAGATCCAGTACCCGAGTCTGTCCCGGGATTTTATCTCCAACCTGCTGCGGGTCTTGACCAGCGGCTTTTACTACAAGCACCTGGTTGGGGTTATCCTGGAAGAGCTGCCCTATCCTGATTTTGTGGCCGAAATGGCGGACTTCCTGCTGAGGATAAAAAAGATGAGCTGGTCGATCTGCCTCGGGTCCTACCAGGGCCTCCTCTATGTTTCTATCCGTTCGAAAAACGTCCAGGCCGACACGGCCCGGCTGATAAAGAGAGCCATCCCCAAATCCGGCACGGCCGGGGGCCATGAGCTCATCGCCGGAGCCCGGGTGAGGGTCGATAAATTGGAAAGCGCAGAGGTCCAAACATTGAAAAGAGATATCGTCAGAAGGGTCCTGCGCGAACTGTATCACGCCGACATCGAGAGCCTGTTCAACCTCGTCACCAACGAGCCCGTTCCGTTCTCGTCCGATTGAAGAAAGGTGGGCGGCGCTCGTCAGCCCACTATTTTTTATGGTAGTCGGGGTAGGCCGGGCGCTTCGGTTTCGGCAGCGGATTCTTGGCCAGCTCATCCATGATGATCTCGATGGCCTTGTCCAGCTGGGGATCTTTCCCCTGCCTCACGAGCGCGGGGTCAAGCTCCACTTCCACGTCCGGAATAACACCGATGTTTTCGGCGATCCAATTCCCGTCCGGGCTCCAGACCCCGGAACTCGGGGCGGTCACATAACCTCCATCCAGGAGACGGGGAGCTCCGGCGCGGCCGACCAGGCCGCCCCAGGTGCGTTTTCCGACCAGGGGACCGACCTTGGCCCGTTGAAAGTACCAGGGCATAGCATCCCCGCCCGACCCGGCATACTCGTTGATGAGCATGACCTTGGGACCGAAGATAGCTCCCTGGGGCTGCACCTCGTCCGCTCCGTCGCGGGTGGCGACGAGGCTCATCAGCTTGCGCTGGAAGCGCTCGATAATATCGGTGGCCAACATGCCGCCGCCGTTGAAACGCTCGTCCACGATGAGCGCCTCGCGGCCGACCTGGGCATAGAAATACCGGTTGAAATAGGTGTACCCTCCGAAGGCCGTATCCGGCATATAAACGTAGGCCACCTTTCCCTTGGTGATCCGCTCCACGTAACGCCGGTTGTCCTCGATCCAGGCGAAATTGCGCAGCGCCGTCTCGCTGCTGATGGGGACGACCGTCACCTCCCGGGTGCCCTCCATCCTCGGCTCCGGCCCGACGGTGAGAACAACCTGTTTTCCCGCTTTGCCCTCGAAGTACTTGAAAACATTGTCCGTGCCCGTAATCTCCCGGCCGTCCACGGCCAGCAAATATTCCCCAGTCTTGACGTTCACCCCGGGTTGGGTCAGGGGAGCCTGGAACTGAGGATTCCAGTTTTCCCCGCTGTAGATACGGGCGAAGCGGTAACGGCCGTTTTCCACGACATAGTCCGCCCCCAGGAGGCCGGAGGGAACCCGCTCCGCCCGGGGGATGTCGCCGCCCCCGACGCCAAGATGGCCCACCGTGATCTCTCCTAGCATCTCAGCAAAGAGGTAATTCAGGTCCATCCTCGAGGCCACGGCCCCCACATAAGGAGCGTACTTTTTTTGCGCCTTTTCCAGGTCCAGGCCATGGAGATTGGGGTCGTAGAAAAACTCCCGCTCGATTCGCCAGGCCTCCCGGTACATCTGGCGCCACTCCTCGCCTGGCTTCACCCTGATCTGGATGTCCTGAGTCGGCATGGCCTTGTCGGAGGTCCCCTCGGCTGAAGGAGGTGGAGAGGGAGCGCCTGAAGGAGGCATCGGCTTGAGGGTCCCGATGGACCAACGTCCTTTCTGGCTGTACAGGAATTTCTTTCCGTTGCGGGCCATCTCAAAGGCATTGACGCCGCTTATGACCACGTCGGCCCTGCGTTCCTTGAGGTCAAAACGATGAACGGCTGCGCCTTGTGGAAAAGGTGATCCGGGCAGCGGTGCTTCGGCCGCTACGGCCAGGAGTACCCCGGACTCCCCGGTTTGGAGATCGGTATAGTTACGGGCCGGCATGGGAACGGCCAGGATGCGCTGGAGGATGCCCTCGAGGTCGATCTTGACGGTGACATCTTTGTCGGGTTTCTTGTCCATCTGAGACTTGTCTGCAGCCTGAGTGTCCGCTCCGCCGCTCTTTTCCTCATCTTTTTTGTCCGGCTCTTCGGGTGTTTTCTTCGACTGATCGTTGGCCTTCTCCTCATCGCTCTGCGGGACAAAGGGCGTGGGCTCGGCTTTATCGAGCACCGCCAAATAGACGGAGCCGGTCACATCCCGGAAGATGCTGTGGATGTCCGGCTGAAGAGACGCGCCCGAATCGGTGCTGGCCGTGAAATAGAGATATTTTCCCCCGGGATCGAAAACGGCCAGGCGGGCATCGCTCAGGCCGTCGGTGATCTGACTGCTCTGCCCGTTTTCCAATGAGTATAAGAAAATGGCCCCCAGGTAGTTGGGCAGCTGCTTGGAATAAACCAGCCACTTGGAATCGGGCGACCAGCTGGGAACAAGGCTGTCCGCGCCGCCGAGGAAGCGGTCCTTATCCACCTTGACCGGCTTTCTCTTTTCAAGATCCACGTACCAGAGGGTCAGGTGACAATCCACATAGGCAATTTTCTTGTCATCGGGGGACCAGCGGGGGGCATAGTAGAAGGAAGGATCTTCTTCCAGTTCGATGCGGATCACCTCACCGCTCCCTTTCTGGTCTTGAATGTGGAGCATGTATTCGCCCGATTCATCTGAGAAATAGGCGATCTTTTGCCCGTCGGGAGACCAGGTTGGATAGCGCTCCATGGCTCCCGGGGTGTTCGTGAGATTGCGGAAGTCGCCCTTTTCTGCCGGAACGGTGATGATCTCTCCCCGGGCTTCGAAAACGGCCCGGACGGCGTTCGGCGAGAGGCTGGACGAGGAGAGGCTGTCGCCGACGTTCACGAACTTATCCCGGACTTCAAGCATATCCCCGGCGATGGAGACGGATAAGAGGCTCATCTTCCCCGAGGCCAGGTCATAGAGATTGAGAGAGCCGAACTGCTCGTAGACGATAGCCCCCGGCCCGGCCGAGGCCGACTTGATGTCCAGGCCATCGTTTTTCAGCGCCTGAGTCACTTTCTTTGTCTTGACGTCATAGGAAAAGAGGGTGACAGGCCCGTCCCTGTCGGAGAGAAAATAGACCTTATCTCCGACCCACATGGGCTCAAAATCGTTGGAATCCGTCCGGGGAATTTTCTCGATGCTCGAATCGGAGAGGTCGGCGATCCAGATCGGGGTGGCCAGCCCTCCCCGGTAGCGCTTCCAGGCGCTGAAAGCCCGTCGCAGCGGAACGTAGGCGATGTGCTTCCCGTCTGAAGAAAAGCTTCCCTCATATCCCATGGGAAGGGGCAGTCTTTCCGGGAATCCGCCCTCCACGCCGACCGTGAAGAGCTCACTGAACCTGGAGTAAGCCGTGCGGGCCGAAGTGAAGAGAATCTCCTTTCCTTCCGGGGTCCATCCCAGGACGATGTCCGGAGCGGGGTGCCAAGTCAGGCGCCGGGGCTCGCCGCCCTCCGCAGGTATGACGAAGACATCCACGTTGCCGTCATATTCGCCGGTGAAGGCGAGCGAAGAGCCATCCGGGGAGAAGACAGGATTGGTCTCTACCCCCGGTCCGGAGGTTAGTCTCTGGGCGGCCCCGCCTTCGCGGGCGACCCTCCAGAGGTCACCGGCGTAGACAAAGACGACGTGGGTTCGGCTGAGGGCGGGCTTTTGGGCCAGGATCGGCGTATCTTGAGATGATGCAATCAGTGGGGCGATGATCAATACAGCCAGGAAGAGAAAAATGATCCGTTTCATAGAGAGCCTCCTGTGGTTCCGTTCATTTATGTTGAGCCATGACTGCGAGGGACGAAGCGACGAGGCAATGTCATATAAATAGATACGGTTTTCTCATAGAGATGGTTCGATTTTACACGACTGGGAACAAATAGTGAACATAAATTCGACGAAAGGTTATATATTGCGGCAGGTGACCTAACGGTCTAACAGAGAAAAAATGAACTGGGGAAAATGCAAGAAAATCAAGAAAAACTGGATTTAAAAAACTGGCAGCGCTACGGGGATTCGAACCCCGGTCTGATGGCTGAGAACCACCTGTCCTGGGCCTCTGGACGATAGCACCGTGAGGGCTAAAATAGCAGATTTCCCCCGTTGGAAGTCAACGCACCGAGGATGACCCTGAATTGCCGATAGAAGGATGTCATCACGAGCGAAGCGTGATGATCTCATTAACTTACGAGATTGCCGCGCTCCCTTCTGTCGCTGGCAATAACATATAACAATAATTACGACGTTTTGATTGGATAAGGAGATAAAAGACCGGAACGGGTAAATGGCTCGATCTGAATAAACTCGCCTATTGGTTGAGATTAAGATCTCTCGGCTGCCCCGGAGTGTGAGTGCTTGGGAGGTTTCTTGTGAAGCGCTGATTTCAACGGATATTTCTCTGGATTTCCGAGATTATCAATTTCCAGATCGATATCCAGATCCGGCCAGTAGAGGTGATAGCCATGGAGCAATTGGACATTCTGAATAGAATTCAATGTCTGGTCCTTGAAATACGGGAAATCCTCGAAACTCAAGAAGTATTCCTTTTCTTTGACGAAAATCCAAATGCCGAAGGGAGTGATGTTCTCAACGCTTATAGAAATGTCTCTGCCAGGATTCCTGGATCTCATTCTTATGCTCCTCAATAATCCTTTGAATCTCGCTCAATTGCGTCCTGTTGAGTCCATGATAAAGAGAAAGCGAAATAAGCGGTTCGATCCAAAATTTCGCTTCACCGTCGGCGCATGTTACGTGGACATGAATGCGCTTCTCCTCATTTGAGAGAAAATAAAACCGATAGCCTTTCTCTCTAAATACTGTCGGACTCATCTTAACCATATTTAACAATGAATTCACAAATAATACAACCCCACAAAAAGAGGATTGCCCGACAATAGGCAAGTGTCAAGAACTCGAAATCAGGTGGGCCTGACAGATGGCAGCGCTACGGGGATTCGAACCCCGGTCTGATGGCTGAGAACCACCT
>DATKXS010000178.1:0-3964 GCA_035528895.1 Candidatus Desulfaltia sp.
CTCGTGAGAGATGTTGTGGACGAACTCCGTCTTGAGGCGTGTCGTATCCGCCTCGCGGGAGATGTCTCGAGCCAAGAGGAACGCCCCGAGCAGCATGAGGACCATGATGAACGCCAGGAGCGCCCCGTAGAGGAAATTCTCGCGGCGAGCCGTCCGCTCGAGCTCGTCGAGCGCGGGCTGGGTCACGAGGAGTTTCCAGGGAAGAGGGAATTGGCGGTAGGGAAGGCTCAGCGAATCCTTGGCCGTCGGCCCTTCGCGTGCAGCGGCCGGCGATCCCGCGCGGTTCTCCTCGATGTTTTCGAGCTCAAGGCCGGTCTATTTCGATAGCTCCCCGAGGATTTCCGGAAGGAGTCCTTTTTTCAGGGACTCGAGGTCCCAGCAAAAGCCGCCGTAATACGTCCGGCGCTCCTCGAAGTCCGGGAGTGGAGAATATGAGACAAGACAGAAACCGTCGCTCCAATTTGCCAGCAGGCGGTCCGGCTGAAGTTGGGGGCCGCCGCGGAACGATGAAACGCCCATTCTCTCCTTGATTTCCGGCACGACGTCTTTGTTAAGGAATTCCGTGAATAGCAAAGCCTCGAGATAGGGAGAAGGGCGGTCCTTGAGGGCTTGATAGGCCTTATCGATCTCGGTGACTCCGCCCGCTTGGAGACCGGTCTCGATCAGGGATTGGATTTCTGACGCGAAGAAATCATACTCGGGAAAGCTGACCGGCCAGTTCCCGTCTTTGAGGCCTTGATAGAGGTCGAGCAAGACCCGCAAGCCGGCTTCTACTTGTTGCCGGCGTTTTTCGATCTCATGGATTTGAAAGGCGGCCGTCAGGCCGAAAAAATGCCCCGCCCGGTCCTGGAGCCGGCCGTGCTTTTCGCCCAGTTCGCCGTAGACTTTAAAGGCCTCATTCAGGTTGCCGGCGGATATCAGGCAACGGCCCATCGCCTCTAGGGCCATCGCCTTCTCCCGGTCTGATGGAGCGCGGGCGGAGGATTCCCGGTATGCCTGGGCGGCTCGGGCGAAGTCCTTCCGGGAAAACTCGTAGATTTCCCCCCTTCGGAAGGCCTTGGAAAATTCGCTTTCCGGGGCGATTTCCTCGCTGGATGAAATGGACGGCCTCTCGCTCCCTGTCCTGGGGAAGACGATCCGATATTCACTGTCGAGGAGGAAAGGCGTGCCGGGTATATTCGCCGAGTAGCCCGCGCTGCCTTCATCCGGTTGGGTACCCGGGAGACCAGAGCTTTTCCGCCGGCTCAGACCGATAAAATTTTCGATCTGCAGCGCTTCCTTTTCACGCTCGAGAAGCGTAGCCTCGACAGACCGCAGGGCGGATTCCCCGGAGATCCAGAGGTTCGACTCGAGAAGCCTCCGGACGGCCTCCCGCCTCTTGGCAAAGGCGCCCAGGCTCATGGTGCCGACGACGAGCGCGGGAAGGAGGATGGCCAGGAAAAAAATGAGGACGATTTTTTTCCTGGCCAGAATTCCCTCGGCAAAAAGCTTCATGGCTGACCCCGCGATCGAGGCTCGATCCGGGTGATTTCGCTTTCATTGTAACAAATCGCATCGTCGAATTGTCAAAGAATTGTAAAAAATCGCCCGTTTCTTGGCTTTTTCACCCTCCGCGGAGATGCGATAGAGATCCCACATCCCATCCTGTTCGGGGCGCTTCCAGGAGAAGAAGAGGCGGCGGCCGCCGGCGCTCCAGGCCGGAGAGACAAGGTCTCTTTCATCCCGCCCGAAGCTCCGGCCGCTCGATGTCGGAACAAAACATCGTGTTCGAATTATTTCTTTTTGTCCTCAGGAAGGAAGCTTTCCGTTAGCCAGAGTTCTTCGTCGCCGCCGAAGCCTGCCGTGAAGGTGAACTTTTTCCCATCCACCGACCAGTCGATATGAAAATTCTGAACTTCTTCATTGAGAATTCCCGTTTTGATCTCCCGCGGTTCCCCTCCCTCTAAAGCGACAACCATGATGCGTCCCTTAGATGTGTACGCAAGTTCCTTTCCATCCGGCGACCAGGAGAGGTCGCAGTGACCATGGACATTTTCAACCTTGACGACAACCGTTGGCTCTCCGCCCTGTAAGGGCTTAACATTTATCGTCTTATCGAGCGAATAGTAAGCTATCCGATCTCCGGCGGGCGCCCACTTTATCGATGCATAATTGACCCTGTCCGCTTCTGTCGTGAGCTGGCGGACTTCGCCTCCCTCCGCCGGGACGGTATAAATATTCATGACGTAGTTATCTTTTGATTTTTCTGTCGTGCGCTGGAATGCAATCCTCTTGCCATCCGGGGACCAGCACGGATATCGATCCTGGGCTAGGCCTCTGGTGATCTGCTTCGGATCGCCTCCTTCAACAGGGATCGTCCAGATGTTCACTTCGAGTGGGCGGACTCCCTCTTTGCCAGCCGAAAAAACAATCCTTTTCCCGTCGGGAGACACATCATTTCCACCGCCCGGCAACACTTCCACAAGTTTGGTGTCCTTGCTGGAATGAACGTTAGAGAGCATCCCTCCTTGAGACGGGACACCGACGATATGTCCCTTTCCCCATCTGAAATAGATCGTCTTCCCGTCAGGAGACCATCTGGGATAACATGGATAGCCTTCGAAATCTTCGCTGCCCGTGAATCGGGTCGCCGTTTCAGGGCTGATCTGGGTCGCTTCCCCGCCGCCTGCGGGTACCGTGTAGACCGCTTGATGTTGGGGATTCGCCAAGAGGAGTCCGATCTTATGGTCGATCGTCCATCCCGCGATCATACTGAAGCTTTCCATGGGCAGCTTTATTTTTATCGGAGCTGCCGCGGGTTTTCGATCGATGGGCGCGGGAACGATCCAGATCTCATCGCTGAAACTGTTGTTATTTCTTGGCTCATAATGAAAGGCGATCATGCTGCCGTCCGGGGACCACATGGGTCCTCTCGCGTTCCCGGGAGACTCGGTCATCTGGATCGATCCGGTGCCGTCGGCATTAATGACCCAAAGGTCCTTTTGTGCTGTCCCATTTTCCAGAAAACGCGGTCGGATGAACGCGATCCGTTTCCCGTCGGGAGAAAAGGCGGGTTCTGTGGCTCCTGCGTCCGTCAAGCGCCTCGCTTCTCCACTGCCTACGGGAACCGTATATAATTGGAATGGTGAAACCGGTTCGCCTTTTTCCGGGTTCATCTCGGACGACGTAAGATCCGTTGAACAAAAGGCGAGGGTTTTTCCGTCCGGGGAAAGGCTTACGCGGTAACTGTAGGCTGAGCTCCCTCTGCGATTCGCATTGACGGGAATCTTCTTAGGTGCGCCTCCCGAAGCGGAAACCACATATATTTCGACCTTCTTGCCGTCATAAATGTTGAACGCGATCCATTGACCATCGCCGGACCATGCCACCATGGTATTGCCCAGATTCAAGGCTCCCAGCGGCTCGGTCAGCCTGACAGGTTCACCCGCAAGGTCAGGCTGGACTTTACCGGAAATCGGGACAACCCAAACGCTGCCCTGAGAAGTGAATGCGAGCAGGTTTCCATCCGGTGAAAGGACACCGTTGCCCGGGTTGGCCGGGATTCGGATTTTTCGAAAGCTTGGCTTGTGTTTTTCTTCTGCCAGGACCGTAGTCAGCTTGGCTAGCCTCTCCTTCGCCTGACTTACCTCCTGTTTCTGCTCAGGATAGCGGTCCACGACTTTTTGAAAAGCCACTTGAGCCTGCTTGAGGCCTAGTTTTTCTAAACATATGCCGATCTGAAGTTGAGCCTTGGCGGCGATTTGGCGGTTCTCCGGAAACCGCTTGACGAGGTCCTGGTAGATCCCTATGGCCTTCTGCAGGTCTCCGCCCACTTCTTCTTCATAAAGGCCGGACTTGTAGAGCTGTTGGGCGGTCTGTTGGCCGGCGACCGAAAGGGCCAAGGCCAAGATCGCGGCAATCAGGGCAGACAGGATCAATTTTGATTTCATGGTTCGTTCCTCCTCATGGTTTATCTCCATGAGGG
>DATKXS010000179.1:0-9983 GCA_035528895.1 Candidatus Desulfaltia sp.
CGCTCAAGGCCTGGCTCATCGCTCTCGGCGTCGCCTTAGTGGGCTTTATCGTCCTGAGAATCTTGAAGAAGGTCGTAGGGCGGAAGGCCGCCGCCCTCGCCCGCAAAACCGTTAGCCAGGTGGATGACTATGCCGCCGAGCTTATCCAACGGACCAAGCCTTTTTTCCTTCTCTTTCTCTCTCTCTATCTGGGTTCCCATTTTCTTTCTCTCCCCGGAACGGCCAAGCAGGTCCTAAGCAGACTCACCGTCCTGGCGCTTCTCATTCAGTTTGCAATCTGGGGAAACGGCTTGTTCGAGTCTTGGCGGAGGCAGATCCAGCGGCAGAAAAGGGAACATGATCCGGCCAGCGTGGCGACTTATGCGGCCTTGGGTTTCCTGGTTCGCTTGGTTGTCTGGACGATCGTCCTGTTGATGGCCCTGGCCAATCTCGGCATCAACATTACAGCTCTTGTTACGGGCCTGGGCATCAGCGGGATCGCCGTCGCCCTGGCTCTTCAGAACATTCTTGGCGATCTCTTTGCCTCGATGTCCATCTTACTGGACAAGCCGTTCGTTATTGGGGATTTCATCATCGTGGACGGTCTTATGGGGACGGTGCAGCACATCGGCCTGAAAACGACCCGGGTCCACAGCCTCAGCGGGGAGCAGCTCGTCTTCGGCAACAGCGACCTGCTCAAAAGCCGGATCAGGAACTACAAACGGATGGAAGAACGGCGGATCGTGTTCAACGTAGGAGTCGTCTACCAGACGCCGCCGGAGAAACTGGCGGCGATCCCGGGAATGATCGAGGAGATCATCAAAGCTCAGGAGCTCGCCCGTTTCGACCGATCACACTTCAAGGCCTTCGGGAATTTTTCGCTCGACTTCGAAAACGTCTACTACGTCAATTCTCCAGATTACAATATCTACATGAACGTCCAGCAGGCCATCAACTTGGCCGTCTTCCGCCGTTTTCAGGACGAAGGAATCGAGTTCGCCTATCCCACTCAGACGATTTTTATCGATCGGGGCGCAGACCCATCCGGCTCCCCGGTATAAGGACGAGGGTTACTGACCGGTTTTCTCAAGATTGCCTCGAGTCTTGACCTCTTCCGGCCTGACCTCGGGAGCCCTCCGGTAAGGGACGCGGGCCTCAAGGAGGTTGTTGTCCAAGAGATAGAGGCCGCGGCTGCGTTCACCCCGGAGATCGAAAAATAATGCGGTGTCAGGGAGGGCCCTATTGCGCCAAAAGTGAGCGCCTTCGACCTGGTTGAGGACGATGGTCGGCTGCTCCGCGCCGACAAGACCCTGTCTTCCCGCGAACTCCGCTACTTCGAGCCCCTTGATATCCTCAAAGTAGAGGGCGCTCTTCCAGCTGTCCGACTCCGGCCGGTCCCAGACGACCTCCAGGCCGCGGATCTTGAGGTTGCGGGCCCAGCGGAACTTCAGGGCGTGCTCGACTTTCTGAATCGGAGCCTCGGGGTCGTGGGACAGGAAGAGCTTGACGTTCTCCAGGGTGATGCCGTCCAGCCAGCTCATCGGGTGGCCGTTGATCAAGCTCGATCCCTGGCCACGGGCGATGATGTTCTGGAGCTTGATGTTGCGGATGGAGCCGGCCGGCGGTTCGTTCTCCCACTCGACCTGGGGATGGACTTCGCTCCGCCGCTTGATGTTGAAATGGAAGGGATCGCCGTCCCCCCACCAGAACCAGTCGTGGCGGACACAGTCGATGGTCAGGTCGGAGATGACGACATCGCTGACGTACCCTCCGTCGAAGACCATGAAGGCAATCCCGCGGTTCGAATTCGTGATGACGCAGTTCGAGACCGTCACTTTGCGGACGCAGTTCATGTTGCCGTCGCAGAACTTCAGGGCCGATGAAGCCGAGGACAAGCGGCAGTTGGTGATGGTGATGTTCTCGCAGGGCAGGGCCGGTCCGAACCAGTCCATGGAGTAAAAGACGATGGCGTCGTCGCCGGTCTCGATCGTCGAGTTGGCGATCCGCAGGTCCTTGCAGCCGTCGGGGTCGATGCCGTCGGCCCAGACAGCCTCCCTCAGGCTGCTGGTGATATAGACGCCGTCGATGACCATCCGCTCGCAGCCGTAGGGATGGATCGTCCAGCTCGGCGATCGCCTGAAGCTGAGGCCGGAGATGCGGACATCCCGGCAGCGCAGGAGGAGGACCATTTTGGGCAGGGCGTTATCTTTGGGGAATGACCGCAGGAGGGGCTTCCCGGCCGCTTCCATCAGGAGCTGGTTGTCCCGGATGAAGCGGTCGTCGATATCGTTGAGTCGCCACTCGTACTCCGACTGCCCGTCCACCTGTCCCCTTCCCTCGATCGAAATGTTGGTCAGGTCCTCGCCATAAAAAAGAGCGAGCTTGTCATAATCCTGCTTGTCCCGCGAGGCGAAGAGCGTCGCCCCCGCCTCGATGAAGAAACGGACGTGGCTGCGAAGATGAATGGTCCCGGACGTGTACTCACCGGGCGGGAGATAGACCATCCCTCCCCCGGCTTCAGCACACGCATCCACGGCCCTCTGGATGGCCGGGCGGGCGCTATCGGCCTTCGTGCCCGTGGCCCCGAAATCTTTGACATTGAAGACGACCGCCGCAGAACCGCCGTCCGCCGTTTGAGCCCGTGCGCAGGGAGACGTCAGGCTCCCCAGGAACAGCCAGATGAACAAGAAGCGAGCACCCGCCGAGAGAATGTGACGTTCGTTCATTCCTTTGTCTCCTTCCCCGGAAGAAGCTCCACAGGAACCCCTATTTTATGTCTTTCGCACCTAAACGCAAGCCGGGAAATCGCCGGCGGATGGACGCTCGGGGAAAATCCGCAACCCCCTGTCGCTCCGTTCCCACCGGGACTGGCGTCACGGTCGGCCGGGCGATTCCTCCCGCAGCAGATCGATCGTCTCATAGGCATGCCTCAGGTGGGGGATGACGATGCTGCCGCCGACGATCAGGGCGACGTTGAGAGCGTCGTGAAGCTCGGCGTCGGTGTAGCCCGCCGAGACGCACTGGATCAGATGATAATCGATGCAGTCATTGCAGCGGAGGACGGCCGAGGCCACCAATCCCAGAAGTTCCTTAGTCTTTTCGGACAGGGCTCCATCCCGGTAGGCGGCCGTGTCCAGGTTGAAAAAACGCTTGATCCCCAGATGCTCGCCGGCCAGGATCTTCTCGTTCATCTTTTCCCGGTACAGGCGGAAGGCTTCCAATCGCGAAGTCATATCGTCACCTCCTTCGGATACCTCGATGGTCCTTCGGCGCCCATTGTACGCCTGGCGGTGCAGTCGCAACAAGGGCCGCGGTTATGAAGAACCGCCAGCCCAATTTCTTGACTCACCGTCGGGTGAGACATATACTGGCTCAAGGGACCAGGGTCCCTTTCTTCGGATGATGCCGGCGTCACGGCGAGGTGCATTATGACTACAAAGAGGCAGATCGTCGTTTTCCCGATCCTGATTCTTGTCCTCTCCTTGGTTTTGCCTTCAGAGATCGGCTCTCAAGCGCGGCAAAGGACGGCACCGGTCCGCCCGGTCGAGCCGCGCGGACCGCTCCAGGCGGAGGAACAGACCGCGATCTCCATCTTCCAGCAAGCCAAGGCTTCGGTCGTTTATATCACCAGGCTGGTTTACAGGAGGGATCTCTTCACCTTCAACGTGTTCGAGATTCCCCAGGGGACGGGATCCGGGTTCATCTGGGACGACGCCGGGCACGTCGTGACCAATTTTCACGTCATCTACCAGGCCCAGGAGGTCCAGGTGTCGCTTTCCGACCAGTCCGTCTGGAAGGCCGAGGTCGCGGGCCGCGCTCCGGACAAAGACCTCGCCGTGTTGAAGATCACGGCCCCTAGAGAGAAGCTCCGGCCGATCCGCATAGGAACCTCCTTCGACCTCAAGGTCGGACAGTCCGTCTATGCCATCGGCAATCCTTTCGGCCTCGACCAGACCCTGACGACCGGAGTCATCAGCGCGCTCGGCCGGGAGATCGAATCCTTGACGCGGAGGCCGATCCAGGGCGTCATCCAGACGGATGCGGCCATCAACCCGGGAAACTCCGGCGGACCGCTGCTGGACAGCGCCGGCCGCTGCATCGGCGTCAACACGGCGATCTACAGCCCCTCGGGCGCCTATGCCGGTGTCGGCTTCGCCGTCCCCATCGACACCGTAAACCGGATCATCTCCCAGCTCATCTCCTTCGGCAAGGTTATCCAGCCCGGGCTCGGCATCCAGGTCGTCGAGGACTCCGTGGCCCGGCAGGTCGGGATCGAGGAGGGCGTTCTGGTCCTCGACGTCGATCGCCGGGGTGCGGCCGCCGGAGCGGGTATGATGCCGACCCGTTATGACCGGGAGGGCAACGTCGTTTTGGGCGACATCATCGTGGCCATCGACGGGCAGAGTGTCAAGACCTCCGATGAGCTCTACAAGACACTCGAACGCTACAACGTCGGTGATGAGGTCCGGGTGGAGGTCCTGAGGGGCGGCCGAAAGCGGACCTTGACCGTGCGGCTTCAGGAGGTCTGAGGCCCGCTTCAGGACCATGCCGACGGACAGGATCGTCATTCTCTTCAATCCCTCCGCCGGGAAGGGAATGGCCCGGAGAAAGAAGCCCCGGTTGGAACGCCTGCTCCGGAAATGGGACATCCCCCACGATCTCATCGTCACTCAGAGCGAAGATGACTTGCGGGCCTTGACCAGAGAATGCGCCGGCCGCTACCGCGTTTTGACCGGAGCCGGGGGCGATTCGACCTTTCAGATCATGATCGACGAACTCGCCAGAGCGGGCGCCGAGGTGGACTTCGGGTTGATCCCCCTGGGCTCCTCGAACGACATCGCCAGGGAATTCGGACTTTTAAGTCTGGAGAAAGCCTGCCAGGCTTTGAAGGGGGGGAGGACAAGAACGATCGACCTGGGCGCCGTGCATCACCAAGGCCGGCTCCTAAATTATTTCATCGGGCAGGTGAACATCGGCCTGGGCGTCCAGGTCAACAGGTACGTCGAGGAGTTCTCCAGGAAATGGCCACGGTTCGCCTCGCTCCAGAGTTTGGCCGGAACCCTGGGGGTCCTTCGCTCCTACCGGAGAAAAGAGGTCCCGTTGTCGTTGTCCGTTCAGACCGAGGACCAAGAAAAGCACGGCCGCTTCGTCGTGGCCAGTTTCAACAATATCCGGTTCTGGGCCAGCGGGAGAACCCTCAATCCCTCGGCCCGACCCGACGACGAGCGGCTGGACGGCTGCTTGATCACAGACTGTTCGTTTCTCCGTCTCGCCCATTTGGCTTTCTTAGCCCGCAAGGGAAGGCATGTCGGCGCACCCGAGGTCACGTTCCTGGCCGCGCCGACGTTCAGCATTTCCTCAGAGCGCGGGTTCGACGTCCAGGTGGATGGTGAGATCATCGGCGGATACCGGACTCCCCAGCTATTCCAAGACATCCAGGTCCGCGCCGTCCCGCGGGCACTCCGGATGATTTGCCGGGAATCTTGATGCCCAGCATAGCCATGCTCCGTTTGTTCGTTCTCGCCGGGCTCCTTTTCTTGCCCGTCGCCGCCGCTTTCGAGAAACCCGATTTCGGGCCCGACGGCCTGGCCGGACTCAGCTCCGGGGGGAGCTGGAGGAAAAGCTGAAGCCGAGAGGAACCCCGCCAAAGCTTGAAATCCTCGGGTTTCTCTGATACGATCGAAATTCCAATCCGGAGTTCGCGACTAAATACAGTGTCCGCGCCGAACCGTGATGACCAAGGATAGCCGCCTCTCCCCCTTTAAGAAGATTCGGGTCAAAGCCTCCCTGTATGTCCTGGTCCTGCTCATCTCGACCACCCTCGCCTTCTCTCTCATCGCGCTGCGGATCATGAACCAAAACATTCTGAGCGAGGTGATCAAGCGGGTTGAAACACTCTGTCGGGGCACGGCTTCCGTGGCCGGTTATAATCTCATCTCCCAGGACCTCCTCGGGCTCGACAACATCGTCTATAGGGTCAAGGCCAGCAATCCCGATATCGAGTCCATGGCCATCATCAACCCGGATGGTGAAATCCTCGTGCATAGCGATACCCGAAAGGCAGGGGAAACGTTCCGTCCGGCCGCCGGCGACCTGCTGCGTAAGGCCGAGGACGGGACGACCATTTACGAGATTCCCGGCCCGGACCGGGAACTGCTCGAGGTCCAAACCCCGATCGTCTTCATGGAGAAACCACTTGGCTCGGTCATCCTGGCCGTCAACAAGTCCGTGTTGATCGAAGCCCAGAGGGAAGCCCGGAGCAGGATCCTGGTGCTCTTCGGCCTTCTCCTTCTCATCGGCGTCACCAGCAGTGTCCTTCTGACCACGTTTCTGACCAAACCCGTGCGGGAACTCTCGAACGGAGTCGCCGAGCTCAAGGAAGGCAAGCGGAGCCGGCCCCTGCGGATCTATTCCCAGGACGAGCTCGGCAGGCTGACCGAGAGTTTTAACGAGATGACGGCACTGATCACCTCCCAGAAGAACAGTCTCAGCCAATACGCCAAGGCGCTGGAGGAAGCCTACGTCTCGACGGTCCGGGTGTTGGCCGCGGCCATCGATGCCCGGGACACTCATACACTCGGTCATTCCACGCGGGTGGCCAAGCTCTCGGTGGAGCTCGGCCGGGAGCTGGGTTTCGGTCCGGCCGAGCTCGAGGAGGTCGAGATCGCCTGCCTTTTCCATGATGTCGGGAAGATCAAAATCCCCGATTCCATCCTCCAGAAAAAGGGCAAGCTCGACGCACCCGAGCAGCGGGAGATGAGGAGGCACCCCGAATACGGCGCCGAGATCCTGGCCAAGGCGCCTTCGCTTCTGAAATACATCCCGGCCGTCAAGCATCATCATGAGTGGTTCGACGGGACGGGCTATCCGGACCGGTTGGCCGGCGACAGGATCCCGAAAGCCGCAACCATCATCTCCCTGGCCGACGTCTATGACGCCATGACCTCGGATAGGCCATACCGGAAGGCCTTCAGCGAAGAGGAAGCCCAGGACGAAATCGCAGCCTTGGGCGGCAAGCAGTTCGACCCGGAGATTGCGGCCCGGTTCATCGGCCTGCTGAAAAAAGGGACGGCCGATGAGATCCATCGGCCCAGGGAATAAAAATTGGAAACCCGTCTATTCAGAGCATTTCTCCTTGCCGGCCTCGCCGGCGGGCTCGTTCTTACCTCCTGCGCCCCTTCAAAAGGGCCGGCCCTCCAGCCGGATACCTCCCAGGCCCAGCGCTACGTCGTGGTCGGGGACTTCCAAGAGGCCATCGATGCCTACGCGGCGATCACCGAGCAATACCCCGGTTATAAGTCCGTGTTGAGTGAATACGCCGGAGTCATCGAGAAGATCAAAGCCAAGGCCGACCAGTCATTCGATTCCAGGGATTACGGCACCGCCGAAAAGATGTATGCGTTGTTGTCCACGAATTTTCCCCGGTTCGCCGCCTTCGAGAGATCGCTGTCGTTCGGGCCTCCTCTTC
Source organism: Candidatus Desulfaltia sp. (assembly GCA_035528895.1). Taxonomy (GTDB): domain Bacteria; phylum Acidobacteriota; class Aminicenantia; order Aminicenantales; family UBA8522; genus UBA8522. Next base: position 7,448 of record DATKXS010000179.1, read on the forward strand.
TCAGCCAACGCATCTTGGAATGCCGGATGTATCTGAGCGAACGGCGGGCCCGACAATCCCTTGCAGCCGGCGATTATCAAAAGACGCTGGACAGCTACAGGGGCTTGCCGCCCGAAGCCTTCCGGGACTCCAGATTATCCGCCGGCCTGCAGCGGATCATGGAAGAACTCAAACGCTTGGCCGATACGGCCATCGCCAGAAAAGACTTCCTGGCCGCGGGGAAAGGCTACGCCGCACTGTTAAGCGACTACCCGCTGGCGGAGCAGGCCGGCCTCTCTCCGTCCTTTCCCAAGAGTGCCGCGGAAGAGGGTATAAAGAAGTGCCGAACCCAACTCACCAAGGAAGGCCTGGACCAATATAGGAAGGGGAATCTGAAGGAGGCGATCGCCATCTGGCGGGGACTGCTGTCATTCGATCCTGATAACGCCGAGATCAACAAAGCCGTTGATACGGCCACCGAGCAACTCAAAAAGCTGAAAAAAGGATGAGGGGGGAAGTGTCGCGATGAACTCCCGGGAGAGAGTGCGCCGGGCCATCCTCTTTCAAAACCCCGACCGCGTGCCCATCTCCCATGCCGTCCTGCCGGCCGCACAGCTTAAATACGGTCCAGCGCTCGCCGAGATTCTGACCGAATACCGCGAGGATTTTGGGTGGGACTACATGGAAGATCTCCCCGTCGAAAAATTCCCGCCCCTTTACAGGCAGGGTCTGAACCGGGACGACTTCGGCACCATCTGGCGGGTGGAATGGATGGGGGTCTGCGGTATTCCGGTTGACTGGCCGATCAAAGAGCTGGGTCGCTATCCCGAATACAGATGGCCCGAGGATTTTCCGGCCGGGCCGCCGGCGGGACGCCAGTACAGCGGCCACCTGTGCGGGTTCGACGACCGCTGGTACGCCCGCGGCGCCTGGATCACCTACTTCGAACAGCTCCAGCAGCTCCGGGGCATGGAAAACTTGATGATCGACCTGGCGGCCGCACCCACCATGCTCGAAAGACTCCTCGATGACCTGCTCGCCTTCAACTTGCGCTTGGTCGAAAAATGGACCCGCCTCGAATACGACGGCCTCCACTTCGGCGATGACTGGGGAGGTCAGCACAGCTTGCTCATCCGGCCGGAAACGTGGCGCCGGGTCTTCAAGCCCCGCTACGCCGCCATGTTCGCGCCCGTCCGGGAGGCGGGTCGGGATGTCTGGTTCCACACCGACGGCCACGTGAACGAGATCCTCGGCGACCTCATCGAAATCGGAGTGGATGTCATCAATCTGCAGGTCGCCGTCGTCGGCCCCGACTGGATCGCCCGCAACGCCCGGGGACGCGTCGCCTTCCGGACGGATGTCGACCGCCAGCGCGTCCTGCCCTTCGGCTCCCCCGCCGAAGTCAAGGAAGAGGTCCAGCGGACGTTCGAGGCCTGCGGCACGGCCCGCGGCGGACTTATCGCCTGCGGCGAAATCGGGCCCGACGTCCCCCTGGAGAACATCCGGGCCATGTACGAAGCCTTCCGTGAATACGGACGCTATTAATCCCCCCACGGCTGCGACAGGGGGCGCGCCCCAGCGCTACTGGGGCGCACGCTAGCGGCTTTTGGCTTGCTCCCTCGAGTCTTTTGGATTTTCCAGACTCATTGTGATAATTTGAAGGGCCGAACATGTGGGCTTTGAAGAATCGCTGGGGGCGGCTGGGCCTCGCCATCGGCCTCAGCGCCGGATGCATCCTGATCCACTCCGCCTGCCGGCCGGAAAAGGGCGGCGTCGAGAAGACAAAAGGGCTGCGGTTGGCTGTTATCCCCATGGGAACGACCCATGAATTCTGGAAGGCCATTCATGCCGGCGCCAAGACGGCGGCGCAAGAGCTTGGCGTCGAGATCATCTGGAAGGGACCGCTCAAGGAGGACGACCGGAACGACCAGATCCAGATCGTCGAGACGATGATTAACGCCGGGGTCGACGCCATCATCCTGACGCCGCTCGACGACAGGGCGCTCATGCCTCCGGTCGCCGAGGCCAAGGCCCTCGACATTCCAACCGTTATCTTTAACACGGCCCTTGGGGGCGATGATTATGTCGCTTATGTCTCCACCGACAACTGGAAGGGCGGCGTCCTGGCCGCCGAGCGCATCGGCGCTCTTTCCAACGGCACGGGAAAGCTGATCCTCATCCGCATCATCGAGGGCATCGAGGGCAACCGCCAGCGGGAAGAGGGATTCCTCGAGACCATCCGCTCGAAATTTCCGGAGATGACTATTCTTTCCGACAACCAGTATGCCGGCATCACGACGGAAACCGCCTACCAGACGACGGAAAACCTGCTGGCGCGATTCCCCGACGTCGATGCTATCTTTACACCCAACGAGTCGACCACCTTCGGCTGCCTGCGGGCACTCCAGGACCACGACCTCGCCGGGAAGGTCATCCATGTGGGGTTCGACTCGTCCAAGAAGCTCATCGAGGCGCTGGAAAAGAGGGAACTCATGGGGCTCGTCCTTCAGGACCCTGTCCGCATGGGTTACGACAGCGTCAAGACGGCGGTCGCCTG
>DATKXS010000180.1:0-26504 GCA_035528895.1 Candidatus Desulfaltia sp.
GATCTCGATGCGGATCTTTTCCGGCGGGATCTGGGACGAACCCTTCCAGGTCCACTCCTGGACCACTGGGGATTGTGATTGCGCGCGCGTGGCCGTCACTCTGAATGGCGATATCTTCACCAGCTGGTGGGTCACCTCTACCTACAGAGTATATTCCCGCGCCAGGATCTGGGGGGACTGGGAGCCTGTGGCGCAGATCAGTCCGGCCGCCCAGGCGAAATTCTCCGACATCGCCGTCGGCGGCAACGCTGTTTTCGCCGTTTGGACCCAGAAGGACACTATCTATCAGGTCTATTATGCGCGTCGGAATGCGACTTCAGGGGCCTCCTGGAGCACGCCCCAGATCGTCCGGGCGGGCAGCGATAACCAAGAAGTGCCGGTCGTTGAGGTCGACAACAACAGCATCGCCCATGTTGTCTATATTCTCGCCGTGGCTAAAGGCGGCATCGGGGAAGTCCGCTACACCCACTGGACGGGCACCGGGTTCACCTCGACGGCCAAGATTTCCTCCACACTCCTCCTCCATTATCCCTCCCTTCACAGCCGCGGCAGCAACTTTTACTGTTGCTGGCAGGAGGGGGCCTCCGGGAATGGGACAGGAGTTTTCTACAATAACAAGATCGACGGCTCTTGGCGGGGCATCGGATTTGCCCCCAATTCCGCCGGCTGCACTTACCCGGACGTGGCCGTAAACGCTTCCCAATCTGAGGTTTATTTTGTCTGGGACTCCGGGGGTGAGATCTGGTGCAATATGGGAGCGATCGAAGGGCCTTCGCCGGGGGGAGAAAACGAGCCTCCGACGGCCGACTTCGCATTCACCCCAAGCTCGGGTATATATCCTGTGGAGATCGCTTTCGACGCCTCGGCCTGCCGGGATCCGGATGGAGTCATTGTCCAGTACAGCTGGAATTTTGGTGACGGCGGCCGAGCCTCCGGTCGAATGGTCAGGCACACCTACAATCGTTGGGGAACGTTCTCGGTTAGCTTGACCGTGCAGGACGACCAAGGTGCGACGGCGAACAAGATCCGCAATATCGAGATCCTCCGGTTGTTTCAGCCTCTGAGCATCAGCTGGACGACCCACAAAGACGAGAGCCTCTTCCAGACACGATACGTGAACCAGGTGACGTGGACCAGGAATCCGGCGAACGATGCCCTGGGAGTCCAGATCGTCCTTCATCGGGTCTGGAGGAAAAAGGCCGGCGAAAGCGACGTCGCCTATCGGCTTATCGGCGAAGTGAGCGGAAATTCTTATGATTTTATGGACAAGGATGCCGGCGCGAAAGACACCTATATCTACACCGTTACGGTCCGAGACGACCAGGGACATGAAAGCCCGATCGTCGGCGACGTAGGGAATCCGATCCTCGTGCGGCCCATGAGAAATTCCCGGCCTTTGTCGAGGAGAGGCAAGCTGCCGGTCAGGTAGAAGCGTCCAACGGAATCTCTGCTCTTTTCATCTGCCCTCTAGAACGGCGGCGATCGCTTCATCGGTCCCGAGTACCCGGGAAGGCCGGGGATGACGCGCATCGAAGACCCGCAGCAGGTCCGGCCGCTCGATAACGGTGCCGCTTTCATCGATTCCCTCGAAAAAGACCTCCTTGAGGACCCGGTTGAGGTCAAGACCGAGATGCTTGGCCAGGAACCGATAGGCGGCCGCCCGCTTGGAGGGGCCGTAGTCATGGCCTTCAGCGGCCAGGTGGATGTTCTCGATATTGTCGGCGGCGCCGAAGAGACGATAGACATTCTGGATGTAGGGAAACTCGACCCGGGGATTGTTTTTGGTCCAATCCTCACCGCAGGAGACGAGAAGCTGGGGCCGGGGCGCAGCCAGGGCCGCGATGTCGGCGTTGTTGGTCACGTGGTTGAGGCTCCGGTGAATAGGCATCCCGCTCTCGCAATCGCAGCCTCCGAAGAAGTGAGCCGAGACCATGACGACCGGGACCGACACGGCCACGCGGTCATCCACGGCGGCGAGGAGGAAGCCTTGGGTTCCGCCGCCCGAAGCCCCGGTGATCCCGACCCGTTTCATGTCAACCTCTTTCAGAGATTCCAGAAAGTCGAGGCAGCAGATGCTGTTCCAGATCTGGAGCGCCAGGACGAGGGGATGGGCGTGTGTGGTCTGGGTCGAGTCTCCCCATCCGACCATATCATAGGATAGGACCACGGCTCCCATCCGGGCCAGTGTTGCGCAGCGGATCTGCATGTCCGGGCGGAAGCGGCCCCCGCCCTCCGGGTAGGTGAAATGGCCGTGTGGGCAAAGGACGGCGGCGAACGGCGGCTTTCCGGTCTTTGGCCGGTAAAGATTCCCGCTGACGAAAAAACCGGGCAGGCTTTCGAAGGCGACGTTCTCGACGCTGTAGCCGGGATATTCGCGCCGGCTGTGGACGATGGGGTTGAGCGCGCATTTCTTTGGAGGGGGCCAGAGCCCTGCGCCCTTCAAGATGCCCGCTCGTACCCGCAGGGCGCGGGCCTGCCATTCCTCGAGCGTTGGGCAGCCGCGGGCGAATTCGGCCAGCTGATGCTCCGCGGCCGGTTCGCTGAGGTAATTTCCTTGACATAGTTCGGGCCGTTCCACGATTTTCTCCTGGCCCAGCTCAAATTGAAACGAGCTGAGGAGGAGAACAAGGGCACAGATTGGAGGGAAAAAATAGAATCGTAGTTGCTTTCGAATCATCGGGCCTCCTTCCAGGCCTTATCATAGAAAAGGATGGAACCGGAATCAATGGCCAAGAGGAGAGTGCGCTCTCGCCGCGTAATTTATTAATAGCCAATAATTGGGGGGGGCGAAGAAACCGGCCCTAGGACCTGATACAGCCAAAGCCGGCATTCTATATTATTGATAATAATGTATTTAAAGAATCGCCAGGGGCTTTCGACCTCTTCCTCCTCAGTTTAGTCTCCGACCTTGGTTTGACTGCTGAAGGCCGGTTGTGGTATAAGCAATAAACTTCCCATAGATGATATTTTGGGGTGAGGAGTCTCTGGAATCGGCCATGAAACTGTTGATCAACGAAGGCGACCTCAGGCGGTTCAAACGGCGGGCCGCCCGCGGCTATCCCCGCGAAGTCTATGGGATCCTGCTGGGCAAGCGCTTGGCCAACCGGACCTTTAAGATCGCCGAGATTGTCATCCCTCCGGTGGTCGAAGCGACCTATGATTACGTCATCCCCGATTACGACAAGATCGCCGAGATCGTCTCCGCCAGCGACTATGACTACATCGGCTCCATGCACTCCCATCCCCAGGCCCCGCCGACCATCTCCAGCCACGACTACCAGCACTGGGACAATGACCGCGTCGTCGGCATCCTGAGCGTCCGCAAGCGCAATATCTACAAGGTTACGGAGCTAAAGTTCTGGCGCAAGAATGCCGCCCTGCCGGTCAAGTTCAAGACCTTCAGGCCGAGCGATAACGGACAGTCCAGATCGGGCTGAGATGCCGGACCTCACGGGACTCTCGCTGGAACCGTTCCGCGGGGACTACGAGGGCCTGGAGAAGATGGCCCATTCGTCCTGGCGGGATGAGTACAAGATCTCTTCCTTTCCGAACTTCTACCGGCCGGCCTTCCTCCGCTACCTCTTCGGCCGGATCAAGGACAAGGACCATCTCATCGCGGCCTATCGCGGGGACGAGATCGTCTCTTTCCTGGGAAATATTCCGCACGCCTTCCATTTCCGCGGCCGGATCTATCGGGGGACCTGGAGCTGTTTGCTGGTCACCCGAAAGGAACTGCTGCGCCAGGGACATGCCCTGGCGATCATCAAGGAGGCGCTCCGGATCAACCAGAAGTACAGGTATGATTTCGCCCTGGCGACATTCGAGACCGGCCGCCGCTCCACCCTGATGCTCAGGAAGCTCCAGGAGGAGGGAAACCGGCTGGAGTGGATGAAACGCCTGCGGGTGATTGCCCGGATTATCGACCTCAAGCGGGTGGAGGCGTCGGAGGGTCTTAAATTTTGGGAAAAGGCGGCCGTCAAGCTTATCGGTGGGAATCGAAGGCCGAAAAGGGGCGGAGGGGAGGTCGTCCGGGAATACCGTCCGGATGATCTTGGAGCTTGCCTGTCCCTATTCAATGCCTACCGGGATAAAATCGAACTGGCGAGAGCATGGGAGGCCGAGGAGCTGGCCTGGGAGCTTCACTATCCTGATGTCGCCCAGACTCTGGTTTATGAAAAAGACGGCCGCGTCGAGGGAGCGCTCAATTTCATCTATCATGACCACCTTGGCAAGACCAAAGAGCGGTGGGCCTGGGTCAATCACGTCGCCTGCCCCGGCCTCAGCCCCCGCGAAAGACTCCTGTTCATCCAGGCATTCCTGCGCTACATCCGGGATCAGGATTGTATCGGGGTCATCGAGTGGACGAAGGGCTATTATCCGATGGGGCCTCTTTACCGGGCCCGTTTCTTCCCCTATTTCCGGTCCGTCAACATGTACTCCTGGACCTTCAACCCCGAGATCAGCCTGAGCAAGGTCCGTGAGTGCAACGAGATTCTGGTCTAGACGGAGAATGTTTTAACCTGGCCTGGTTCTGAAACGACCAAGCATGGTTTGACTTTTTGATGATGGATTGTTACCCTTTCAGCAGAAAAAGGAGGGAGCCATGTTCGCGCGCATCCTCAGGAGCCGGCTGAAGATCGACAAAATCGACGAGGCGACCAGGACCTTCAGAGAAGGCGTCATCCCGCTATGCCGGGAACAGCGGGGTTTCAAGGGGGGTTATTTCCTGAGCGACCCGAAGACGGGCGAATCCGTCGCCATCACCTTCTGGGAAAGCCGGGAGGCGATGTTGGCGAACGAACAGAGCCATTTTTTCCAGGAACAGGTGGCCAAGTTCATCCCCTTCTATACCAAGCCGCCTGTTCGCGAGGCCTACGAGGTGATCCTGCAGGAAGAGGCTGAGACGCCTAAAGATTGAACATGTAAGAATATTTGAGCAGGACCGCCCGGTCGCCGCTCAGCGGGGGGACGAAGATCTTGCCGGCGCCGTCGGTGTTCAGAACCTCATTGTAGACCAGATAAAGGTCGACTCCTTTCTCTTGGGCCTGTCTGATCATCTGAGAGGCCAAGATAAAGCGGTAAGATAAATAGACTGGGCCGGATTGTCAAAGTCCAATCTGCTCGTGGAAACATCATTTAAAATGATGTACTAAATAACTTGGGGATGGAGAAACGACCTCGAAGGTTTAGCCTTCCCGAAGCGTTTTTCGAGGGAAGCTGCCATCCTTTTGTTGACTGAGGCGCAGGATTTGGGTGAGGAAGTCCGTCGACGATTGAGCGGAAGGCTCGGGATATATGCCTCGAAGTCACGCTGCGATTTCCCCAGCGAGGAAATCTGGCTCGATTCGCTCCTCGCTCTCCGCTTCGCGGATCCCTGCCCGCTCATCGCTCATACGGACTTCTCTGCATACATCCCGAGCTCCCCGATTCGAGCCCGGAGACCTGCCCAGTTTTTATGTCCCCCGAAATATGGTATAAGGGAGACCCGGAGGCTGCAGTCTGATGCCAGCCCGTGCGAAAAAAGTGATCGTCGTCATGCCGGCGTATAACGCCGAGAAGACGCTCGAGCGAACCCTCGAGGATATCCCCCGCGGCTGGGTGGACGAGATCATCCTCGTCGACGACCGAAGCCGCGACGGGACGGTCGGGCTCGCCCGCAGGCTCGGGCTCCATGTCTTCGTCCATGACAAGAACAAAGGGTATGGAGCCAATCAAAAGACCTGCTATCGCGAGGCGCTCAAGCGGGGCGGTGACATCATGGTCATGGTCCATCCCGACCACCAGTACGACCCGACGGTCATCCCCCAGCTCATCAGCCCGCTCCTGGAAGAGGGATGCGACGCGGTCTTCGGGTCGCGGATGCTGGGCGGGCGGCCCCTCGAAGGCGGGATGCCCAAGTGGAAATACCTGGGGAACATCTTCCTAACCGCCCTGGAAAATGCCACCTTTTACATGTATCTTACGGAATACCACTCCGGGCTGCGGGCCTACTCCCGGCGCTATCTGGAGACGGTCAGGTTCGATCTCAACTCCGACGATTTCGTCTTCGACTCCGAGATCATCGCCCAGGGCGTCATCCACAAGATGCGCATCAAAGAGATTCCCATTGCGACGCGCTATTTCGAGGAGGCCAGCAAGATCGGCTTCTTGCGGAGCCTCGTCTACGGCCTCTCCATCCTCAAGACGCTCGTCAAATTCAAGCTCCACAAGAAGGGGATCGTCCGGTCGGACCAGTTCAGTTGAGCTGCGCCTCAATCAAGGGCGATCTCGAAATGATAGGGATTCAGGTCGGCCCGGACACTCGCGTCCTTTCCCAGTTCGAGGATCAGCTCGTAGTAGCTTTCCTTTCCCAGTCGGTAGCGGGACGGTCCTGGAAGATCGAGAGTCTGGACCTCTTTGACGGTCCTGCCCCGAACCAGGACCTCATCGAAGAGGCTGATCGAGTAGTCATATTCTCCTTGGGTCGAACCCAGGGAAATCTGTAATCCTTCGAGCGGCCGCCGCGTCGTCAGATAGAAACGATAAGAGCGGCCTTCCTCGCGGAGCCGGAACCGTCCCGGCCCGACCATCCGGGCCGCGCGTGAAAGGGAATAGAAGGTGACCTTCCTTCCCGGACCCAGCTCTGTGTAGGTCGGATTGCGTAAAACCAGGCGGGGATAGAGGACGAGCCCGACAAAGAAGATGAGCACCGCAGCGCAGGCGACGAGAAGGTGGGAGGAGAAATTCAGGCTAAGAGGCCGCCTCTTTGTTACGATATAGAGGACAACGAGGAGAACGACGATCCCCGGCCAGATGATGTTGGGAAGCCAGGTCCCCTCTCCGGACTTGATGTAAGAGGGGAGAAGGTCGGTGAGTTGGAAATGGAGATTGCTCAGGAGATAGAACAACCCGGCGCCGCGCTCCCGCGGCCCCCGGGTTGTCTCCTGGTAGAGGTTAAGTGGTGTCATACAGAGAATGACGACAAAGAGGAAGCTCAAACCGGCGGCGAAATTGAAAACCGCCGAGCAGACAGTCTTCTGGTTCTTGACCAGGAAATACCCGAGCCAGATGGCCAGCGCCCAGATCACAGCCACCAGGGGCCGGGCCTGGGGGGCGTAGCCTGTCCGCTGGGTGAGAAAAGCGGAGAGGAGCACGTAGGGCGCCGTCAGGCCGAGAAGCAGCCAGAATTCTCTTTTCTTCCTCCTGAACATCTCCACGGCGCCGAACAGCGAAAAGAAAAAAATCGGGGCGTAAAAAAAGAGGCCGTCGCGCTGGTCGAGGAAATATCCGGCAAGGGTTTGCCAACGGTCGCGCCAGGGAATCTGGAAGAGGAGGGCCTTGGCGAAGCGGATGAACTCCTCGCTCGAGTCCGTCAGCGGAGCCGCCCAGGAGACGGTGGCGAGCGAATAGGTCCCGTAGAGCGCGTGCTGGAACCGGAGGTAGAGAAAGATGCCCGCCGCCGTAACCGCGATGAACAGGAGGGGGTACAGCCGAGACTTCGATCTTTTCGCCAGGGTCCAGAGGCCATAGAGAAAGAGCGGGATGAACAGGGCGAGATACTTCAGGGCGTGAAACCAGAGGAAGGAGGCGAGGAAAAGTCCGCAGACGGCCGCCTTCCTGGCGTCGAGCGCCGGTGAAAAACGAAGGATGCGGAAGACGGCGAGGGAGAGAGCGGCGACGATGATCTCCGGATAGACGTGGACGGAGTAGAAAAAGACCGGCGTTGTGAAACTCGTCAGAAACCAGAGCCACTGGGCCAGATTGTCTCTGCGCCATTCGCTCCGGGCGTAGAGATAGACCTGAACCGCGAGGAATCCCCCCCACAGGCTCATCCCCAGGCGCAGGATGAAGACGAGCGCCCTTCCCTTGATCAAGGCGCTGAGGGCATAAAAGGGGAGCATGAGAAAAGCGACACCCGGGGAATGGAAGGAATATCGGCTACCCGGTTTGGCGCCCGGGACGACATGAGCTCCGATCCGGCCCTCGAACATCATGTAGCTGGCGTATTCCCGCTGCTCGTAGTTATTCGCCAGGTCGAAATCTCCGTCCCGCAGCAGGCTGTGGCTGATGAGGAGATAATGGGGCTCATCTCCGCTGAAGGTGATGCCCCTGGACACCAGGAGAAGCGTCCCGGCGTTAAAGACCAGGAGCGAGGCCAGAAAAAGGAAGACGGTCCTTCTCCTGAGAGACAAGGCCGCGAACTTCCGGTTCCAGGTCCTCCAGAAGGGAACTGTCGCTTGAGCCCAGCGCCGGGCCTGGACGACCTTGAGATAGATGAGCGCCCCGGCGATTCCCAGGCCGACCAGCCTCAGCCTGGTCTGGAGGTCGGCGGCCCCGGTGTAATGGCGGAGTGTTAAGGGAGCCAGGCTGAGAAAAAGGAGCGGCAGAAAGGTCAGAAAGTCCTGTCCCAAGACCTCGGACTCCTTCCGGGCGAAGAGACGCGCAGCGAGCCGCGAGTAAAGGACCCAGACTGCCAGAAGGAGGATGAAGGCCACACTGGTGACGAAGAGAACGACCAGCGGTGAAGGATGGAAGGCCCGGTTCGTAAACGTGAAACGGGGAACCTGTTGGAGCAGCAGGAGATAAAGGCTCAGCAGGAGGCCGAACAGCAGAAACAGGAGCAGAAAGAACGATTTCCCTTTCATCCGGAGAATGATGATGGAACTTATCATTGCTTGTCAAGCTGTGTTATGATGAAACCGATGGAGATATCCGCTGTCCTCATCACCTATAACGAGGAGCGCCGTCTCGAGGGCGCCCTGAAAAGCCTCGCCGGCATCGCCTCGGAGATCGTCGTCGTCGATTGCCGGAGCACCGATGAGACGGTCAAGATCGCCCGCCGGTACACCGACCGGGTGTTCGAGCGGGCCTGGACCAATTTCGCCGACCAGAAGAACTTCGGCAACGACCAGGCTTCCCATCCCTGGATCCTATCGCTCGACGCCGACGAACGCGTTTCGCCCGAGCTCCGCCGGGAACTGCTCGAGCTCAAGAAGACGGAACCCGATGTCAATGCCTTCTCCATCCCCCGTAAGGTCTATTACCTCGGGCGCTGGATCCGGCACTCCGGCTGGTATCCCGACCGGAAACTGCGCCTCTTCCGGAAAGGGACGGCCCATTGGGAGGGTGAATACGTCCATGAAAAGCTGGCCGTCACGGGCCGGATAGCGAAACTCAATGGGCCCATCCATCACTTCACCTACCGGAACATTCATGAACACCTAGCCCGCATCAACACCTTCTCTGACCTGGGCGCCCAGAAGCTCTATGGCCAAAAAAAGAAGGCCCGCTGGCACCACCTGCTCCTCCTGCCCTTTTTCCGGTTCGTCCGCGCGTATATCTGGAAGCTCGGATTCCTGGATGGGTTTGCCGGGCTGGTCATCTCCGTCCTCACCGGCTACGCCGTCTTTGTCCGCTACGCCAAGCTGAGGGAGATCTGGAAGAAAGGAGAGCGGATTGAGCCTTTTCCATATTGACGCCGGCCGGGAATGGCGGGGCGGCCAGCGGCAGTCCTTTTTCCTGGTCAAAGAGCTCAAGGATAAGGGTTATCCGGTCCATTTCGTCGTCCAGCCCGAAAGTCCTCTGCACCGCAAGGCCGCCGAGGCCGGGCTTCCCCTTCTTCCCATCCGGATAAAAGGGGAGGTCGACATCTGGGCCTTTCTCCGGTTGCAGTGGGCGATGAAACGGCGCCGCTGCCGGCTGGTCCACTTTCACGACGCCCATTCGGTCGCGGTCGGCGCGGCCGCGGCCCGGCGCGCCCGGGTCCCGCTCCGCTTCATCTCGCGGCGGGTCGATTTCCCGCTGAAGGACAACGCCTTCTCGCGCCGCAAGTACACCCGGGACGTGGATGCCATCATCGCCATCTCCGAAGGAGTGCGGAAAGTCCTCCTCGATTCCGGCGTCCCGGCCTCGCTCGTCCATGTCATCCCCTCGGGGATCGATTTCTCGCCCTTCCGGCAGAAGTTGCCCCGGGATTTCCTCCGCAGGGAATTTTCTTTTGCCCCGGACGATTTTCTCGTCGGTATCGTCGCCGCCCTCGAGGACCACAAGGGCCATACCTATCTCATCCAGGCCTCGAAGATCCTGAAGGCCCAGGCCCCCAAGATCAGGATCGTGGTTGTCGGGACCGGCTCTCTGAAGATGGATCTGGACCGCCAGGCCCATGACCTGGGAGTCGACGACATCGTCTTCTTCCTCGGGTTCAGGGAGGATGTCCCCCGCATCCTCGCCTCGCTCGACCTTTTCGTCCTGTCCTCGTATCTCGAGGGGATGGGGAGCTCACTGCTCGACGCCATGGCCAGCCGGCTTCCTATCGTCGCCACCCGGACCGGAGGAATCCCCGAGGTGGTCATCGACGGGGAGACGGGCCTGCTGGTTCCGCCCCGGGACCCGGCCGCCCTGGCCCAGGCCATCGTGACGCTCTACCACGACCGCGAGCTGGCCAGCCGGCTGGCGGAGCGGGGTTTCGAGGTCGTTCATGAAAAGTTCTCGGCCGAAGCCATGGCCTGGAAGGTGATCGACCTGTATGAACAATTCGCCCACAGAAAGGGCATTCGTCTGACCTGACGGGAGGAGGCCCGGCATGAAGATCGAAAAGGTGGAATTGGCACTTTTGTACCTTCCCTACGTGCACTTCTTCGAGACCAGCCTCGGCCGTGAAGAAGGCCGCGAGTTCATCATCGTCAAAGTCCATTCCGAAGGTCTCTGCGGCTACGGCGAAGTCGTGGCGTCGGAGGCTCCCTTTTACAGCTATGAGACGACCTCGACCGCCTGGCTCGTCCTGAGCAGGTTCCTGATTCCCGTCCTCTTTCAAAAAGAGATCTCGCGCCCGGAAGATTTCTACCGGGAAGCACGATGTTTCCGCGGTCACCCGATGGCCAAGGCGGGGCTGGAGCTCGCCCTCTGGGACATCCAGGCGAAAAAAACGGGCGTCCCGTTGAGCAAACTGTATGGGGGGACACACGAGAGCATCGACGTCGGCGTCAGCCTGGGAATAGAAAACTCCATCCCCGAGCTCATGGAGAGGATCATGCATTCCATCGGCGAGGGCTATCGGAGGATCAAGCTCAAGATCAAACCGGGCTGGGATGTCGAGGTGATCAAAGAGACCCGGAAGCATTTTCCCGACATCCTGCTCCAGGCCGATGCCAACGGCGCGTATTCCCTAAAAGACAAAGGCGCCCTCTTGATGTTGGATGCTTTCAACCTTCTCCTGCTCGAACAGCCGTTCCCGCCCTACGACCTCTGGGACCACAGCCGGCTCCAGAAGGAGATGAAGACCGCGATCTGCCTGGACGAGAGCATCATCAGCGAGGATACGGCCCGACAGGCGCTGGAGATGGGAAGCTGCCGGGTCATCAATATCAAGGTTGGCCGAGTCGGCGGCATGGTCGAAGCCCACAAGGTCCACGATGTCTGCCGACGGAAGGGCATTCCGGTCTGGTGCGGCGGGATGCTCGAGTCGGGGATCGGCCGGGCCCACAACCTCCATATCGCCTCGCTCCCCAATTTCAAGCTGCCGAGCGACCTCTCGGCGAGCAAACGGTACTACAAAGAGGACCTGATCGACCCGCCGATAGAGCTCGAGAGGGACGGTACGATCAAAGTGCCGGAGGGGCCGGGGATCGGCGTCCATCCGGTGGAGGAGCGGATCAAACGGGTGACTTTGCGGGAGGAGTCCTTCACCCCCGAGGGATGAGTGTCTTCGCTTCCCCCATTGTAACTGAATGCAGATTATGATCACTTGGAGGAAATATCTCCATCTATGTGATGAACATGATAGATAACTTGGGAATGGTAGCGCTCCCGCTCAGGTTTTTCACGCCGTTCCCTCGACGCTTTTCTCGGCGCTGCGGAACTCCGGGTGATAGATTTTAACGGCAAGTGGATGTGCACTCCATCCTCGTCCCCCTCCGTCTTATCTCTTCGTGCTCAGACAGTCCTCGCGGCCGCTAGAGCGGCTGCCCTCGAAAAACGTCTCGGGAAGGCTAAACCTTCGAGGGCGCTTCTCCATTCCCAAGTTATTCATCATGGATAAGGGCTAATTACACCCTTTTGAGGTGTTCTTGACCAATTCATAGCAAACATATAGAATATATAGGCTTACTGGTAGTTTTTTTGGGGTGGCGGGAGTAAGCCGCCTTTCTTCGGAATTCACCTCTGATCTTAAAGGAGCGATCTTGTTCCGGGAGATGGACGGCCCCTGAAAGCGACCCAAGAAGGAGTGGGCTCATGAGCCGGTTGAACAGGAATGACAGGAAGTGGCTGGAGGGAAAATTCGGCGACCGGGCCAATTTCAACCCGACCGAACGCGTCCTCTACGGCCACGACATTGCCGCTATCCCCAGCCTATTCAAGCCGCTGGTCGGACGGACTGTGCCCGACGCCGTTGTCCAGCCGGAGACGGAAGAGGAGCTGCGGGAGCTCATCCGCTGGGCGAATGGGAGACGGATTTCCCTGGTGCCTCGTGGCAAGGGTTCCTCGGGTTACGGAGGTCTCATCCCTATTCGCCAAGGGCTGGTGGTGGATTTCTTCCGGATGAAGGATGTCCTGTCCGTGGATGTTCCCAACGAGACGGTCACGGTCCAGGCCGGCATCACCTGGGAACAGCTCGACCGCGCTCTCGATCCGCACGGCCTGACGCTGCGCCTCTATCCGACGAGCTATCCCTCGTCCTCGGCCGGCGGCTGGCTGGCCCAGGGCGGCGCCGGCATCGGTTCCTATGCCTACGGCTGGTTCATGGATAACGTCATCAGCGCCCGGGTGGTTCTGCCGGACGGTGAGATCAAGGAATTCACCGGCAAAGACCTCGAGCTCATCTCCGATGCCGAAGGCACAACGGGTGTCATCAGCCAAGTTACCGTCCAGGTCATGAAGCGGGAGGAGCTCGGACTGACGGCCATCGCCTGCCCGGACGCTCACAGACTGACGACGGTTTTTCAGGAATTCATCGCCCGGGCGCTCCCGCTCTGGTCCGTCGTCTTCATCAACCCCCGGATGGCGGAGATGAAGAACCGGGCGCCCGTTCGCATGCATCTGGGCCATCCCGCCGAGCACAAGGTCATCCTTCCGGCCGCCTATATCGCCGTCCTGGCCTACCGGGCGGCCGACCGGGACAAAGTTGTCTCCCAGCTGCCCGACATCCTTCACGACTGCCAGGGCGTGATCCTCAGTCAGGAAATCGCCGAACATGAATGGGAGAACCGCTTCAAGCTGATGGTCGTCAAGCGTCTCGGGCCGTCTCTCGTCCCGGCCGAGATCGTCGTGCCTCTCGAAAACCTCGGCAAGGTCATGGAAGAGATCGAGCACAGGATCAACCAGCCGATCGTCAAGGAGGGTGTCATCATCCGGACCGGGCGCGACGGGAAGCCCGAGGCGGTCATCCTTGGTTTCATCCCCAGCGACCAGCGGAAGTTCTCCTATAACTTCGTTTTCGGCCTGGTCCTGTCGATCATCAAGATCGCCGAAAAGTACGGCGGCCGGCCCTATTCGACCGGCCTTTACTTCGTGCGCAAGGCCAAAAAGATCCTGGGCGAGGACCGGGCGCTCCGCGTTAAGGCCTTCCAGAAGAAGGTCGACCGGAAGAGGATCCTGAATCCCGGGAAGGTCGTCCAGCCGAACCTGGTCAGCCGGGCGCTCGGCGTGGCCAGGCTCTTCGAACCCCTGGTCCGGCCCTTCGGCAATATTGTCGTTGCCCAGGTGGGTGAGCGCATCGCCGCCAAACCCATCCGCGGCATCCCGGCGGACGTGGCCTGGTATGCCTATGCCTGCTCCCAATGCGGTTACTGCGTTGACGAATGCGACCAGTTCTACGGCCGGGGCTGGGAGAGCCAGTCACCTCGGGGAAAATGGTACTGGCTGCGCGAGTTCCTGGAGGGCCGGGCCGAATGGGACCAGAAGATGGTCGACACCATCCTCGTCTGCACCACCTGCGAGCTCTGCAACCTCCGCTGCTCGGCCTCTCTCCCCATCGAGCCGAGCTGGATGAAGCTCCGCGGTAAGCTCATCCATGAGGATAAGAGAATGACCTTCCCGCCGTTCGAGATGATGGCCGCGGCGCTTCAATCAGAAGGCAACATCTGGGCGGGCTACCGCAAGGACCGGACCCGCTGGTTCCCGGAGGATCTCAAATCGAAGCACGGCCCCAGCCGGAAATCTCAGAACGTCTATTTCGGCGGCTGCACGGTCTCCTACGTCGAGAACGATATCGGCCAGGCGGCCGTGACGCTGCTCGATGCGGCGGGCGTCGATTTCGCCTATCTCGGCAACGTCGAGAACTGCTGCGGAACGCCGATGCTGGTGGCCGGGAAATGGGAGATCTTCGCCGAAAACATGAAGCGGAATATCGCCGCGGTCAAGGCCGCCGGCGCGGACACGGTGATCTCGTCCTGCCCGGCTTGCGACATGATGTGGCGCAACGTCTATCCCGACTGGGCGAAGACACTCGGGATCGATTACGGCATCACCGCCAAGCACTACAGCGAGGTCGTCTCGGAGAAGATCAAGGACGGGTCGTTCAAGTTCTCTCACCCGGTCATGAAGCGCGTCACCTGGCACGATTCCTGTCACATCGGCCGCGTCTCGGGCGTCTATGAGCCGCCTCGCGATGTCATCAAGGCCATCCCCGGCGTCGAGTTCGTCGAGATGACCCACCACCACGACGAGGCCCACTGCTGCGGCAGCGTCCTGACGCTGCTCAAGGATCCGCTGGTCGCCCACGACGTCGGCGAGACCCGGTTGGAGGAAGGGACGGCGGTCAAGGCCGAGACCGTGCTGGCGCTCTGCCCGTGCTGCGAGTTCCAGCTCCGGGTCAGCAAGGAGAAGAAGAACACCCCGATCGAGGTCCGGGACCTGGCCGCCTTCGCCTGCGAGGGGCTGGACCGGAAATTCGCCGACCCGAGCCCCGAAGTCAGCCGGCAGTGGAAGGTCTTCGAGGGCATGATCGCCCTGATGACACCGCAGGGTTTCGCCGACCTGATGGACACGATGTGGCCGGAGCTGCTCAAGGCCATGCCGCTCGGCATGGGGGGGATGATGAAGGGGATCGGCAAGCTGGGTCCGCTGGGCGGAGCGATGTTCGCCCTGATGAAGCCGGTGTTCCCGGTCCTGTTTCCCAGGCTCTTGCCCGGCATGATGCCCAAGGTGATGCCGACCATGCTGGAGCGCGTCGGCGCGATGATCCCGATGCCCGATTACATGGCCGAGCAGATGCCCGAGTTGATGCCCAAAGTCATGGACAACCTGATGCCCCACATGCTGCCCGACGTGGTGCCGCTCGTCGTGCCTAAGATGGTCGCCTACCTGCGGGACCGGGCCTGAGAAGCGCTATTTTTTCTTGAGTTCAGGCCGGATTGGCGTTGTCCCCCATTTGGTCCAGAAGCTTAGCCGGACTTTCTTGGGAGCCGTCCCGGACCGCGCGGCCGCCTCATCTTCAGCCATGGGTTCGGATTCGATCGCCAGGCCTGCGGAAAACTCCCGGGGCCTCGTGCTGAGGAAACGGGGCGAAAGGCGTTCCTCGCCTTTCTGCACGTCGTTCAGGGCCAACTTGGAGAAGGTGCCTTTTCCCTGTTTATTTTAATATCAAGATGCAGACAATGAAAATGACTATGATGGTGCTCTCTCAATCGGATACTTAAACTTATTGGATCTAAATGAATCGGGACCTGATGTTACAGTGTGTGCAGACTTGGCCTTCGGGCTAAGGGCACGGATAGAAGGATGGTCCACAAGACCTACAAAGAAGGCAAGAAGAAGGAAAAGAAAGGAGGCGCTATAGAAAGTACTTGCATCACATCATCATAGAAAGTATTCCGTTTTTTCCTGCGATGGCACAATGGCGCACGTTCTGCCATCGCAGGAAAAAACGAAATGCTTATCTCCATTCAGCCAGAATTCAGCTTGACACCTTCCAGATTAATGGATATTCTTTTGCCAAGCTCCTATCAAACGGGAACAAGTGGCTATCAAGTGCCCCGACTGCGACACTGAGAACACTCCCGATTCCCCGTTTTGGAGGAAGTGTGCTACTCCCCTTCCTTCTTCAAAGGATATCTCTGTTTCTCAGATAGAGAGCCTTCAGACTCCCATTCAAGAATTGACCACTGGCTCCACCTTTGCTGGTCGATACCAGGTCATTGAAGAGCAGGGTAAAGGCGGCATGGGGAAGGTCTATAGAGTGCTTGCTAAGAAGCTGAAGGAAGATGTGGTCCCGAAACTCATCAAGCCTGAGCTTGCTTCAGAAAAGGAGGCGATCGAATTAGAGGGAAGAGAACGCCAAGTGGCTAAAGGATAAAGATGGAAGATAAAAAGAAAAATCAAAAGAAACCAGTCAGGGAGATAAAATTACTAAAGGATCGCATAGAGGAACTTGAGAAATTAGGCCTCGAGCACAAGAAGATGGAGGAGGAGCTGAGGGAATCGAAGCAAAGATTCGAAATAATTTTTGATGAAGCTATAGATGGACTACTTTTGGCAGATTTAGAAACACGTAAGTTCAATATCGGTAATAGAAGGATATCTGAGATGCTTGGCTATGAACGAGATGAAATAAAAAAAATAGGAATTGATGACATCCATCCAAAAGATGCTTTACCTCGTGTTTTAGAAGAAATTGGAAAGCAAGTCGCAGGGAAAATTACAGTGGCCAAAGATCTGCCAGTCAAAAGGAAAAATGGCAGTATTTTTTTAGCAGACATTGCCGCATCTCTTCTGCAGATTGGTG
Organism: Candidatus Desulfaltia sp.; assembly: GCA_035528895.1. Lineage (GTDB taxonomy): Bacteria > Acidobacteriota > Aminicenantia > Aminicenantales > UBA8522 > UBA8522. Next base: position 16,700 of record DATKXS010000180.1, read on the forward strand.
GCAAACCTTTTCTGGTGGGTATTTTCAGGGACATCACCGAGCGCAAGAAGGCAGAGGAGGTGATGAAGGAATCCGAACAAACATTTAGGACAATTTTCGATAAAGCGAGCGACGGGATGTTTGTTGTGGATTTGAAAACCAGGAAATTCTTTATGTGCAATGCGATGTGTTTGCAAACGCTGGGCTATGCTCAAGAAGAATTCCTGAACTTGGAAATCTCCGATATCCACCCCCCGGATGACCTGCCTTTAGTTTTTGAACAGATCGCAAAGTTTGTGAAGGGAGAAGAGGGCGTTCGACATGATCTCAGATTCAGGCGAAAAGACGGCAGCTTTTTTTTCTCCGATCTCAGCCCGTCTTTGGTAACGCTGGCCGGGAGAAAATTTGTCTTAATCATTTATAAAGACATCACGGAGCGTAAAAAGACAGAGGAAGAAAAACGCCAGGCAAATGAAAAGCTCACCGTTCTTGTCAAGAAACTCGAGGACAGAAACACTCAGAACATCATTTTGGGTGAAATGAGAGAAATGCTCCAGGCCTGTTCGACTATGGAAGAAGCCGCCCCGATTATCAGGGGCTTAATGGAAAAAGTATTCCCCAGTTCAGACTGAAAGGTGTTTCCATACCGGTAGATTTTTTCCCCCATCACAGGAGAACAAGTCAGGGATCTCCTCGATCTCTACAAGAACATGTACAAGGCCAGGGCGTTCGAGCTTGCCCAAGCCGCGCTGTGGCACCAGGGCCTCATCTCTGGAGAATTCCATCTTGGCACGGGTGAAGAGGCCGTGGTGGCGGGCGTAGTTGCCCATATCGAGCAGGGAGACGCGGTGGCCATCGATCATCGAGCAACACCCATCCGTTATGTGGAGCTCCACATAAGGGGTGAAGATTGATCCGTCCGAATTCTCGTCCCGGCCGATGCCCGTTGTTGACCGCACGTCCTTCGCGTGTTACCATTCTTTCCTTTGTATCTCCTTCGCCTGACGCACACATCACGCCTCGATGGGGTTTCTTTCCATGTCTAACGGCGGCTGGCGGCCTTTTCTGCGCTACGACAAGGAGCAGGACCGTCCGGAGATCAGCCGGGCGTTGATCCGGCGTGTTTTGGCCTACGGCCGTCCCTACCTCGGCCGCATCGCGGCCATGCTGCTCCTTCTCCTGGTCGTGACCTTGCTCGGACTGGCGCCCCCGCTGCTCGTGCGCGACCTCATCGACCGAGCCCTGCCGGAACGCGACTTCCAGCGGCTGACCTTGCTCGCGCTGGGCATGCTGGCCGTCCCCCTGGTCAACGGGCTGTTGGGAGTGGCTCAACGCTATCTCGGCGCGTCCGTGGGCGAGGGGATCATCTGCGACCTGCGGACGGAGCTGTTCGACCATCTGCACCGCATGTCCCTGCGCTTCTTCACCCACACCAAGACCGGCGAGCTGCTCTCGCGGCTGAACAACGACGTCATCGGCGCCCAGAGGGCGGTCAGCGGCACGATCGTCGACGTGTTCACCAACTCCATCACGCTGGTCAGCGCGCTGGTGATCATGCTGCGGCTGGAGTGGCGGCTGACGCTGCTGGCCATCGGCGTGCTGCCGCTCTTCCTGATCCCGGCGCGCCTCCTGGGCAGGCGGCTGCGCGCCGTCGTGCGCGAGCAGATGACACTCAATGCCGAGATGAACGCCATGATGGACGAGACCCTGAACGTCAGCGGCGCGCTGCTTGTCAAGCTGTTCGGCCGCGCGGCCCTCGAGGTGGCGCGGTTCCGCGGCCGGGCGGACCGCGTCCGCCGAGCCGGCGTGCGCCAGGCCTTCATGATGCGCTGGTTCTTCCTGACGGTGAGCCTGATCAGCGCGGTCGGCACGGTGGTGGTTTTCTGGTGCGGCGGCCTGCTGGTCCTGCGCGGGGCCGGCTTCACCATCGGCACGATCGTCGCCTTCACGGCGTACCTGGGGATGCTTTACGGACCGCTCTCGGCGCTGACCAACGCGCGCATGGACCTGGCCACCTCGCTGGTCAGCTTCGAGCGGGTCTTCGAGGTCCTGGACCTGCCGGCGGAGATCGAGGAGCGGGCGGACGCGCTGACGCTGGAGTCCGTCCGGGGGCATGTGCGTTTTTCAGGCGTATCGTTCAGCTATCGGCCGGGAGAGAACGCGACGAAGGCCACGGCAGCAGGGTTGAGCGAGGTGGTCCGCTTTGGCCATCGCGGCCAGGGCATGGCCCCTCCCCTCTCGCAAGAGGGGGGGAAGCTGCAAACGTCCAATCCCCAATCCCCGGACGAGACTCCAAGCCCTCAGCCTCCCGCCGCCGAACACTGGGCGCTCCGCGACCTCAGCTTCGAGGTCAAGCCGGGGCAGCTGGCCGCCCTGGTGGGCCCGAGCGGGGCGGGGAAGACCACAGTCACCTACCTGCTGCCCAGGCTCTACGACCCGACGGACGGCGTCATCAGCATCGACGGTCACGACTTGCGCGATCTGGCCATGAGCACCCTGGCAGAGCAGATCGGCATGGTGACGCAGGAAACATTCCTGTTCAACGATACCATCCGGGCCAACCTCCTCTATGCCAAGCCGGACGCCACCCCGGCCGCGATCGAGGCGGCCTGCCGCGCGGCGAACATCCACGGCTTCATCGCGGGTCTGCCCGAAGGCTACGATACCGTCGTGGGCAACCGCGGCTACCGCCTCTCCGGGGGCGAGAAGCAGCGCGTCGCCATCGCCCGCGTCATCCTCAAGGACCCGCGCATCCTCGTGCTGGACGAGGCGACGTCGTCGCTGGACAGCCATTCCGAGGCGCTGATCCAGCAGGCGCTGGAGCGCATCATGCGGGGCCGGACGAGCCTGGTCATCGCCCACCGCTTGAGCACGATCCTGGCGGCGGACGTCATCCTGGTGATGGAGGCAGGCCGTCTGGTCGAGCAGGGCACGCATGCGGAGCTCCTGGCCAAGGGCGGCCTCTACGCTTCCCTGTACGAAACCCAGTTCCGGCCGGGGCGGGCCGAAGCGCGGCCCTGAATGCTTCGAGAACGTGAAAACGAGGAGGTCCACAAGGAACGGCGCCGGCTTCGGCCGGGGCCCTTATCCCCAACGCGAGCACCGGCCCGTCTTCTCGATAATGACCTTTCCCGAGGCCGTGATGTTCCCGACGAACTCTCCGCTGATGCGGACGTTCTTGATCCGGGCTTCGCCCTCGACCCGACCGCTTTCGTCGACCAATAGTCAGAGGACTGGGGTGAGGAGGAGTGGGACATGCTTCGCCCGTTGCTGATTGCACCGAAGAAAAAGACATGGTTTTGATGCTTGAATTGGATGGCAGGAGCGAACCATTTTGAATCTCTTGGCCATGAAAAAATAGAGCCTCACGACATCCCGTTCTGGAAATGACGGCCCCCGCCCGGCGAATCACGGTTTCGGTCTCGATCGGATATCTGTTCTGACCAGACGAATAGAATGGCCTGTTATCCGGAAGCCGGAGCGGCCCCGGCAATTCATCCGCCGGCGAGCTGTGAGAATACCGGCTCTTTTATCTAAACTCTTTACTGATGATCGTGATTCGTCCCGGATAGACGATCTCTCCATAGGGTGTCGATACTCTGGGCTGTGCGTCGAGGGAAATCCGAGTCATATCTCCGCGTCTGCCGCCTATGTCCAGAGCCAGACCGATGATTTCCTCATACTCCTGCTGGCCGAAAAACTCATACAAGTCGATAGACATCCGGACCGGGACTGTCGTAGCCTGCCCCGTCCCGGGAACTTCAATGGGCTTGTCGATATTTCCATAGACGGTGGGCTTCCCATCGATAAGAAATCGCGATTCCAGGCTGGTTAGCGTCGAAACCGTCTTCGTCGAGCCGCCGGTTCCGTCGTTGGGATTCTGGACAAGGATGTCCAGTGTCAATTCAACCGGCAGCCGTTTGGAGCGGAATCCCTGAACAAGCTTGAGCCCTTCCGCAGCCGAAAAATCAGCCAATGCGGATTTCCCGGATAGGTTGATTCCGAGAAGGCCAAAATCGTGAATTCCGTCGAGCTTGAATTGCAGCCGCCGCAGACTCATGAGAGCGCGGGTGAGCTGGTCCAAAGTCTCGCAGCTTTGCATGAACAGCAGCCCGGCCAGCGCGGCCAACACCAAAACGCATATTCCTTTCCTCATTGTGAGCACCTCCTTGGCTTAGCGCTATTTTCCGAATAGTCTGCTGTCGCTATTTCATTTATATTCTTCCCGAACATGAGAATTTGGCCAAGCACGCGCCGCGGTGTCCGACGGCAAGGACCGAGGCGCACGAATGTTCGATACAGATAACAATCTGCGAAAAGGTCATGACTTCTGAGGACGGGAAATACGTTCTTGCGTCAGCACAAATTTTGGCTGTTGAGAGCGCGCCATCCGCAGGTGAGAGATTCCTGGCCTATTTAACGTTTGTCTTAATCTTTTTTCTTCTGTCCTTGACTCTTTCCCTTCGCGAGTAATCCTGTATCGTCTTTTTTGAGGGCGTGGAATTCTTTTGATCCCGGCTTTATTCCCAGATGCTTGGCAATAACGCCCCACCCTTGACCCCTATTGGCCATGTAATTCTTTTTAACGGTATCGATTGGCTGGTTTATTACAGATGCAGTTCTTGCGATCATGTACACGTCGGCGGGGGGGATATTTTCTCTTTTAACAAGGTTCTCAATCCACGGTTTGGAGATACCGAATGTGCCACTCAATGTATTCATGAAATTATCTAGATCTGTACGCGCGACATTGTTTAGGTTGTTAAGTGCATTGTCGAACTCGTTATCGCCGGTATTTGCGCTGTAACTTGGTAAATTGTCTTTTATGCTTTCCTGGTTGTGGAACGAAAGCTCGATCTTGTAGCGGCCTTGGCCGGCTTTGCGCGAGACGCGGATGTAATACGTTCCCGACGAGGGCGGCGTGAAATCGAGGGATTCGGACTGCCCCATTCCCCGGGCTGACGACGCTACGATGTCACCGTTGGAATTGAGCAGGGCAAGGTCGTAGTCCTGGTCGCTCTGGATCATGAGTTTGAGGGACAGCCTCCATTCCTTATCGAGCGGGACGCTGTAAAAATCGATGCTGTCAGTCGGGCTGAGCTCGCCCTCGGCCGGCTTGGTGACCGGATAGATGGGGACAGCCTCATCCAAAACGTTTCCGGCGTCGCGGCCGCTTCCAGCGTCGTCCTGATGGCGGATCTCGGCAGGCACATCGGCAGGGGGCGTGTCGCGCTGAATGTTCGTATTGATGTTCCCATTGGACCAGAAAGCAGGTCCTCCTTCCTTATACAGCACGACATTGCCATCATCTTGTATTAATAATGTTGCATTTGAATAACCATCAGTATTTGTTGCCCAGACGTCTCTTCCATTTCTATCCTTGAGCAACAGATTACCATCACCCTGCAGAACACACTCTATGGCCCCACTTCCGACTGTATTGCTACTCCATAATGCTTTTCTTTGAATATCATAGGCTACTAAATTGCCATCTTCCTGCAGGACTAGAGTATATTTTCTATTCTGAGATCTGATAAACTCATTGGCTAACAGGTTTTCGCCTCTTGATAAACTGTCTTTGATCCTTCCCTTAGCCCAGACAGCTAATCCTCTTTCGTTGTAAATGGCCAGGTTTCCATCATCTTGTATCACCAATTTTGCGTTTTTGTAACCATCTGTGTGGGTTGCCCAGACGACTCTTCCATTTCTATTCTTGAGCAATAGATTGCCATCACCCTGGAGGATACACTCTATGGCCCCACTTCCGACTGTGTTGCTACTCCATAATGATTTTCCTTGATTATCATAGGCGACCAGATTTCCATCGTCCTGCATTCTTAGAGTATATTTACCGTTAGTTGATTTTAGTTCCTCTGAAACCCTTAGTTTTTCATTCTGTCCCAGAGTATCCTGCATCACTCCATTTCCGGCATAGACTGCCATCGGAGCCAAAAATAAGATGAAGGCTGTCAATAATGCCGTTTCCGCTTTCTTGAGTTCCTCGATGGGCAGACCAGTTCTCTTTCTTAAGAACAGTGCCCGGATGAAGAGTAGAATCACAAGAAAACCGACAATACCGCCAATAATAATCTTGATGTCCATTATTACCTCCCTTGCTTCTCGCCGTCCTGGGTCCATCCTCCATTGGATGATCCGATGGATTTGGAAGAAGCCATATCTATTGATGCGGTTTTCAGATCAAAATTTTTCCGAGTTTTTAGTCCCATTTCCTTATGCAAAAAAATACACCCAGAAAAGCGAGAAGTCAAGGAAAAAAAGAGGATCTGGAGTTCCCCGTTCAGGGCCAACTTGAGGCTGGAGTAGAGCCTTCTCAGGAACGATTAGATAACATATAATAGATCGTGCTAGACATAATAAAAAGATTTGAGGGATAGAGAATGAAGATGATCATAATGGCACTCATCCTGCTGATTATTGGGTTTAGCCACGCCGGTGCGCAGGAGAAGCCGCTCCAGGTCGTTCCCCGAGTCGACCTGAACCGCTATCTCGGGACCTGGTACGAGATCGCCACCATCCCCCAGCGTTTCCAGAAGGACTGCGTCGGCGTCACTGCCACCTACACGCTGCGCAACGACGGGAAGATCGAGGTCCTGAACAAGTGCCGGAAGAAAACGCTCGACGGGGAAATCAAAACAGCCAAGGGCAAAGCCTGGGTGGTGGACAAGGAGACCAACGCCAAGCTCAAGGTCCAGTTTTTCTGGCCGTTCCGGGGAGATTATTGGATCATCGAGCTCGACCCCGATTATCAGTACGCCGTCGTTGGCCACCCGGGAAGAAAATACCTTTGGATCCTGAGCCGGACTCCGCAAATGGACGAGGCTCTTTACCAGGACCTGATACAGCGGATTGCCAATAAAGGGTATGATCTTTCCCTGATCAAGAGGACTTTGCAGCCGTCTGATTATTAGGCGTGTGGGTTCTTTTTTTGGATGATTTTCGGGGCCAAAAATATGATTGTAAGGCCAAAAAAAGGCCGTATTCTTCGGCCATCTTATTTATTTGCATTTAGATAAGTAGGTCTGACCCCAGAGAAAGAAAAGGGACGGCTCTCGGATAAGAGCCGTCCCTTAGGAAGTGCCGGTCTTTTACTTCGCTTTGCGGACGTAAATATTGCCTTCGTAGGTGGTGAGCTGGATCTCCGTGCCGCCGCCGTTGATCAAGCCCAGGGTCACCTTTTCGTAGGTCACTCTGTAGCCTCCGCCTTCCTTGCGTTCGTCCTCTTCCTTTTTCTGCTGGCTCGGCGTCAACTGGACGTCGAAATCGGTAAAGATCTGTCCTTCATCAGTCTTCATCTTCAGGCTGGCCTTGACGTCGAGGGGCAGGGTGATGTCGATATCGCCGTCCATGGCGCTCAAAGACATCGGCTTCCCCGGCGTGATCTTGCCGAAGACGACTTTGATCTCGCCTTCTGAGGAATCCGCCACCACGGGGCCGGAGACGTTGGTCAGAGTGATAGGACCGTCGCTCGTATCCACCTCGATCTCCCCGTCCACCCGCTCCACGGTCACTCCTCTTTCGTCATCGCGGCAGGACAATTGGAGCGAGGTCGAAAAGGGGACCTGGATGATGAGATCCACGGCCCTTTTTCCTTCTTCAACGCTCACCTGGATAACATTGTCCTCTTCTTCGATGGTCAGGCCCATGCTCTCGACTGCGAGCATCTTCATGCCCCTGGACTTTTCGGCCTGTGCCTTCTTTTTGGCCAATTCTTCCTTGTCCAGTTCTTCTTCTGCTCCCGCCAGGGCGGCTTCGATTTCCCGTTTTTCCTGAGTCAGGGCCCTTTCCCTCCAGCGGGCATCGATGATGACGTTCTTCCCTTCATAGCCTCGGACCGTGATGCTTCCTTCATTGACATCGACTTCTACCGTCCCGGGCTTGGCCGGGTTGGTGAAGCTCACTACGGCATGGTCAGCCTGGCTCTGCTGGGCGGTGTCGGCCATTCCGACGGCCCATAAGAGAACGATGATTCCGGCGAGTCTGACGATCGTTTTCATTGACTTCTCCTTTTTCAAAGTGCGTTTGATCAGCTGAGCTGGGCCAGTCCCAACTCGGCGCGTTTCTTTACTTTCGGGTTCAGTTTCTCGTCCTGGATGAGTCGCTCCAGTGCCTCCGCGGCCCGCCTCTCCCGGATTCCGACAAGAAGGTCGATGAGGGCGAGCTGGACGAGCGGTGACGTTTGCCCGGCCAGGGAACGGACGAGACCGTCTTTGACTTCCGGGTGGCCATAGAAGAGGTAGAGGGCGTCCACGGCGGCCAGGCGGACGTTGACATTGGGGTCGTGGTCCAGGGTTTCGAGCAGGGCGGTGATGATCTCGTCCCCCGGCCGGTCGACCCGGGAGCTCCAGCTCACGCCCATGAGCCTCTCGCTGGCTGAGGCCTGCTTGAGGAGCGAAACGGCCACGGTCCGGCGCATGTCGTTGACCTCCTGCTTGAGTGTGGCCACCTCGAACCGGGCGTTTGAGCGGAAGCGGACATTCAGGAGGTAGCCGCTGCCCAGACCGGCGATGATGAGCACTAAGGCGAGAGCGAGCTGGTAAGTCGGGCGCCTGGGCATAAGTCGGCTCAATCGGGACGATATGGTTTGATAGATCCTGGCCGCTGTCCCGCCTTTCTCCAGGCCTTCCTTGTAGGCCTCGAGCATATCGTAGAAGCGGCTGCGCAGGGCGGCGCTGGGCTGCTCCTTGGGCAGGACGCCCAGCTTCGTCCAGATGGCGCTCAGGCTTTCCAGTTCCTCCCGGCAGGCGGCGCAGCCGGCCAGGTGTGCCTGCGCCTCGGCCAGGGTTTTTTCGTCCAGTTCGCCAGCCAGATAATCGGCCAGAAACTCTTTCGTTCTTTCGCAGTTCATGGGGATTCTCCTCCCTGGAGCTCGAGATAGATCCTGCCGAGATCCTTGATGGCCCGGTGGACGGTGGACTTGATCGAGCCGATGTCGCAGCCCAGAAGTTCGGCGATCTCCCGGTATTTCATCTCCTGGAACCGGCTGAGCAGGAGAACCTCTTTCTTCCGGAGGGGAAGCCGGTCGAGGGCTATTCGCAGCAGGGATATGTCAATATCGGAGTTCAGGCGCTCGACCGCCGGGATCTCCGGTGAGGCCGGCTCCTCGAACTGGTCATCGAGCGGCATCTCCAGCTTTCGCTTCCGGAGATGATCGACGTGGACGTTGCGGGCGATCTGGTACATCCAGACGCTGAACTTGCTCTGGCCCTGGTAGGTCTTCCGGTACTTGAGGATGCGGAAGAAGACGTCCTGGACAAGGTCCTCGCTGTGGCTTCGGTTTCCGGTCAGCCGGAGGAAAAAGTTGAAGAGCATGACGTGATACCTCTCGAACAGGATGGCCAGCCGTTCGACCCGGCCGGCGCCTACCTCTTCCATCAGCCGGTTGTCAGATGTCGGGTCCACGAATCTCCTTATATCATTCGGGCTCACCCATATAGACTTGGATTCCAGCAAAAGGTTACACCAAACAGAGATAAATTTTTACTGATTTTCAATTCGCGATAATCGGAGACATGTTCCAAGAATTTGTCCTTAACTTCTCATGGCCTTGCAGGCCACCCGCAAACCAAGAAGATTCCCCTCCTCCCGGCCTCCTCCCACCAGGGGAGGAGGAGATGTGGATTGTCCGCCCGTTTCCTCCCTCCTTCTGAGACTGTGTCGTAATTGTGATTTGTCATTGATTATATGAAAGCGCTGCAGTCCCTCCAAGAAAAGGTTTATAAAAGGAGGGAGGAGGAACTGCAGCATGAACCGATATTTTGGGTGCGATGCGCACAAAAGGTATTCGATGTTTGTGGCGATGAACGAC
>DATKXS010000181.1:0-3505 GCA_035528895.1 Candidatus Desulfaltia sp.
CTCTTCCGGATGCGCAGCTGCCGCGTCCAGGAAGCCCGCGAACGCCAGGGCCTGGCCTCATTCCCCTGCAAACCGATCGGAATCGTGGAATATAGCGGGTTCGCCCGGACGATCGACCCGCGGATCGAGACGCGCTGCCTCGCTTGTCCTCCCGATCCGAAGGCCGCAGACACCTGGTGCTCCTGGGAGTTTACAATCCCGGACAAAGTGTGATAAGGTAATTTCTAAATAAGAGGCCCGCCTTCAAAATTAAAAGCGATTCTTACCGGCGGCTTCCTGAGCCGATCTCCATAGTCGATCATATCATCATCACCATATCCACATCCTAACCGGAGGAATCATCATGTACGAAAATACCCACTTCCCCAAAGCCCTCAAATACTGGCACGAGGGAACGATCTACGGCTGGACCGACGCCCATGTCCATCCGATGAGCCACGCCCTTCACTACGGGAGCTCCGTCTTCGAGGGCATCCGGGCCTACCCGACGGCCAAGGGCCCGGCCATCTTCCGGCTGAGCGAGCACGTCGACCGGTTCCTCTATTCCGCCTCGGTCGCCAGGATGCCGATCCCCTATTCCAAAGAGAAGATCATCGAGGTCATTAAACTCGTCGTCCGGGAGAACAAGCTCGAGTCGGCCTATATCCGCCCCCTGCTCTTCTTCTCCTACGGCAACCTCGGTCTCGTCCCCAAGTACTGCCCGGTCGAGATGATCGTCGCGACCTGGGAATGGGGCGCCTACCTCGGCGAGAAAGCGGCCAACGGAGTCAGTGTCTACATCGTGCCCTGGAAGCGCGTCCACTTCAGCCAGCTGGACATGCGCGCCAAGCTGGGCGGGTTCTACATCCAGTCGACCATCGTCGGACTGGAGGCCAGGGGTCAGGGCTGCGATGAGGCCGTCTTCCTGAACATCGAGGGCCGGGTGGCGGAAGGACCGGGAGAGAACATCTTCGTCTTCAAGGACGGCGTCCTGAAGACCAACGATGTGAGCGAATCGATCCTCGAGGGCATCACCCGCACCAGCCTCCTGGAGATCGCCCGCGACCTGGGCATCAAGACCAAGATCGGGCCGATCGAGAAAGAAGACTTCCTGACAGCCGACGAGGCCTTTTTCTCGGGAACGGCCGTGGAAGTAGTGCCCATCACTCATATCACCGACGGTTCAGATCCCGCGGCCCAAACCACCAAGTACACGGTCGGCTCCGGAACACCGGGACCGATCACGACCAAGCTCAGGAATAGTTATCTCGATGTGGTACAGGGCAAAATCAAGGCCTACGAAAAGTGGCTGACCTCAATCACCGGCTGATCCGATTCCGGCCCATCGGCACCGTCCATTCTCCGTTCAAAACACGAGAGGACATCGACCCGCACCGGAATTACCGGCCAAACGGCTTCTCCGACGTCCGGGGCGAGCTCGAGATCGACCCGGCCTATGCCGCCGGGCTCAAGGACATCGACGGCTTCTCCCACTTGATCGTCATTTTTGCCTTTCACAAATCAGGGCCCGGCCATCTCCTCGTCAAGCCACCTTTCGAGAGCCGCCGACGAGGGGTCTTTTCCACACGTTCCCCGCACCGGCCCAACCCGATCGGGCTGACGGTCGTGCGGTTCCTGGGCCGGCGGGGGGATAGCCTCGAGGTCTCCGGGATCGACATGCTCGAGGGCACTCCGGTCCTGGACATCAAGCCCTACACCTCCCGGGACAGCAAGCGCGGAGTCAAGCGCGGTTGGATGTGGCGCTCGACCCTGAATCGGTGATCAGCCCAAGGAAATAAAAAGACGTTTCCCGGGGAAGCCGGGCTTGCGCGACCGAGCCGAAAGATTGAACGGCACATTCAGTGAGCGCTAAATTCGGGGACATGACCGAATTCTCTGGAATTCGGATCGTGTCCCCAGAATTTCGTGTTTTATAAAACTCAGAAAGACCTGATATGGAAACCTGGACTAAAGCAGAATTGCGCTTGTTCGGCAGGCTCTCCAGCCCGATCAAAATCCAGCGCTACCTCAACCGGCTCGCCTATGATCTAGATTACGGCGCCCGGTCGCCGCGTTGGATAATCAAGGAGAGAAAAGCCCATTGCTTCGAGGGAGCGCTCTTCGCCGCGGCCGCCCTGCGGCAGCTCGGCCATCGGCCTCTCCTCGTCGACATCCGCTCCTGGAACGACGACGACCACGTCCTGGCTGTTTTCAAGGAGCGGGGACATTGGGGGTGCGTCGCCAAGTCCAACTACACTGTCCTCCGCTTCCGGGAGCCGGTCTACCGGAGCATTCGCGAGCTCGTCATTTCCTTTTTCGATGTCTATTTCAACCCCCTCGGTCAAAAGACAATGCGCAGTTACTCTCTTCCTCTCGACCTTGGCCAATTCGACAAGCGCCACTGGATGACGACCGACGAGGACCTGGAATACATCGGCGACAAACTCAACGATATCAAGCATTTCCCGGTGCTGACGTCGGCCATGATCCGGGCACTGAACCCGGCGGATAGGGACCTGATCAGAGCCGGACTCCTGGGCGCCAAGCCTAAAGGCTTGTACAAACCTAAAAGTTAGAGGTTATTCTTTCAATAGCTCCTCGGCACTCCGGACGATGATCTCCCAGGCTTCGCGGACATGGCGTTCGCGGGTGGTCCGCTGGCCGATGGCCATCCGCAGGACATAGCGGCCGCGCAGGTCCGTGTGGGTCAGGAAGACATTCCCTGCGGTATTGACCCTGTCCAACAATTTTTTATTGAAGCCATTCAAGACGGCGTCTTCCTTTCCGTCGTTGAACCGGAAACACACCAGACTGAACGGTGTCGGAGCCATGATCTCGAACATCTCGTGTTCCTCCACCCAGCTTCTGAAGAGCTGGGCCAGGCGGATGTGCTCGCGGATGAGAGCCTGCAGCCCCTCTACCCCGTAGGACCGGATCACGAACCACAGTTTGAGCGCCCGGAACCTCCGGCCGAGCTGGATCCCCCAATCGCGGTAGTTCTTGACATGGGCATCGACTCCCGTCTTGAGGTACTCGGGGTGAATTTCAAACGTCCGGATGAGCAGGCCCGGGTCTTTGACGAAGTAAGCCGAGCAGTCGAAGTTGGTGAACAGCCATTTGTGGGGGTTCATGACAAAGGAATCCATGAACTCCGCGCCCTCCAGGAGGCTTCTCATCTCGGGCAGGATGCAGGCCGACCCGGCGAAGGCGGCATCGACATGGAGCCAGACGCCGTGCCGCCGACAGATCCGCCCGATCGCGGCCAACGGGTCCACGGCCGTCGAGGAAGTCGTCCCGATGGTGGCTACGACACAGGCCGGTTTCAACCCCCTTCTCTTATCTTCCGCGATGGCCTCCTCGAGCTTCTCCGGGATCATGGCGTAGACGTCATCGGTCGGGATCAACCGCAAGTTGTCCCTTCCGAACCCGGCCATCTTCACCCCCTTCTCGATGCTGGAGTGCGTCTGGTCAGAGGCGTAAACGGTCAGACCGGGTTCAAACCCTTTTGCGTTCGAGACGAAGCCCG
>DATKXS010000182.1:0-10816 GCA_035528895.1 Candidatus Desulfaltia sp.
TCGATGCTCCCAGAGCCAGAGAGGCCTCGGGATAAGCCGGGGGGACAGCGTTCAGCGAATCCTCGGAGATGCTGATGATCGTCGGCAGGGCCATGATGGCCAGCAAGAAGCTTCCGTTGACGGCGTTCAACCCGTTTCCGCTATGGAAGATCTTGGCGATGATCGGTCCGAACAGGACAATCCCGAGGAAGCCGACCACGACCGAAGGAATCCCCGCCAGGATCTCGATGATGGGTTTGACGATCTCCCGCACTCTCCAGTGGGCGACGTCCGAAAGGTAGGCGGCCACGCCCAGGCCGATGGGGATGGCAATGAAAAGCGCTCCGACAGTGCACATCAGCGTACTGACGATCATGGACAACAGGCCGTACTCCGCCTTTTCCGGTGAGGTGGGATCCCAAGTTGGGTTGCCGAAGAACTCCGTTAAGGAAATTTCCTTGAAAGCCGGAACGGCCGTAAACAGCAGGATGGCGAATATCCCGATGAGGACGATGATGGCCAGCATACCATTGGTGAAGAAGAAGGCTTTGATGGCCGATTCTTGCCAGCTAGCGAGGGTTTTTTTCTTCATAAATGATCGGGAGGGCGATGCCGCCTCGCGGGGACTCGGCACAATTTCTTCTGCCCCGCCCCAAAGTTTTTCAATTAGGCCAGAAATCCACATGGCGGACTCTTTCCAGCGTTCCTTTTTCAACCCCTTCATTTTCACTCCCCTCATTCGAAACAAAAACTTTCTTGACTCCCCTCTCTCAAGACAGGAGAACGGGGAGAAGCCTGTCGACTATTGCGACCCGGCCTCTCCGCTGCTCTTCCTGTTATCTATGAGGGGAGTTACCTTAAGTTCTTCTCGTTCTGCTCTTTGTGCTTGGCCCCGATGGTGAAGAATCCTTCTCTCTCTACGATCTTCTGGCCTTCGGGGCCTGTCTCGAAGGCCATGAAGGCGGCCACCGCGGCGTCCGGCTTGCCGTTTGTCGCTTGATAAAGCGGCCTGGCCACAGGGTAATCTCCATTGTCCACAGCCGCCTTGTCCAGGGGCGAGAAGGCTTGTCCGCCGGGCTGTTTCGAGATATTGAGGACCTTGAGGCCTTTGCGGACTTTCCCATCCTTGTCGAAGAGGTAGCCGACGCCGACATAACCGATTCCGCCCTCGTCCTGGAGGACGCCCTCGATGATCTGGGCGTTGCCGTTCATCTCTTTCATGTCGGTCGAGTAGTTCTTATTTCCGAGGACGTGCTCCTGCATGAACACGTAGGTGCCGGAGTTCGACTGGCGGCCGTAGAGAGAGACGGCCTTATCCGTTCCGCCGACGGCGTTCCACTTTTTGATTTCGCCGCGGTAGATGGCGCCGAGCTCGGCCATGGTCATCTTGTCGAGCGTGTTTTTTTCATTGACGATGACGCTCAGGCCGTCGACGGCGATGATGAAAAAGCGGGGCTTAACCCCTTTTTCCCAAGCCTGGTCGATCTCTTTCTGTTTCCACTCGCGGGAATGGTTGGCGATATCGCAGGTCTGGTTGATGATGGCGGTGATGCCGGTTCCCGACCCTCCGCCGAGAATGGCCAGGGCAATCCCGGGGTTCTTATCCATGTATTCCTCGGCCAGGACCTGGACGAGGTTGACCAGGGTGTCAGACCCCTTGATCTGGATCATCTTCTTCTGGGCCGGGGCCGCAATGAGGACCATGGCCAGGAAGGCCAGGCCTAAGGTGACAGTAGCAATGAGTTTTTTCATGCTGTTTCTCCTTTTATTTGTTTCATTCCTCTGATTTTTTTTGACTTTCGCAACGATATTCCGCTACCCTTTTCAGAAGGACAGGAAGAAAGTGAAGTTGAAGACCACGTCATTCTTCTTCTCCGAATCCGGATAGGACCGAATCCAGATATTCGGCTGAAGGCGCATGCTCTTGTGCACGGGAGCCCAGTCGAGGCCGGCGATGACCCGGCTCATCTCGTCGTCACTGGTCTTGCTGTTCGGTTCGTAGCGGTCGAACCTGGCGAATAGAGAGATAACGTCAGCCTTGAGGATGCAGCGGCCAAACAGTGAAAGACCGGAGACATCGTATCGCACCTCATCATTCGTCAGGTATTTATCATTTTTATAGAGGAAGTACTCCGCCCCAATAATAAGATTCCTGATCATCTCAAAGTAGCCATCGAGCTTATAGGTGGTGGCCGAGTTATCCGCGTCCTGCTTCTCGTAATCCATGTATCCGACCACGGAGAGACCGGCTACGGGGATCAGATGAATATGGCCGGCGATCTTCTTATACTTATCGCTCTCGGCGTGCGAATAGCCGGCGCCGTTGCTGATCATAAGGCCGTAGCGGACGTACTTGGCCAGGCTTCCGGTCAGGCTGACCCCGAGGTCGGCCGAGGGCGCGTCGACATCGACACCAGTGATATCTTTGTACCCGTCCATGAGGGTCTTGGCAACGCTCCGGTAGCCCCACCGGTCTTCGGCGATCTTGTATTGAATGGTCTCCGTCATGCCGATCTTTAGCGAGGAATTCGGCATAAGACCGGAATATTCAAGATAGAGGTGCTTGATGAACGGGCGCAGCTTGTCGTCCTTCTTCGTGGACGCCTTACCAAAGTCCACGGAGGTAATATTGACCGTGTTGTCGGCATCGTAGCGGAACCGGAACTTGAGATTGTCATTGATCTTGTTCTCGTAGGTGAAATAAGCCCGGCGGAAGGCAAAGAAATTGTTCTTAGCGGCCGACGTAACCGGCCCGCCTTTAGAGAGATAGTTGGTGTAGTCAAAATAGATCGTGGTGTTGAACGTCTGTTGAGCGGAGACGATGCTTGTACTCAGCAGAGTCAGCAGCACGAAACCGAAAATCATCCCCAGCTTTGGCATTGTGCCTTTTTTCATTCACGTTACTCCTTTCTTGGCTTTGCCTCTCGTTTCTGCGGGTCGCTCTCCCTCATCTTCAGCGAGTCCCATTTCCCTCCTTCACCTCCTTGAGCTCGCTGACCAGGGGGGAGAACCCGACTTAGAGAGGCCCTAAAATAACGGTGGAGTGTTAAGACTTGATGAAGATATGGTCAAAAATGGATAAATTTTTGGTATACTGGCGCCGGAAGGAGATGCCTCATGAGTTTTGTCTTCAATGCCGATGAGATCTTCGAGATGGCCCTGAAGATCGAGCAGAACGGGGAGAAATTCTACCGGGACTCAGCCAAGAAGGTCAAGGACTCAGAAGCCCAAGACTTTCTGGCCGGACTGGCGGACATGGAGCTGGAGCACCAGAGGATTTTCAAAGGAATGAAATCGGCCTTGACCGTAGCTGATCAGAAGGCCATGACCTTTGACCCGAATAATGAGACTGGCCTTTATCTCGCTTCACTGGCCAACACCAAGGTTTTTTTCGAGAAAGATATCGACACTTCCGGGCTCGAAGGAATATTCAAATCCGCCCTGGCCGCCGAGAAGGACTCGATCACCTTCTACTTAGGCATGAAAGACCTGGTCCAGGCCGGCAGCGGCCGAGAAAAAATCGAGGAGATTATCAAAGAGGAGATGCGGCACATCCGCATCCTTAGTGAACGACTGGCCGCGCTTAAGAAATAATCAAACGAGTTTCCGCGCCTCCATATAAAAACGCTTGTCCCTGGCCTCGCCCATGGAGAATGTCTTCCGGGGCAAGGCCCCGTCGAGGATCACGGTCTTGAACAGATCGCTCTTGTCCATGGCCGGAAGATAAAAGCCCGCCCGGCCGCTCCCGCTCCCCAGCCGGATGACCGGCTCCGTTCCGTGCACATAATCGATCTCGCGAGCTCCCTTCTCCTCCATGAAGGTGTCCAAGAAGTCCTGGAGCGTTCCTACCGGCAGGTTGGAGTCCGGGTCAAATACTTCCAAAGCGCCGAACCCTGTGGACGTGACCAACCCGATCCGGTGCGGACTCCCCTTCTGCCGGTCGACCATGGCCATCACTTCATCTGGGCTTTGGCATTCGGCGTAGCGAAAGCGCCCGCGATAGTGTCTTTCCATATCCCCGATCAGGTTCCTCTCGGGAGCCAGGTCGAAGACCACCCGGTGGATGGATTCGAAGACGAGGGCCGGGTCGTGGAGGTTGACAAGCTCGACTAGGGCATGCCGAAGGGGCGAATTCACGACGGCATTTTTGTCCTGAGTCTTCTCTTTGGTTTTCTCCCAGATCGTTTTGGCGGTGGCCAAAGAATGGTTCCCGTCTCCCATGGCGTAGAGAAGGACCGGAGTCCCCGGCTTGAGCCCGTATTTCACGGCAAAAACCTTGGGATCAGCGAGAGCCTGAAGACTGGTGATGATGCCTTTCTCCAGGATCGCATCACCCACCCGGTAGCCGGTCAGGCGTCCCGCTCCCGTCATCAGCTCGAAATCATAGAGTTTCTCAAGGGCGGATTTCCTGGCCGTCAGGGCACCGAGGACCGTATTTTCCGGGTCGTCGATCAGGACCATGATATGGGGGATTTCGAGGGGGGCTCCTTCCCGGATCCTGACCCGCGGCGGAATCCTCGAGAGGATCGTTCCCTCGGTGGCCCGGATCAGGCTCGTCGAGCCTTTCCGGAAATCATAGTGTTCGAGGTCAAGGCAAGCGACCAGTCCTTTCCGGATGCCCGGACCGGTCCAGCGCTCCACATAAACGAAGCCTTCCGATGCCTTGAAAATCCCGCTTCCGAGATATCGTCTCATGTGTTCCCGGATGCGGTCGATCCGGGCATCAGCTTCCGGTTCGCCGAGATAGACCTCCGGGTAGATAAGGGCCAGGGTTGAGGGAGCATCTCCCACGAATTCCTCGACCCTTTCCCAATATTCGGGTTCCGAGGTGTACTGATCGCAGGCGATGACCGACCATTTGGACAGATCCGTTCCCGACTGCGGGAGCAGGATATCCGGGACACCGATGGCCGGGGAGTCATATTTCCTCATAGATACATCCTTTGAATGGCGGGAAACTTGATTCTTCAGAATCCCCGGCGGCGCTTTCTGGCCTTCCGGGAGCCCAGAATCCCGCCTTGGAGGAAGAGTCCGGCCCCCAGCACGAAACCGAAATTGTACCAGGACCCATTGTTGTGGACCTCGTAGATACGGACGTCCTTGGTAAAAATGGAAATGATGAAGGTGACCGGGGAGATGAGTCCGTGCCACAGCCCCCTCCAGAATCCTGCGACCCTTCCCTGCTCGTCGGCCGTCTTCTCGACGGTGTTCGGGCCCGGAGCACAACTCGAAAGAGCCATGAGCAGAATGAGTAGACACCCTAACCAGGCGATGCTTTTCATGGGACCTCCTTATTTTTGCTCCAAGAACATATCCTTGTGCGATTCCGGTCCGGCCGGGCCATTATTCCGGCGCTGGCTCTTCTCCGTCATCTCCGGGTTCCTCCTCGCGGGGATATCGGCAGCGGGCGCCTTGGAGAATCCTATACCATAGGCCCTGACCGAAGTAAAGGTGATTTGTATTGCTATTGGAGAACAAAAAGGGTAAAATGAATTTTTAAACCACAAAACGGAGACAAAAAAACCGCGCATGATGGACGGCTGGAAACATTTGAGGATGGGCGAATTGACGGCTCGAATCCCGATCATCCAGGGAGGAATGGGCGTTGGAGTGTCGATGTCGGGGCTGGCCGCGGCTGTGGCCAATCAGGGCGGCGTCGGCGTCATCGCTGCGGCGGGCATCGGCATGCTCGAACCGGATGGATTCTCGAACTTCCTGGAGGCCAATGTCCGGGCGCTCAGACGTGAGATCCGCAAAGCCCGAGAGATGAGCAAAGGAATCCTGGGGGTCAACATCATGGTGGCCCTGTCCAACTTCGGCGACATGGTGCGCACCGCTGTGGAAGAAAAGGTCGACATCATCTTTTCGGGCGCGGGGCTGCCTCTCAATCTTCCCGAATTCCTCAAGCCGGGAGGCACGACAAAATTGGTTCCGATCGTCTCCTCGGCTAGGGCGGCCAGCCTCCTCATCCGCAAGTGGCTGGGAAAATACGGCTATCTTCCCGACGCCTTCGTCGTCGAAGGCCCCTTAGCCGGGGGGCATCTCGGGTTCAAGCCGGAACAAATCCAGGACCCGGGTTATTCGCTGGATAAGCTGATCCCTGAGGTCATCGCGGAAGTGCGTCCCTTCGAAGCCGCGCGCCAAAAGGACATCCCGGTGATCGCCGCCGGCGGCATCTACACGGGCGCTGATATCCATGCATTCATCGAACTCGGCGTTGCGGGGGTCCAGATGGCCACCCGGTTCGTCTGCACGGAAGAATGCGATGCCTCCCCGGAATTCAAAAAGACATATCTCGCCTCCAGGAAAGAAGACCTCGTGATCATCAAGAGCCCGGTCGGGATGCCGGGGCGGGCGATCCGGAATCAGTACACCGATGATGTCGAGGCCGGGAAGAAGAAGCCGTTCAAATGCCCCTACCATTGTATCGTTACCTGCAACCGTCAATCCAGCCCCTATTGTATCGCCTTGGCCCTCATCAGTGCCCTTAAAGGCCGGCTAAAACACGGGTTCGCCTTCGCCGGCGCCAATGCCTTCCGCGCCACCAAAATCGTCCCGGTAAAAGAGCTCATGGCCGACCTGAGGAGAGAGTTCGAAGAGGCCCGGCGTCCTCAGCTCAGGGGCGACGGAACGGAAAGCCCCGCTCCCGGCTGACGGCTGGGGGAAGCGGGAGAGCCATTTTGCCCTCGGCCTTCTTTTGGTGTATAATATTCATTGAACATCTGGCAGGAAAGAGTCAAACCGAACCGTACGGCCCCTCCGAGTCACCGATTCGACTGACGATCATCCCCTCATGATGGAATTTTAAACAAAGGAAAACGAATGCATTTTAACGAATTGAACCTGCATCCCGACCTCCACCGTGGGATCGAGGAAAGGGGCTATACCGAATTGACGGCCGTGCAAGAGCAAACACTCTCGCAAACACTGCGCGGCATGGACGCGGCCGTCCAGTCGCAGACCGGAACCGGCAAGACCGCCGCCTTCCTGATCACGATATTCGAGAACCTTCTCCGGGACGACTCTCCTCGCCGGAAAAAAGCCTTGATCATCGTGCCCACCCGCGAGCTGGCGGTCCAGATCGAGGGCGAGGCCCGTCTCCTGGGCCGCCGTCTGAGATTCAACATCAGCTGCATTTTCGGGGGGGTCGGCTATGCCGGCCAGCTAGCCGCGCTGCGAAAAGGCGCCGACATCATCATCGGCACGCCGGGCCGGCTGATCGACCTCAACGAAAGGGGCCATCTCAAGCTCAAGGAGGTCGGCCTGCTTGTGATCGACGAGGCCGACCGCCTGTTCGACATGGGATTCCTGCCGGACATCAAGAGATTGCTCCGGGAAATGGTCCCCCGGACCGCCCGGCAGAGCATGCTCTTCAGCGCCACCTTGAACCGGATTTCCCGGAGGATCGCCACCGAATACCTGAACGACCCGGCCTTCATCGAGCTCACGCCGGAGCAGCTGACCGTGGACACGATCACCCAGAAGCTTTACCGCGTGAAAAGCCACATCAAGCCTAACCTCCTTCTGGGAATCCTGCAGCAGCAAAAGCCACGCAACGCCCTGATCTTCACCAACATGCGGCACAGCGCCTCCCGGCTGGCTAAGAAGCTCGAGCTCAACGGCTTCCGCTGCCGCCACCTGTCGGGAGACCTGCCGCAGAGCCAGAGGCTCCGGATCATCGAGGACTTCATGGCCGGGAAGTTCTCCTACTTGGTGGCGACCGATGTCGCGGCCCGGGGGCTCCATATCGACGACCTGGAAATGGTCATCAACTACGACCTCCCCCAGGACATCGAAAATTACGTCCACCGGGTCGGCCGGACGGCCAGGGCCGGGAACTCCGGTCAGGCGGTCTCCTTCGCCTGCGAAAAATTCGGCAAACACCTGGAGGCCATCGAGTCGTTTATCGGGATGACGATACCCGTCGAGACGGCGGGGATCGACATGTTCGCCACGGACAACGGCCTGGAGTACGAGATCAGGGAGAAGCGTCGCCGCCGGACCGAGGAGGGAGGATCCTCCCGCGGCCGATCGAGACACAACCATCGCTCGGAAAAGCACCGGCAGCCGGATTCCCGGCCCGTTGAGAAGCTCTCCGGCCAAAGAGAAGCGCCCGCCGGAGCGATCCGGGAGCGATATTTTTAGTCTGCCAGCATCTGGATTCCCACTTTCCCATCCTGCTCCCCGGAGCGCCCTATCCATTGACAAGGATCACCGAAAAACGCTAAATATTGGCAAGACAAAGAGCAGTATCATGGCAATGGGCGATCGAAGCGACGGCATCCGGCTGAGGAAGCTGCCCGGCTTCCGCAAGATGTTTCCCTACCTGATGCGGACGCGCACCGAGTCGGTGATCTATCACACCCTCCGCCTGAAGATCGGCCACACCCTCACCTGGCTCGACCAGGCCAACGCCGGCCGGGAGAAAAGGACGACGCTCTTCCACGTCCTTCTGGCTGCCGGAGTGCGCACCCTGGCCCTGAGGCCCGAGGCCAATCGCTTCGTTGTCGGGCGCCGCATCTACCAGCGTCGAACCATCGACCTGTCGTTCGTGGTCAAGCACGAGCTCACCGAAAAGGCGGCCGAGACCACCGTCAAGATCACCTTCGACCCCCGCTCCACCATCTCGGATGTGACCGATCGGGTCAACGCGGTCGTCCAGGCGATCAGGCAAAGCCGGACTTCGAGAGACGAGAGCGCCGCCGACTTCGTCACCAAGCTTCCCCGCAGCCTGACTCGACTGGCCGTGTGGGGGGTGCGAACGCTCGATTACCTCGGGCTCCTGCCCGCATCCTTCATCAAAGGGGATGCTCTCTACACAAGCGCTTTCCTGGCCAACCTCGGCAGCATCGGCTTCGACGCCGTTTTTCACCACCTCTTTGAATGGGGGAACGCTCCGGTTTTCATCGTCGTCGGAAAAAGAAAAAAGGAGGCGGTCGTCAACCAGGACGGCGAGCTCGAGGTGCAGGACGTCATGGACCTGAAATTCAGCCTGGATGAGCGCATTACCGACGGTATCTACTTCGTGGCCACCATCGACCTGCTGAGGGATCTTGTCGAAAACCCCGAGAAGCTTGAAATCGCCCCGGAGAATCTCCCCGGCCCGTTTGCTCCGGCCTGAAACGGCGCCGGGCCGGGCGGGAATCCGGCCTTACCGATCAATCAGACCAGGCCCAGGCGATCATCTGGTCTTCCGGTTCGGTCAGGGGCCTTTCATCGAACCCCCGCGTGACCGTCCAGCGGGAGAAACCGGCAAGACGGAAGAGGAGTTCGAGCTCGAAGCGATAGACCCAGCGCTGTGAAGTCGTGAACCAGCGGGAGGCGACGGTCCGTCCGCTTTTGTCGAGTTTCCGGATCTCGACCTCCGATCGCTGAAGCTGGGCCACCGGGTCCTTTGTCCGGGTGTCCCACATCTGGATGGTCCGGCCGCCGGCGGCGTCTTCCACCTCGACCTCGAAGGTCGGGACTCCGTCGGGCTCGGCCCAATACTTGGGACCGGGGTAGGACATGTGAATGACCAGGGAACCACCCGGCTCAAGGTGTTTGCGGCAGCAACAGAGAGCCCGGATCTGGTCGTCCGTGGTCTCACAATGGGCGAAGCTGTTGAAGGCGCAGATCAGCCGGGCGTAGCGGCGCGGCAGGGAGAAATCCCTCATGTCGGCGACAACCGCCCTGGCTTCCCAGCCCTTCCCCTTGGCCTTGGCCCGGAAGCGTTCGATCATCGGCTCGCTCAGGTCGAGCCCATCCGCATCAAAACCCGACTCGAGAAGGCGCAGGAGCACGCGGCCCGTGCCGCAGCCGGTCTCTAGCACCGGACCCTTCGCTTCACGCGCGACTTTTTGCCAGAAGGGGATGTCGAAATCGAGAGCATCGAAGAGAAGATCATAGAGCTCGGGGGCATCATACGGCGAAGGTTTCTCGGTCTTCGTCATCAACACAGCTCCTTAGTCGAAGCAGAGCGCCGGGGCAGGCGCTTTATTTCCTGGCCGGAGAGAGCAAGGGAAAAAGCCAAGACGGCCCAGAAAACTAAAGCTTTCCTCATCCCTTCGCCCAGAGAAACAGATTGGAAAATGTGGCTCCTCAAAGCCAATAGTTTCCTAACCAATCTCTTCCAAACTGATTTCTCATTCCAGATCCGTCAACTCACAGCGGCCATGGAAATGGCTTGAGGAGTATAACATGACCGAAGAAGAATGAACATGCCGATGGCCGAGGTGTATAAATCCTTTCCGCCTTATTCGGTTGGCAAAGGCAGCGTTACAGCATCTTCACACCGAGGCCATCGGCTCTTTGTTAAGGAGGAACTTACATGAAAAAAGACGGTTGGACAGAAAGCTACTTCACTGAGAATGCGACCGTTTGGGCCATCTTAACTCTGATCATGGACATCGTAATGGCCCGGCTACTTCGCTTTAGCAGCTTGAAAGTCATCAAAATTTCGATAGGAACGTCGGAGGAATCTGCAGAACCAATCGCGATCGCGGAACGGCGAGTCACCGGTTGGAAATTGAAATCAAAAAATTAAGGAGGAGAAAATGAAACCATTGAAACTCAAGTGCATGCTTCTTTCTGAGGACGGTGAAACCTGGATTGTCATCCGACAATTCTATGCCGTGGACCTTCAGAGCAACACCATCCTTGACGGTTTAGAGCTGGCAGGGATGAAATTGAAAACCATTTCGAAACCGGGAGAAACCGATGTTGGAAGAAACTCAAAACAAGGCTCTTGACTTCTCTGATCCCATCCAAAGGCAGATCGTAGCGCTGCTACTCACCGATAAACAGAGCCTGGAGATAGCAAGCGCAAGTCTTGTGCCTAAAAATTTCACGAATCTTC
>DATKXS010000183.1:0-7617 GCA_035528895.1 Candidatus Desulfaltia sp.
CCCGCTCCGGCTCTTGGGAAAACACGCCCGCAATAAGCAGAAAGACGGCCACAATCGCCCATCCCGTTTGTCGTCTCACCGCGCGCTCCTTTCTCAAAGCCCCTTTAATATACATCATCCGGCCCGTCGAGTGAACGCAACCGGTTCAGAAAGAGAGCTTTTTGGTATGAATCTTGCATTTATGAATTGAGGTGATCGATGCCCATCATAATAAGGTGATCGAGCAGAAAGGACCGACCCATGGCGTCGTCTTATACCCGGAAAAACGCATTGTCCCTTATCTCATTCAATCCAGCGGCTTTCCGCGCCGGACGGGAAACCTTCGCCGGCATCCGAACGTATAATAGAGTGGAAGACAAGGGATAGATCCATGACCGAGCCCCGCCGCCGGACTAAAAAAAGATGCAAAGATCCTTGCTTGAAAGCAAAGAATCCTTACAATATGATCTCTCCCGGTGAAGGACGATGAATCTCCGTTGCCCGGAATGTCACGCCGATAACAGTGAAGACAGCCGCTTCTGCAGGCGCTGTGCGACCCCTCTTCTCCACCCTGTCCCCCCTGAGCTGGCCGGTGCGCCGACCCTGATCTATTCCTCACCTTTACCGGAGCTGACCCCCGGTACGACCTTCGCCGGCCGATATCTGGTCATCGAGGAGCTCGGCAAAGGCGGAATGGGAAAGGTCTACAAGGTCCTCGACCAGGAGATTAACGAACGGGTCTCGCTTAAGCTGATCAAGCCAGAGATCGCCGCCGACCGGGAGACCATCGAGCGCTTCCAGAACGAGATCAAGATCGCCCGTCGGATCACTCACAAGAACATCTGCCGGATGTACCATCTCGGCCGGGAAAAGGACACTTTTTACATCACCATGGAGTACATCCAGGGCGAGAACCTCAAGAAGATGATCAAGATGACCAAGGGGATGAGCCTGGGGACCGCGCTGAGCATTGCCCAGCAGGTCTGCCAGGGGCTAGCCGAGGCCCACCGCCTTGGCATCGTCCACCGGGACCTCAAGCCCCAAAACATCATGCTCGACGAGGATGGCGGCGTCCGGGTCATGGATTTCGGGATCGCCAGCTCGGTCGAGACCAAGGGCGCGACACTCCCCGGCATGATGATCGGCACGCCGGAATACATGAGCCCGGAACAGATCGACGGGGGGCAGGTCGACGCCCGTTCAGATATTTATTCCCTGGGCATCATCCTCTACGAAATGCTGACGGGAAAAACACCCTTCTCCGGGGATACGCCCTGGAGCGTCGTCTTGAAGCAAAAGAACGACGCACCCCACGACCCCCGCGAGATCAACCCCGAGATCCCGGAGTCGATGAGCCGGGTCATTCTCCGCTGCCTGGAGAAACAAAAAGAAAAACGATACCAGAGCGCCGAGGAACTGCTCGCCGAGCTTCAAAACATCAAGGAGGAACATTCCCAGGTCGAAACGCGTCTGAGAACGAAACAGGTCAGCGGCGCCCGCCGGCCCTTCCTTAGGATCCCCGCCAAAAAAGCCGCCGGCTGGGCGGTGGCCGCCGTCTTCCTCATTCTGATCGTCATGACCGCGGTCAAAATGATTTTCCAAAAACCAGCCCCCGTAGCGGCGGAGGACATGCTCAAGATGGCGTTGATCAGCTTCGAGAATCAGACGGGCGACCCCTCCTTCGACTATCTCCAGGACGCCATTCCCAACCTTTTGATCACCAGCCTCGAGCAGTCCGACCTTTTCCGCATCACCAGCTGGGAGCGCCTGCGCGACCTGCAGAAGCAGCTCGGAAAAGGGGACCAGCGCGTGATCGACAGCGACCTGGGGATCGAGCTCTGCCGGATGGACGGAGTGCAGGCCATCATCCGGGGAAGCTTCATGAAGGCGGGCGATACCTTCGTCACCGATGTCAAGGTCCTGGATGTGGAGACCAAGGGTCTCCTCAAGACCGTCAGCGCCCGCGGCGAGGGCGTCGACAGCATTCTCAAGAGGCAAATCGATGACCTGAGCCGGGAAATCAGTAAGGGATTCGGCCAGGAAGAGCTTGTGACCAGGGTCAAAACGACGCCGATCGCCGAGGTGACGACGAACTCGCTGGAGGCCTATAACTATTTCCTGCGGGGACGGGAAGACTACGAAAAATTCTATTTCGAAGACGCCCGGCGATACCTCGAGAGAGCCGTCGAGCTCGACCCCGATTTCGCCATGGCCTACTCCTATTTGGCCAGGGTCTACTCGTCGCTGGGAAATTCCCCCGCCGTTGAGCGGGCCGTCCATAAACTCGAGAAGATCGGCGGCAAGGTCAGCGGGAAAGAAGGCCTCTATATCAAAGCTCTCCTCGCCACCGGCGACAAAGGAAAAAATGAAAACTACGTCGATATCCTCCGAAAGATCATCGCCGAATACCCCGAGGAAAAAAGGGCGCGGCTGGACCTGGCGGCCCGTCTCAACTTTACGGGGAAGCTGGAAGAGGCCGCCAAGGAGCTCGACCTGCTGCTGAAGCTCGACCCCAAGTTCGGGCCCGCCCTGAACATGATCGCCTATGTCTGCGGCAACCAGAAAAAGTACGACCTGGCCATCAAGCACTTCAAGGAATACGCAGCCGTCTCGCCGGGCGATTCCAACCCTTACGATTCCATGGGCGAGCTCTATTTCGACATGGGCAAGTTCGATGAATCCGTAGAGAAATTCAAAGAGGCGATCCGGATCAAACCGGACTTTGGTTCGGACAACAAGATCTCCTACATCTTCGCCCTCAGGGAGGAATATGCCGGCGCCCTGAGCTGGATCGACCAATTCATCGCCGCGGCGCCGTCCAACGGGATGAAAAGTTGGGGCTGCCAGCTCAAGGCCCTCTATGATCATCTCTTGGGGAAAACAGGAGCCGCCCTCGTCGATCTCGAGAGGGCCAAGGAATACGCTCTGGCGGACAACGACTTTAACAATGCCGACAACCTCTACCGGTCGCTGATCTGGACCTTTTGTGATTTGGGACGGTACGAACAGTTCATCCAGACGGCCAAAGAGCGCTTCGATTTCCGGGCCAAGCGCCAGCTCCGATCTGGACCGCTAAACGAGATTATCCTCACTTTCTATCAGGGACTCGCCGACATCCGGCAGAATCGGCCGGACGCGGCCAAGGCCAAACTGGCCAAGATCGACGCCCTCCGACCCAAGGTCGTCGATCCGGAAAAACCAACGCTGGAAATGGCCTACAATCATCTCCTGAGCGAAGTCCTGGCCGCCCAGGGTGAACCGGAAAAGGCGATCGATGCCTATAAAAAGATCGGCGGACCGGCTATCAACATCGGGGGCATCGGCACATTGATCATGCATGGCGTACCCTACATCCTCGATATCCCGGCCAGAGCCTATCTGAAAAAAGGCCAACTGGACAAAGCCATCGTCGAATATGAGAAGTTGATCTCTCCCGATCCTGTGGCCCGGAAATACGAGCTCATCCATCCTCTGAGCCGTTTCCGGCTGGCCAAGCTTTACGAAAAGAAGGGCGAATCCGCAAAAGCCCTGGAACAATATAATAAGCTCACCCTGATCTGGAAAGACGCCGACCCCGACTTCGCCGAGGCCCAAGAGATCAAGAGCCGCCTGGCCGCTTTGAGAGCCGACTGAGCCGGACTGCCTATTCCCCCTTCATCATAAATACCCGGTCCTATCATTATCCGGAATCCTAAAAACTGGTTGACTGTCTGAGTTTGGAAAAGTATAATTTTTCGCATAATACGCAATCCCTCATGGAATCGAATAATAGGAGGCAAATGGATGAGCCGACAAGTCTTTATAAGCTATTCAAAAAAAGATGAGGCGGTCGCGGATACGATCTTAAAAAAACTCGAGGGGAGTGGAATAAAGTGTTGGATAGCCCCTCGGGATATTCTGGCCGGAAGGAGCTGGGCCGCGGCTATCATAAGGGGCATCCGGGAATGCCCGGTGATGATCTTTGTTTTTTCTGCGATTTCCAACAATTCTCAACATGTCATGAGAGAATTGGATAGCGCCCTCGACGAGAACATCAAGATCATCCCCTTCCGGATCGAGGATGTACAGCCTTCGGATTCTATCAAATACTACATCAAATCGGCGAATTGGCTGGATGCGTTCCCGGAGCCAAAGGAGGAACACTTCGAACTTCTCGTGAAGACAGTGAAACAGCACCTGATAGAAAAAGGAGAGGGTGATCGCCAAGAAACGCCCTCATCATCTCCGGCCGAGGCCGAACAGGTCAAGCCGTCCGGTCTGCAAGGCCCGCAAATCCCGGGAACGGAGGGATGGAGTAAGGGTCGTGAGCCCAATGAATATGAAAAAGGCCTGCAGTCCGTCTCAGATCTGCTCAAAAGAAAGCAGTGGCGGGAGTGCATAAAGGAAGCCGATTTCCTATTTGAGAAGGCCATGAAACGTCTCTTCCAGGAATTGCCTGATTCAGTGGAGGATAAGGAAACTCTCGAAACGATCATGGCTATTCAGAGAAGGATCGGGAAGAACAAATCCACTTTAGAAAGTTTTGATCTCGCCCAGCTTGCCAGCATGTTCAAAGAGGAGGTCATCATCGTGGAACTCCAGAAAAAAATGACCTCCAATCTTCACAAAACAAAAAAAATAAGCTGGGATCAAGTCCTGGAATGGGACAGGGCGGCCAGACATCCGCAGGAAAGCGCGACGCTTGACGAAAGCGATGCCATGCAGACGGCTTATTGGCTAAAGGTGTTCTTATACGATTGTGAACTCGTCGGAAGAGCCCGCACGATACTTCCCATTTCCGCTGAGGCGCGTTCTTTGGTCGCCTGCCCCTATTGTAACGAACCTATCAAAAAGGATTGGAAATTTTGCCCCGAATGCGGGATTGCCCTGAAGGTGACCTGTAGCGCCTGTCACAGAGTTCTCGCTCCGGATTTTCGAATATGTCCGTATTGTGAGACTCAGGTCCGGCATCGAGGCCTGGCGGAAACGGATGAGGCCAAGAGAGCTCAAGAGGAATACAAATTTCTCTGTGTGGGAACTTACCTGGACGGTGTTATCAACATCCGGGAGAGGCGTTTACTGGACAGCAAGCGGCTGGAACTGGGACTCACCGAAGACCAGGCGGAAACGATCGAGCGTCAGTGTGCCCCGGCCAATGTCATGGACTATACGCGCCTGCTGGAGGGGGTTCTTGTCGACGGAATCATCACCGACGAGGAGCGCACTTTTCTCCAGCAGAAGGCCAAGGAGCTAAATCTCGATAGCTGGGTTGCCAAGCAGATCGAGGAAGCCACGATGGCCATCCAAAAAGAGACAATCGGAGATTTGCAGCAGAAAAATTAGCCGGCGGTGCGACCGGTTCGTCCCGGCGCTCAGGGAAGCTGTGTCGTGGGCGAAAGTCAGATGGGAATCACGATCCCCGGCCGAAAAGCTTGATTGACTTTTGGAACAAGCTTAATTATATTGGCGTCTCCGAAAGAATCTGCCCTATGAAATTCAAGTTTTTCCCAAAGAACGAAAAATTCTTCGAACTCTTTCGAAAAGATGCTCGCAACCTCAAAGAGGGAATCGAAGCCCTCGTCGAGCTCCTCGAAGACTATAAGGACATCGAAAAGAAATACCTGAAAATAAAGAACATCGAGCATCACGGCGACGCTATCACTCACGACATCATCACAAAACTCCGCGAGACCTTCATCACTCCGCTTGAACGGGAAGATATCCATGAGCTGGCCAGCGGACTGGACGATGTTCTCGATTGCATTGAAGGAGTTGCGAGCCGCCTGTTCACCTTCAGGGTAGAGACTCCCCCCTTAGAAATGAAAAAACTCGTCCATATCCTCAGTCAGGCAATTAATCAAATCTACGAAGCGATCACCCATTTGGAAAAGCTAGAGCGCGTTGACTCCTTTTGCCTAGAAGTCAACAAGCTCGAATACCAAGCGGATATCATCGGCCGCGAGGCGATCGCTGAACTGTTCCAGAAAACCCAACGGGTCGAAGACCTTAAAGAACTCATCAAGCTCAAAGAAATCTACGGCCGGCTCGAGGTCGCCGCCGACCGCTGCGAGGATGTCGCCAACGTCCTCGAAGGGATCATCGTCAAGTCGTCATAATCGACATGCCCAGCCTGAGCTCCGTTTTTATCATTGCCATCATCTTCGTCGCTTTGGCCTTTGACTTCACGAATGGCATGCATGACGCCGCGAATTCCATCGCTACGGTCGTCTCGACACGGGTCTTGACACCAAGACAAGCCGTTGTCTGGGCGGCGTTCTTCAACTTTGTTGCCTTCCTCATTTTCGGTACGGCCGTCGCCCAGACTATAGGCAGCGGCTTGATCGACATCAATATCATCACCCCTTGGGTTGTCCTGGCCGGGTTGAGCGGCGCCATCGGCTGGAATCTTTTTACTTGGTACCTCGGGCTGCCCACCAGCTCCTCCCATGCGCTCATCGGTAGCTATGCCGGAGCGGCTATCGTTAAACAGGGGGCGGGAGTGATCATCGCCTCAGGCTGGATAAAAACGATCGCGTTTATCTTCATGGCGCCCATCATCGGGCTTATTCTTGGATTGGTGTTTATCACGGTTATAACCCGAATCGTCTACCGGCAACATCCCGTCAAGATCAACGCCTGGGCACGCCGCCTGCAGCTCATTTCAGCCGCTCTCTACAGCCTCGGACACGGCGGCAACGATGCCCAGAAAACGATGGGAATCATCGCCAGCCTCGTCTTCTCCGCCGGCTGGATGAAAGAGTTCCATATCCCTCTCTGGATTGTCCTCAGTGCTCATGCGGCTATCGCCCTCGGGACTCTCATGGGTGGATGGCGAATCGTCAAGACCATGGGGCAGAAAATTACCAAACTGCGGCCAATCGACGGCTTCTGCGCCGAGACGGCCAGTGCCATCAGCATTTTTTTTGCAACCCACATGGGGGTCCCCGTCAGCACAACCCATGTCATCACAGGCTCGATTTCCGGAGTGGGGGCCGCCAAACGGCTGTCTGCGGTCCGGTGGGGAGTCACTTTGAAGATTGTCTGGGCCTGGATTTTTACAATTCCGGGAGCGGCGCTTGTCGGGGGCTCGCTGTATTTTCTCTTCCGTTTGAGCAGCCAGCTCATCGGCTGATCAAGACGGAATCATTTTGTCCTGAATACCGGCCCTAGGTTTTTATCCCTTCCTCTGTTTTCTAGCAGGAAAAACCTCAATTACCGCTGGATTCTTTTTGAGATGGCAAGAAAAGGAGCACTCTAGGGCGGAAACATTCATGGAGAATGCCGCTCCTGGCGCCTCCAGGATCGGTCGCGTTCATCAGCCATCCGATCCAACGCTAAGTTTGTTACGGCGATATTCGGCCCGAGTCGAACTCTGGCAACTCAACGCAGCCCATCAACGTATATAAATATGAATGTGCCTATGCTTTTCGGGAGGGATATCATGACATCTCCTTCAGCCCATCCTCGTTTCAAGATCATTTTTCTAGCCTTTGTCGTCTTTTTCAGTCTGTCAATTCGGTCTTCGCCATGCGCTCAGGACGAATACCGAGTGCCGGCGGAGCTTCCTAAGAGCCATTACCGCATCGACGCGCGGATAGAACTCGCCGCGCCCGGCGCCATAAAGGGGAAGGAGACGATCGTCCTCAAGAACAGCGCCAA
>DATKXS010000184.1:0-59020 GCA_035528895.1 Candidatus Desulfaltia sp.
GTCCATCATCCTATACTGGATAGCTTCGGCCACGTGGGCGGCGCGGATGTCCTCCTCCCCTGCCAGGTCGGCGATGGTGCGGGCGACCTTGAGGACGCGGTCATAGGCCCGAGCGCTGAACCCGAGCTTCGTCACCGCCGTCTCCAGGAGCTTTTGGGAATCGGTGCAAACCTGGCAGAATTTCTTCACCTCGCGCGTCCTCATCTGGGCGTTGGCGTAGATTTTCCGATCTTGGAACCGCTGGAGCTGCCGCTCCCGGGCCCGAACGACCCTCTCTCTAATCCGGTCCGAGCTCTCGCCGTCCTGGCGGGAGATGATGTCCTTGAACTTGACCTCGGGGACATCCACCTGGATGTCGATCCGGTCAAGGAGAGGCCCGGAGATTTTGGCGTAATACTTTTGTCTCTGCGCGTCCGTGCAGTCGTCTTCCCTCCCCACCAGACCTCTTAACACGTCTTCGCAGGGGTTCATGGCGGCGACGAGCATGAACGCGGCCGGGTAGGTCACACTGATGGCGGCCCGGGCGACGGTCACCTGGCCGTCCTCGAGCGGCTGGCGGAGGTCTTCCAACACCCGCCGCTTAAATTCGGGAAGCTCGTCCAGGAAGAGGACACCGTTGTGGGCCAGGCTGACCTCGCCGGGACGGGGAATATGGCCGCCGCCGATGAGGCCGGCATCGGTGATGGTATGGTGGGGCGAGCGGAACGGCCGGGCGCAGACGGCGCCCCTGTCCTTGAGCAGGCCGGCGGCGCTGTAGACCTGCGTCGCCCCGATGATCTCCTCGAAAGTCATCGGCGGAAGGATGGAGGGCAGGCGTCTGGCCAGCATGGTCTTGCCGGCGCCGGGAGGCCCGATGAGGAGGACGTTGTGGGCTCCGGCCGCGGCCACCTCCAAAGCCCGTTTGACCTGCTGCTGGCCTTTGACCTCCGAGAAATCGCCATCGTATGAACCCGGACGAAAGATTTCCGATGGCTCGTACCGGCAGGGAGAAATGGTTTCCGGCTCGTTGAGGAGGCGGACGACCTGGACTAAATTTTCAAGGCCGTAGATATCCAGGCCGTCGACCAGAGCCGCCTCTTTCTCGTTCTCCTTGGGAATGACGATGGCCCGGTAGCTTTTTTTTTGGGCCAGGAGAGCGGCCGGGAGGATGCCGCGGACGGGCTTCAGCCGGCCGTCCATGGCCAACTCGCCGATGAAAAGATAGTCGTCCAGGCGCCCGGCATCCACGACTCCCAGGTAAGCCAGCAGTCCAAGGCTGATCGGCAGGTCGAAGGCCGATCCCTCCTTCCGCCGTCCGGCCGGGGCCAGGTTGACGGTCAATTTGCGCGGCGGCATCTCGTAGCCGCAATTCTTCATGGCCGCCCTGACCCTTTCCTTGCTTTCCCGGATGGCGGCATCGGGAAGTCCGACCGTGACACAGCCCGGGATGCCTGTGGAGACATCCACCTCCACTTCGACCAGGTAAGCATCGATGCCCAAAAGGGCGGCGCTGGCGGTCTTGACGAGCATGGCTTTCCCTAAGTAAAGACGAGGCCTGTCGAAAGGGTGTATCAACCGGGATAAATGAGGGGACGGTCAGCGGAATCGAAGGTCGAGGTGGACGAAGACTCCCAAGAAGCGTTTATCTCTACTATTCATATCGATATTGTAAGGATAGAACCCTCCCGCTTCCCCGACCTGAAGGGTGTAGAGATACCTCCCCTTCCAGCGAAAGGGTCGCGGAGAGGAAAAGAGGAGAACCTGTTCGGCCATGTTCCAGGAAGGACGTCTCGACTCCTGCTTTTTGCTTCCCAGCTGAACCGTCGCCTTCCCTTCCACAGGACTCTCCAGTCTGACGGCCACCTCGGAGACGGGCCGGTCCGTCCTGATGACCAGCGTTGCCCGGCTTTCTCCCCTCACCCAGAACCCGCTGAGCTCCGGCCCCAGGCAATTCTTGTCTTGGGCAAAGGCTTCGCCTCCGCTCACCGCCAACCCGTTCTCGAGCCGAACATCGAAAAAGGATAAGGTCACGAACGCCATCCCCAGGAATGCGACCAGCGCGAGATGTCCCTTCAACCCAAGCCGAACAGCTTCCGGGCTTTTCGCCCTCTCCTTCCGGAGGAAAATCAGGGTGATCGCCAGGACGGCGATCGTCCAGAAAAAGGCCACCCCCCAGGTCTTCTGTTCCCGGACGGTCGTGGCCAATGTGGGGACCCATTTTGTCCAATCGACGAGCAGACTGTTTAGGCTGTTCAGGAGACGGCTTGGCATTTCAGGATGGCCGGGACCCAGGAGGAAGAACATGCTGTCCTGATAGAGAAGCCGGGGATTGCGGAGCGCCACGAAAACCAAAAAAAAGCTCAGGACGACCAGCCCTTTGCGGATAGCCAGGGCCACCTTGTTCCTCTCATTCGCCAATCCCGAGGCCAGGAATAGGGCCGGAATCCAGATAACGGGAAGGAGCGGTCTCCCCGGCGGGCAAAAACCTGCCCAGTAAAACGTCATCGAACAAAAGACCCAAAAGGTTACGAACAGCCCACCCAAGAGATAAACTGGCTGGGGCCTTGTCCTCCGAAGCATAAGGGCCCCAAAGAGGCTGAGTATCAGTATCGGCGCATAGATGAAGAGGCCGGTCCTTTGGTCGAGAAGATAAGCCAGCAGACGGCTCAAGAAATCCGCCAGGTCTTTGACCAGGAAACGAGAGATGGACGGATCCGCCCCCCCAGCCGAGCCCCGGTAAACAGCCTGAGGAGAAATCCTTCCATACAGGCTATAAAGGAAAAGGAGGAAAAGCCCCGCCGAAACGGCCAAGGGAGCCAGGAAAGAGACTGCGGCTTTGGTCTTGCCCCTACCCTCCCTCGCCGCCAGAAAAACAACGATCAGGAAGGCCGCGCCGGCCAGGGGGATATACTTGATCCCGAACCAGGGCAAGAGTCCGATCCCCGCGCCCGCCCAGAATAAGTCGCGGGCAGAGGTCCGCTTTTTCAGGATAAGTCCGTAGGCCCCGCCGGCAAGGATCAAGGCGACGGGCAGCTCGGGATAGATCAGTTGGGAATAGAAAAGGAGCGGCGAGGTGAAGCTAAAGATCATCCAGGCTAAAAGGGCGGCACTTTTTTTCCGCGTCAGTTCCCAGGCCGAGAGAAAAAAGACCAGACCTAGCAGCGCGGTCAGGAGACAGATGGGAAGACGGGAAAAAAAGACAAGGAGGGTCCTCTCGCCAACGGCCCCCTGGGTGAGCGAAGAGAGCACACGGGCGACCTTTTGGCCGGCGACATAAAAGGGCGCGATCAGGACGGGGAGGCCGGGAAGATGCCTGGAATAAAGGAACCTCTCGCCCTTTTTCCCAGGGTAAGCATGAAGGTCAAGCTCCCCATCATAGAATGCCTTGTATTCTTTGTTCTGATAATCGTCGGCCAGGTTGAGGTCCCCGTCGGTGACGAGGCTTCTGGTGATCAGAAGATAATGAGGCTCGTCGCCGGTGAACGGGAGGGCGGGAAAGATGAGTCCGGTCGCATAAAGCCCATAGATCAGCAAACTGAGAAGAAATAGGCGCCAGGAAAGACGCCGGGCAGGCAGGGAGTCGAGTAAGGCTTGAATCGCGCCCCTTTTGTGCTGGGTGAGATAGGCCGTTAGGAGCACGACGACACCCAGGCCTGAAACGACGAGGAGCGCACCGTCGATACCTCTCAAAAAGACGATGCGCCGGACGAAGGTGAGCCCGAGAAAAAGAAGAGGCGTCAGGATGAGAATGAAAGAGCGGGAAAAGAATGCCCTGGCGGTCCGGATGGGGGGTCTCAAGGCACTCAGGATGGCTTGGTCTTCTTCGGCTTCTCCAGGAATTCCTGGGATAACCTCTCCAGCTCCAGCTCGACCTCATCGAGAGTCCGGAGCTTCATCTTCCTCATCTGGGTGTCCGCATCCTCTTCGGGATTGACGAACTCCACCTCTTCCTCTTTCTGGGTCGCTTCCCTGACCGCTTCCTGGGCGCTGTTTCCTGCGGCCGCTTTTTCCTCCTCGCCGTCCGCGACGCCCAGGACCTGTTCTTTCACCGCCGGCACGGTCAGCTTGGCCACCTCTTTGAGCGTTTCGAAAACGCCGACGCCGTTGATCGCCGAGGCTTCGAAGTAAGGGAGACTCTGCGGGTTGAGGAGCTGGTTGAAAGTCTCCACCGGGATGAGATCATCGAGGTCCCGCTTGTTGTACTGGAAGACGAGCGGCACGTTGTTGATGTCGACCTCGAGGCTCAGCAGGTTCCTCCTCAGGTTGTCGAAGCTCTCCAGGTTGGCGTCGAGGAGCGGGATCTGCGAGTCGGCCACGAAGACGATCCCGTCCGCTCCCCGGAGGACGTTCTTGCGGGAGGCTTCGTAGAAGATCTGCCCGGGCACGGTCATCAGCTGGAAGTGGGCCTTATAATCACCGATCAGCCCGGCCTTGATCGGGAGCAGGTCGAAGAAATAGGTCCTTTCCGTGTCGGTCTCCAGGCAGACGAGGTCGCCGCGCGAGGAGGGATCGAGCTTGAAATAGATGAAGCGGAGGTTGGTGGTCTTCCCGCTCAGACCGGGGCCATAATAGACGATCTTGATGGCCACTTGCTTGGTGACATGGTTGACAAAAGACATCGTCAAGTCCGCTCAGTTCGATAATCCTTAACACACAACCCCGATCAAGTCAATCAGCCGGCGTTTCCCGTTTTGTCGGAGATATCAAGCCGAAGCGAGGAAGCGAAACAGGCGTTCGTATTTCCCCAGGACCTTCGGCCAGGCATAGTTGTCCTGGACATAGAAAAATCCGTTCTCCCCCAGGGCTTTCCTCAGCCTGGAATCGCCCAGCAACAGGTCCAGGGCGGCGGCGAACTCCCGGGCGTTGGAATAATACAGCCCGCACTGCCCCCGCAGGCAGTGCTCTTTGAGGGGGTCAGCGGCCTCCTGGACGAGGAGGGGCGTTCGAACGGCCAGCGACTCCTGGGCCGCCATGCACAGGCTCTCCAGGCGGGAAGGATGGACGGTCACGGCGGCCGCCGTCATGGCCGCGTTCTTTTCCTCCGGGGAAACGAACCCGAGATAACGGATCTTCGGATGGGACGGCAGGTCCATCAGCAGGTTCCCGATCAGGACAAGAGTGAGCTCGGGCCTGCGGGGGCTCACGGCAAGAAAATGATCGATGAGCTCCCGGCATCCTTTTCCCGGCTCGATCCGTCCGGCGTACAGGACGAACGGCCCAACGAGGCCG
The DNA here is from genome assembly GCA_035528895.1 of Candidatus Desulfaltia sp. Lineage (GTDB taxonomy): Bacteria > Acidobacteriota > Aminicenantia > Aminicenantales > UBA8522 > UBA8522. Next base: position 5,209 of record DATKXS010000184.1, read on the forward strand.
TGTCTCCGGCAGAACCCGGCCGTGTCCGGACGGCCCGGGATATCAACGCCGACCCCGACAGTATCCTGGTACTTGTCCGCGAAGGAGAAACGGGCGCCGAGCATCTTCCGCTCGGACTCGGTGTTGAACATGAAAGCCGCCGGCCGCGCGAAGACCTCCTTCATGACTTCGAGACGGAGGGCCGGTTCGTCATGGGCCGTGGGGACCAGTGTCTTTCGGCCCTTGATCCTCCTCAGTCCCCAGAAGGTGGTGTAATAGAGATAGGTAAAAAAGACGAAGGCGTCGTGTTGGCGCTCTTCTTTCTCCAGGGCCTCCAGCAGGTCGGGAGCCACCGGCCCCTGACGGTCCAGCCATTCCAGCTCGTCCCTCTCCGTATGATCGTGGAAAAAGATCCAGTCCGAGTATTCGTTGAAAGAATCCATCTGCCGGGTCCTGGCGACGCGGAACCGCCGAACGGCAACACCGTTGAAGTCCGATTCACCCGGAGGATAGAAATTCTCCCAGGTCGTATATTCCCGGGCGCAGGTTGTGTAGACGGAGACGGCGTGCCCGGCCGCGGCGACCCGCTCGGCGATGAGACGGCAGTGGAGCTCCGACCCGCCCATCACTTCCGGGCCGTATCGCTGGACCACGAAGGCGATCTTCATTCTGTTTCCTCTAAGGCTTCGTCCCTCGCAGCCTCTCGACCATCTGGAGAAGGAAGGGCTCCCGGCCGACGGTCCGGAGTCTCTCCAGACGCTCCCGCTGGCCGCGGACGATCTTCTCCCGGAGACGGCGGTCGCGGACGACGGCGTCCAGGAGCTCCGCCACCCTGTCCACTCGTTTCTCTTTCAACAGGATGCCGCAGCCGTCGAGGGTGTCCGGAACGGCCGTGGAATCGTAGGCGACGATCGGCAGGTCGAAGATCATGCTCTCCACCAAAGGCAGACAGAAACCTTCGTGTTCGCTCATCGAGAGAAAGACATCGGCCGCCCGGTAGAGAGCGAACATCTCGTCGTCGGGGACATGATCGACAAAGACGATTTCTTCGGGCGTGAGCAGAAAGTCATCGGCCAGCCTGACCAGCGATCGGTAATAGGCGGGCAGAGACGACGTCTTCCCGACGATGACCAGCCGGACCAGGGGAGAGATGAATTTCTTGTAATAGAAGGTGACCTTGATGAGGTCCTCGATCTTCTTGTTGGGTGCGACCCGGCCGACGAACAGGATGTTGGCCCGGCCGTCCCGGAACAGCCGGTGAAGGAAGGCGTTCAGCGGCTTCCGGTATTTGGCGAAATCCACGTACAACGGAAAGACAAGCGGCTCCCTGAACCCGAACTCGGCGAGCTCCCGGGCGTTGAACGGGGAATCGGCCAGGGCGACATCGACGGCGCCGGCCAGGGAGCGCAGCTCTTCCCGGCCGAGGCGGGCGATGCGGACCATCTCCTCGCTGTAGCCGATGAAGAACTCGGGCGAGGTGACGTTGTGGTGGATGATGACTTTCTTCGAACGGAGGCTCCGGAAAGCGGCGGTCAGGGGCGAGGGCAGCGCAAAATGGAGGATTGTGATATCGCCGGAAGACGGTTCGGGAAAGGAGGCAAAATCCTTCGATTCGGCCTCGAGCTCCCGGTCCGAGCTCAATCGAAAGATGTCCGACTCGAACCCCTGAGACAGGAAGAACCCCCGCAGGAAGGCGGCTTCGTCGCCGATGGCATCACCCCGGTGGTAGGCGGGGACGAGCTGGTCGATCCTCATCTCCGGGTGACCTCCTCGATGTGCTGCCGGAGGATGCGGGCGACATTCTCCCGGCTGTACCTCTCCAGGGCCTTGAGCTGGCCCCGGATGACAGCCTGGCGCACGTCCTTCTCGCAAACCAGAACATCGATCAGGGCGGCGATCCGGAAGAAATCTTTGTCCCGGACGAGCACCCCTCCGCCGTTCATGGTCTCTCCGACCGCCCCGGCATCGAACCCGATGACCGGAATTTTCTTGTAGAACGCCTCCAGGATGGGAACGCCGAACCCCTCGTGCTCGCTAAGGCTGAGATAAACGTCGGCCAGCTCGAAATAGGCCAAGAGCTCTCCGAAATCAATATGTCCCGAAAAATGCACATCCTGGACCCCGAGCCCGTCGACGAGCGCGAGGAGCGAGGCCTGGTATCTTTCCAGGCCGCGATAGTCGCCGGCCAGGATCAGACGGGAGTCGGGGTTGAAGCACTTCTTGTAGAGATGGAACGCCTTGATGACGTCTTCGAACTTCTTATTGGGGATGACCCGGCCGACGAAAAGGATGGTCGTCTTGCCGTCCCCGAAAAGGCGCCGCGTGACCGGGTCTCCCGGCCGGTCGAACTTGGAGAAGTCCATCAGGATGGGCAGCACTCCGGTGTGGGGATATCCGGCGGCCTCGAGCTCGCGGCGGTTGAACTCGGAGTCGCCGACCGCCAGGTCCACCTTGTCCATAAAAAGCTTGATCTCCAGCCGGCCCTTGTAGCACTCCCGGGCCAGGATGCGGTGCCAGTCGACGAAGAACGCGTGGGGCGTGATGTTGTGGTAGATCATGATCTTCCGGTCGGGGACGCGGAAAAATAGCTTGGAGACGGGCGACCCGATGGAGAAATGGAAGATGACGACGTTGCCGGCCGAGCTGAGTTTCCTGTACTCGCGGTAATCGCGCCTCAGGCCGGCCAGCCGGGGGTCGAAGAAGCGGGTGAAGATCTCGGACAGATGGCCTTGCTCGCGCAGGACCTTCTGGATCTCGAGCATCTCGTCGGAGATGGCATCGCCGTAGGTCAGGGAGGTCGAGAACTGGTGGATATCCATCAAGCGCTCTTCATTTGAAAACTTCTTTTTCCAGGGCTTTCTCCCGTTTTCCCAAAAAGTCGAAATCCTTTTCCATGATCCGCGTTTTCGTCTTCAGCGTCTCCTCCTCGATCTTCAACTTGCTCATCTCGACGACGAGATTGTGGCAGAGATGATGGAGAAGCTTCGTGTACTCTTGCAGGCGGTTGAGCCGCTCGCTGGTCAGGTGGCGTTCCTGTTCCAGCCGGTCGATCCTCCTATTGGCGTGGTCGAGGATGAGGACGGTCCGGCGGTGCTCCTCAGCGACGGGAAGGATGAGCAGCTTGATCAGCGGCTTCAAGGGAGACATCAACCGGAGAAGGATCCGTCTCGCCCTTCCCTGCCCGGCCGCAGGATCAAGATCGGGGATGGGGGCGGGATCATCCCCCGACATTCGGGGCGCATCCCCGGCCACGACGGCGACCTTCTTTTTGATCTGATCCATGATCAGGGCCACATCGATATGGTCATAATCGATCTCGATTTTTTCTTGATCCATCTCTCGTCCCCCTAGTTGTGGTCTTTCTTGAACAGATGGTTCTCATAGACATTCTGAACGTCCTGGATATCCGGAAGAGGCTTGAGCCGAAGCTCCTCGATCTCGCGGACATCCTTTTCAGTCAGGGTGCCGTCCTTCAGCTTTTCGGCAATCCTTTTCTCGACCTCTTCGGCCAGCCTTTTCTGCTCATCCGGGGTCAGGCTCTCGGCCTCGAAAAATGCGGACATGGATATTCTCCTTCCTGTATATCTTAGCTGTGTGGAAGATTTTAGTCCATTCAGGGCCTCCGTTCAATCGTTTCTGCTCGTCCCCGTTTGAATCTGATTGAAAAGGGAGGAGGTCTGTGGTAAATAAGGAAATCAAGGTATTATCATCATGAGCGAATGGAGAAAGAAGATCCGCATCGGAGTCATCGGCGGGAGCAGCCCGGACGACCGGGCCATACTGATGGCCTTCCGCGTCGGCCAGGCGATCGGCGAAGCGGGGGCCGTCCTCGTCTGCGGCGGGCTGGGAGGAGTCATGGAGGCGGCCGCCTCCGGGGCCAAGAAAGCCGGCGGCCTCACCGTCGGCATCCTCCCCGGTGCCAGCCCCGCCGAGGCCAATCCATCCATCGACCTCCCCATCGCCACGAGCCTGGGGTACAGCCGGAATTCCCTAGTAGCCCTGAATTCAGACGTCCTGATCGCAGTCGCCGGAGAATACGGCACGCTTTCGGAGATCGCTTACGGCAACATCTACGGCAAGAAGGTCATCGGCCTGGACACCTGGGAGGTCAAGGGAGTGATCAAGGCGAAGACTCCCGAAGAGGCCGTCCAGATGGCCTTGAACGAATGCGTGTAACCAAGCTCATTCTGAGCTACGACGGCACCGATTTCTGCGGCTGGCAGAGGCAGCCCGACGAGCGGACGGTCCAGGGAGTGGTCGAGGACGCCCTGGCCGAGCTCAGCGGAAAAAGAATCCCCGTCGCGGGGGCCGGAAGAACCGACGCCGGCGTCCACGCCCAGGGCCAGGTGGCCAGCTTTCGGGCCGAGTTTCGCCTCAAGAACGACGCGCTTCGCCGGGCGCTCAATGCCCTGCTTCCCGGCGACGTCCGGGTGCTCTCGGCCGGCCCCGCGCCGCCCGGCTTCGACGCCCGCAGGTCGGCCCGGTCGAAGGTCTATCGATACCGCATCTTCAACGGGCCCCGGATCAGTCCATTTCTTTTCCGCTACGTCCTCCACTGGACGGGACCTCTCGACCTCGAAAAGATGGCCGAAGCGGCCGGGCGGTTCGTGCGGGCCGCGGATTTCACCGCCTTTTCCTCGAACCGGCTCCTCCACCCCGTGCGCCGGGTCAGCCGCTCCGAGCTTCATAAGAAAGGTTCGGAGATCATCTACACGGTCGAGGCCGACGGTTTCTTGCGCTATATGGTCCGGACGATCGTCGGCACCTTGCTTGAAGTGGGACGGGGAAAGATCGATCCCCGGGCGATCGAAGACCTTTTCGCCGGCAAGAGGCGGTCCTTAAGAAGCCCCACCGCCCCCGCCAAAGGTTTGTGTCTCGTCAAAGTGATTTATTGACAGAGGCGAGGCGCCTTTATATAAATAGGATTCACGAAAGGAGATCAAACATGAATTGGAAAAAAACCTTCTGGTTCGGACTCCTGCTTTTCGCGGTCATCGCCTTCCTCCGGGTCTCCGCCTTCGCCCCGGAAGACGTCGAAAATTGCGTTTCCTGCCGCTCCGATCTCTCCTCCGAGGCCTGTACCGTCATCATCGTCGGCAAAGACGCTTCGGTCGACGGCTCGGTCATGACCACCCATACCTGCGACTGCGGGGTCTGTGATTGGACTTTTCGCTACATCCCCGCCGCCGATTGGCCGGCCGGCTCGACCCGCAAGATCTACCACATCGATCAGTTCCACGCCTACCCGCCGGAAGTCGGCCTGAAGTGGGAGAGGATCAAGGACAACTTCACCGGCCTGGAGATCCCTCAACCCGCCCAGACTTACGGCTACATCCACGGCTCCTTCGGCTACATGAATGACAACCAGGTGGCCATCGGCGAGTCGACGATCGGCAGCCAGAAGAAAATGGAGAACAACACCCCGACCGCCAAGCTCGATATCACCATGCTGACCCTGATCGCCATGGAGAGGGCCGCGACGGCGCGCGAGGCCATCAAGATTATGGGCGAACTGGCCGAGAAATACGGCTACGGGTTCACCGACACGGGCGAAATGCTGGCCTTGGCCGACCCCAACGAGGTCTGGATCTTCGAGATCATGGCGGTCGGCCCGTTATGGACGCCCCAGAGCGGGAAGCCGGGTGCGGTTTGGTGCGCCCAGCGCGTCCCCGATGACCACGTCAGCGTCTGCCCGAACGAGTCCCGGATCGGCGAGATCGACCTGAAGAACCCCGATTATTTCATGTTCTCGCCGAACGTCGTCTCTTTCGCCGTCGAACAGAAGTTCTACGATCCCAAGAGCGGGAAACCGTTTAACTGGAAGCGGGCCTATTCGCCGAACGAGGTCAGCGCCGCCTCGACCAACGGGTCGCGCGTCCGGCTGTGGCGGTTCTTCGACCTCGTCGCGCCCTCCCAGAAGTTCAGCCCGGAGACGCCGAATATGGACCTCCCCTTCTCCATCAAACCGGAAAAGAAGCTCTCGGTCCAAGACGTCATGATGATGACGAGGGACAAGTGCGAGGGGACGCCGTTTGACCCCGCCCGCGGACTGCAGGGCGGACCGTTCGCCAACCCCAACTTCCTCCCTTACGGTTTCGAGCTCGAGGGCCAGAGATACAACACCTCGCGCATCATCAGCGTCAACCGCGCCGAGTACGTGACCGTGACCCAGTGCCGGAGCGGATTTCCCAATCCCATCGGCGGGATCGTCTGGCTGGCCTTCGGCTCCCAGGACACCTCCTGCTACATGCCTTTCTACATCGGCGTCACCGAGATCCCGAAATCCTTCGAGGTCGGCGACCACTGGACCTTCAGCCGCGATTCGGCGCGCTGGGCCTTCGATTATGTCGACTTCCACACCCAGCCGCTCTATGCGCTGGCCATCCGGGACGTCCGCAAGGCCCAGGAGAAATTCGAGCGGACGGCCGTCGAACGGGCGCCCGGGATCGACCGGATGGCCCTGGAGATCCATCAAAAGGACCCGGCCGAGGCCCGCCGGTTCCTGACGGACTATTGCCTCAACAACGCCGCCGCGGTGATCAACGCCTGGTGGGAGCTGGGCGACAGCCTGCTCGTCAAGTACAACAAGCTCTGGATCTATGACGCCGGAACGCGCAAGCGCCTGCCGCTCAAGTTCCCCGATTGGTACCTCAAGTTGCTGGTCGAGCACAACCAGATCCCGCCGCAGACGCCGGAGAAACATTAGCTGTTCTCTTTTTTAAGTCGTAAAGATCATCAACCTGATGAAAGAGGAGGGACTCCTCCACCAGTATTTTTCTTATCAGAAGTTTATCCACCAGAAAGACTGATATGAACGCAATCATTTATGTTACGCTGTCATTGCGAGCGACCCTTGGGAGAGAAGCAATCCGGCCCTTGCTCCGTCATGAACATGGCGAGGGATCTCCGGGTTTGCTTCGGCTTCGCCTTGCCATCACTTCGTTACTGTCAATGACAGATCATTCAATGCGTTCATAGCAGAGAGGAGGCGAACATGAAAAAGCCGCTGCTTCTGATCATTACACTCTGTCTTTTCCTCGGTCTCGACCTGGCCGCCCAGTTCGGCTATCGCTACACCAATCCCGAGCTGCGCGAACTCATCAGGAAGGGCAAGCTGGACGAGCTCCTCGTCCCGATCTTGGAAGAATTCGGGATCGACTGTTGGGTCACCCTGACTCGCGATCCCTGCGACGACATGACCAACGTGATCTGGGAACGGAGGATCCAGCTCGACCCGATCGTCGAATACATCGGCGGCGAGGAGGTCAAGGTTCCGGCCGCCTTCATCTTCACGACGGCGGACCAACGGATCGCCATCGCCGCCGTGGGAGACGCCAAGGCGGTCGAGGACACGGGGATCTACAAAAAGGTCCTGACATACGCCTATAACAGGGAACAAGGCCACACGGAATTCCTGGAGAAGCTCGGAAAAACACTTCGGGAGCTCAACCCCAGGACCATCGGCCTCAATTTTTCGGAGGACGAAGGTGTGGCCGACGGGCTGAGCTACGGGATGAAGATGATGTTCGACCGGGCAGCCGGTCCGGAGCTCGCCTCGCGGGTCGTTTCGGCCGAGAAGATCGTCGTCTCGCTGTGGAACCGCAAGGTCGCCGCCGAAGTCCAGCTCATCGAAAAATCGAGCCGCAAGTCGGCCGAGATCACCCTGGAAGCGCTCCGCATGGTCAATCCGGGTGTGACGACGGCCAGGGGGATCTTCAATTACATAAGAAGAAGAGTCAAGGAAGAGGGGATGGAGCCGGGCTGGCAGGAATGGTGGTGCCCAACCGTCAGCGTGAGCGCCTTCCGGCTGGGGAGGCCGCCCTCCGACAAGGTCATCGAGCGGGGTGATCTCATCGTCATCAACTCGGGATTCCTCCTGGAAGGTCATATGTCGGACCTGAATAAGGCCGCCTATGTCCTCAGGGAAGGAGAGAAAGAGCCGCCGGAGCTCGTCAAGAAGCTATTCGCCACCGGTCTCGAAGCCACCCGGGCTGCGGTCGCGAAGATCAAGCCCGGCGCCACGGGATACGAAGTCGACCGGGCGGCGAGAGATGTCGTCACCAAGGCCGGCTTTCCCGAATACGGGCACGCCACCGGCCACACGACCGGGGTGTGGGTGCACGGACTGGGCGCCATTCTCGGCCCGCCCTGGAAGGCTTACGGCGAAAAGATCCACATGAAGATCCACGAGAACGACATCTATGCCGTTGAGCCTAGCCTCGGAGCTTACTCCGAGCCGCATGGAGGCCATCTCAGGATGCATTTCCAGGAGATGGTGATCGTCGAGAAGGCAGGGGCCCGCTACCTAACGCCGCCCCTGACGGAGCTCATCCTGATCCAATGAGAAGCGCCTCGAGTCGATTGTCTTGTTGAAAAAAGAACTCGTTCCCGGCTGGCTGCTGATGGTCGCGGTCGGCGTCCTCTCCATATTCCTCTCCAACCTGGTCGTGGCCGGCGGAAAGCATCCCCTCGAGGCGACCGCGCTGGCCGTTATCATCGGCATCCTCGCCCGAAATCTGGGCCTCGTGCCCGCCCTCTTCCATGCCGGCATCAAACAATTCGAAAAGCCGCTCATCTGGGGCGTCATCCTCATCGGCGCAACGCTGAACTTCAGGGACATCGGCTCCCAGGGCCCCCAGATGCTGACGATCATCCTGGTGACCATGACCGTCAGCTATTTCGTGATCTACGCTCTGGGCCGGCTGTTCCAACTCTCCCCCACCCTGTCGACGCTTCTCTCGGTAGGCACGACCATCTGCGGCGGCTCGGCCATCGCCATCACCGCACCGCTGATCAAGGCGAAAGAGGAAGAGACGTGTTATGCCATCGGGACGATCACGCTCTGGGGGTTGGCGGCCATCCTTTTTTATCCCCAGATCGCCAGGGCCCTCGGAGTGGGCGACATCGCTTTCGGGGTGTTCGCCGGCACGGCCATCCATGCCACCCCCCAGGTCGTCGGGGCAGGGTTCATTTTCTCCGACCTGGCCGGGAAGACGGCCACGGCCGTCAAGCTCGTCCGCAACTGTTTCATGGCCCCGCTGGCCTTTTTGATCGCCGCCTGGTTCACCAGGACCTATCTTCAGGCCGCCGCCAAGGAAAAAAAGCGGGTCAACTGGACGAAGGCCTTCCCCTGGTTCCTCTTCGGCTACTTCGTCATGGCCGGGCTCAACACCGCCGGCTATTTCTCGGCCAAAGGCGTGAGCGGCCTGACCTGGCTGGGGCGGATTCTGATCGTCGTCTCCATGGCCGGGATCGGGCTCAATACGGTCTTCAGTGCATTCAAAAAGGTCGGGCTCAAACCGCTCGTCGTCGGCCTTCTCGGAGCGCTGGTCGTCGCCGCCTGCAGCATCCTGATGATCCACCTATTGCTGTAACGTAGAGGGGACGTCCCCCGCGGAGCCACGCTTCTCCCCCCGCATAAAAACATTCTTATTGCGATCTCGCCTTATCAGGTCAAGTTGAGACTTTTTCTGTTTGAATTCAAAAACGGCAAGGTGTCCCTTTAGGGAACGTCCCCCAGGTGCAGGCCGAGGACGAGGGCGTCCTCGGGGGGGATGGTGTAATAGCCCTTCCGGATCGCCAGCAGCTTGAACCCGAGCTTCTTGTAGAGCGACACAGCCGCCGTGTTGGACGGCCGGACCTCCAGGCTGATCAGACGCGCTCCGCGGAATTTCACCTGCTCGATGACCTGGCGCAACACTTGTTCGCCGATTCCCATCCCCCGGAAATCGGGATGGAGGGCGATATTGTTGATCTGGACATCCTCACCGATCACCCAGAACATAACGTAGCCGATGACCCGGTTGAGCGTCGTCTGGACGATGACCAGCGGAAAAGAGATGGGGCGGTGTTGGAGCTCTCCCCGGAAGGTTGTTTCGTGCCAGGGATGAGGGAAGGATAGCTCTTCGATCTCCAGGACGGACCGGAGGTCGTTTATCTCCATCCGCCGCAGGTGGTAGAACTTTTCGGCGAGTTTTCCGCGCTCTATTTCTTATCCTCCGCCTGGGACTTGCGATAATAAAGCGGCTCGAGGGCTTCAGCGCTCACCCCTTTGCCCTTCCTCAAGATCTCGTCTCCGATGAGTCCGACCTCGAAACCGATGAACAGCGAGCGCGACGATAGCCGTGCCTTGTCCTTGAGGTAGGCCAGGATCTTCTCCTTATAAACCTCGACTCCGGTCCCGATGAAGTGGATGACCCGGTGAGCCGGCAGCCGGGCGAGCAAAGCGTCGGGTCCATAGGCCCCCTCCTTGATGACCGCCTTGAGGCTTCTGCCCTGCAGCTCGAAGAGCGCCGCGAAGACCTCGCCCTTTTTGGCATCGATCATCGGGCAGAACAGGCGGCCCTGCGTCTCCTGGAGCTTCATGGCCAGAGCGGCGAGGCTGGACACCGGAGCGACCGATTTTCGAGAGGCGAAGGCGAAGGCCTTGATGGTGCTGAGCCCGATCCGGATTCCGGTGAAAGAGCCGGGCCCGGCGGCCACGGCGAATCCATCGATTTCCTGGATCTCGAGCGAATTTCTCTTCAGCAGATAGTCGACGGACCGGAGGAGGCGGGAGGAATGGGTGGAGGGGGATGCGGCGTTGATCTCGGCCAGGAGCCTGGTATCTTCAAGCAGGGCGACCGAGCCGCTGCCGGTGGTCGTGTCGAGCGCCAGGATGCGCATCTCAGTCTTTCCGTCCGGACGACCGGCCGAAGGCAAAGAGGTCTCCCGCCCGGAAGATATCCCGCTGGACAGCGCTCATCGGCTCCAGCGAAAAGGCCTGTTTCTTGCTCAGGTTATGCCCTCGGCCGTTCAGGAAATCGACCTCGACCTCATCGCCCGTCTCCATCTTCCGTCCAGCTACGAGTGAATCGAGCTCGACACACCTCAGGATGGGAAGCCCGGAATTGACGGCGTTCCGGAAATAGATCGATGAATAGGAAGGAGCCAGGATGACGCCGACCTTCAGGGCGGTGAAACAGTCCACGGCCTGCTGGCGTGAGGAGCCGGCACCGAAGTTCCTTCCGGCGACGACGATGTCTCCGGGATTGGCCTTTTTTGGGAAATCCTTCCAACCTTCAAGGTTTCCCAGGGCATATTGCCCCATCTCGGCGATTTCGGTGATGTGCAGGAAGGGGTTGTGGAAGATCTGGTCGGTATCGATGTCTTCAATCAGCCTTCCGGACCCATCGGCGAGAACCCAGACGCGGCCGCGGTGAGTTGATTTATCCATGTCACAGATCCTCCAGTCCGGCGATGTGCCCCAGGACACAGGAAGCGGCCACGACGGCGGGGCCGGCCAGGTAGGTCCGGCCCTTCCCCTGCTTTCCGGGAAAGTTGCGGTTCCCCGTGCTGATCTGGACCTCTCCCCGGCCCGTCAGTCCGACGTGGCCCTCGGCGCAGCCGCCGCAGCCGGGATTGACGACGATGGCGCCGGCCTCGAACAGGTCCTGCAGAATCCCCTTGGCCAGGAGCTCCTTGTAGACGCGGCGGGTCGCCGGGACGATCTTGAGCATGATGCCTTTCCTGACGCCGCGGCCTTTTAGGATATGGGCCGCGACGGCGAAATCCTCGACCCGGCCGTTGGTGCAGGAGCCGATAAACCCCGAGTCGATCTTCGTCCCGCCAAGCTCGGTCACGGTCTTAACGTTGGCCGGAGAGGGCGGCGCCGCCACCTGAGGAGGAAGTCCCTGGAGGTCGATCTCGATCGTCTCGGCATAACCGGCATCCTTGTCTGCCACCAAGGGAGAGAAAGGAACTCCGGAGAACGCTTCGCTCTCTTCCCTGGCCGCCGGGCTGCATTCCGGGATGAATCCGATGATCCCGGCCATCTCCGTCACCATGCTGCAAAGCGTCAGGCGGCCGGCCAGCGAAAGTCCGGCGACCGCGGGCCCGTAGAATTCGGCCGAGCAAAGGGCGATCTTCTTTGTCCCCAGCTCTTTCAATAGATACAACGTCAGATCTTTCGCCGAAGTCGGCGGTTTGAACGTTCCTTTCAGCACGACCTTGACGCTCTCCGGCACCTCGAACCACGTCCGGCCGGTGCGGAAGGCGAAGGTGATGTCAACATCGCCCATTCCCTGGCCGAAGGTGCCGAGCGCACCCAAGATGTTCATGTGGCTGTCCGTGCCGACGACCGTACCGTTGGTTCGAGCCAACCCTTCCTCCATCAGGACATGGGTGCCGATGCCGCTATCCACGTCGTAAACCTCCACTCCGTACTTCCGGGCGAAGTCGCGGCAAACCTGTTGATTATCCGCATATTTGAGGGTGCAGGCCGGGGCGCAGAGGTCGAAGGTGAAGAACGTCTTGGCCTTGTCCGCGAGGGGGAGCCCCGCATATTCCCGCTCGTAGTTTTTGACAACATTAGGGCCCCCGAAATCCCGGGCCGAGCGGATGTCCAGGTCCATCCAGACGATCTTCCCCGGCGCGACCTCGTCGGCCGTGTGGGCCTGGATGATCTTTTCGATGACCGTTTTTCCCATCCGCGGTGCTCCTGTCAGAGTCTGTCCGCCACGGCCCGGGCAACGTCGAGAGTCGTCGAAGTCCCGCCCATGTCATAGGTGCGGACCTTCCCCTCCTTGATGACCGCGGCGATGGCCTCTTCCAGGCGCCTTCCCTTTTCGGCCTCGCCCAGCCACTCGAGCATCATCTTGGCGGCCAGGAAAGTGGCCAGGGGGTTGACCTTGTACATCCCGGCGTACTTGGGCGCGGAGCCGTGGGTCGGCTCGAAGACGGCATACTTATCGCCGATGTTCCCGGCCGAGGCGAACCCCAGCCCGCCGACGAGCTGGGCGCTGAGGTCGGAGATGATATCGCCGAAGAGGTTCTCGGCGACCAAGACGTCGTAATCATGCGGGTTCTTGACCAGCCACATGCACATGGCATCCACGTTGGCTTCCTTGAGGGGGATCCCGGGGTATTCCTTGGCAACGGCCCGGGCGATGTCCAGCATCAGCCCGCCCGTCTCCCGGAGCACATTGGGCTTCTCGACGATGGTGACCGAGCGGCGCTTGAACTCGCGGGCGTATTCGAAGGCCGCCCGGACGATCCGGGTGCAGCCTTTTTTGGTCATGATCCGGGTGGATATGGCGATCTCGTCGAGAGGAGTCTCCTTGAAGGCCTTCATCTTGGGATGGACGAGCAGCGCGTCCCGGACCGCCTGGGGCAACGGATGGAACTCCACCCCGGCGTACATGCCCTCGGTGTTCTCCCTGAAGATCACCAGGTCAATATTGTCCCGGTAGTTCAGCGGGTTCCCGGGAAAGGCTTTGCAGGGCCGGCGGTTGGTGTAGAGGTCGAACTCCTGGCGGAGCCTGACGATCGGGCTGAAATAGGAAAGTCCTTTGCCCTTGAGCGAGGGATCGAGCTCGGCGGCGGCGTCCTCCTTCGGCTTCGAGGTGATGGCGCCGAAGAGGCAGACGTCGGTCTCCTTGAGCATCTTGATGGTGCGGTCGGGAAGAGCGTTTCCCTCCTTACACCAGAATTCCCAGCCGATGTCAGCGTAGACATATTCTGCGTCCACGGCCAGCTTGTTGAGGACCATCATGGCCGCTTCGATGACGTCCCCTCCCACACCGTCTCCGGGCAACACGGCGATCTTGTACTTAGCCATATTCAGCTCCTTTCATGGGCAGCAAAAATGTAGCATATTTACCCGAAAAGAGGAAGAAAAATGGGGACGGGCCAAAGAAATGGGGGCCAGCCAAAAAAATGGAGACGGGTCATTTTTTTTAATATCCCTCTCCCTTGATGGGAGAGGGTGGAGGGAGAGGGTGAAAAAAAATAGAACCGTCCCCATTTTTCTCATCTTTACACCGGGCAAAGATTTCCATACAATGACCGCACGCACAGGAGGTCGCAGATGAAAAAACGAAAATTGGGCGTCGGCATCATCGGCGGAGGTTTCGTCGCCGGGTTTCATATCCGTTCCTGGGTCGGCGTCCGCGATGCGGATATTTTGGGGATCTATGACCCCGACAGGAAAAGGGCCGAAGAGGCGGTCGGCATCGCCCGGAAGCTCGAGGTGGGTGACGCCAAGTCCTACAAGTCGATCACCGATATGATCGCTGATCCCAGGATCGACGCCATCTGGATCTGCGCCCCGAACTTCACCCGGCTGGAAGTCACTGAAGAGATCGTCCACGCTTTAGAGAAAGGGAAAGGGGACCTGACCGGCGTCTGCTGCGAGAAGCCGCTCGGCCGGAACGTCAAGGAGGCGCGCCGGATGTTGGAGCTTGTCAGGAAAGCGAAGCTTCTCGACGGCTACCTGGAAAACCAGGTCTTCGCGCCGGCTGTCGTGCGGGGCAAAGGCATCATCTGGGCCCGTGGGGCGACTCTATCAGGGCGTCCGTATCTCGCCCGGGCGGCCGAGGAGCACAGCGGACCGCACATGCCCTGGTTCTGGGAAGGCTCCCTCCAGGGTGGCGGTGTGCTTAACGACATGATGTGTCATTCCGTCGAAGTGGCCCGCTTCCTGCTGACCCCGCCCGGGGCGCCGCGGGGCGTGCTGACACCCGTTAAAGTCAACGCCTACGCCTCCTGCCTGAAATGGCAGAACCCGGAATACGCCAAGGTCCTCCGCGATCAGAGCGGCGGCAAGACCGATTATCTCAAGCGGCCGGCCGAGGACTTCGCCCGCTCCCTCATCGAATACAGGGACGAGAAGGGAAACGTGGTCGTCGTCGAGACGACGACCTCTTGGTGCTATGTCGGTGCCGGATTGCGTCTGAGCATGGAGCTCCTCGGGCCCGAATACGCCCTCCAGATCAACACCCTCGACGCCGGGCTCAAGGTCTTCTTCAGCCGGAAGGTCAAGGGGAAGGCCGGGGAGGACCTGGTGGAGAAACAGAACGCCGAGGTCGGCCTCATGCCCGTGGTGGCCGATGAGGAAAACGAGTACGGCTACCAGGCGGAGGACCGGCACATGGTCCAGTCTTTCCTCAAGGGCGCGCGTCCGAACGAGAATTTCGACGACGGCCTCAACGTGACCGAGCTTCTGATGGCCGCCTACATGAGCGCCGAGCGGGATAAGACCCTGGCCTTCCCACCGCCGGGGTTGGCGAACTTCATTCCGGCCGTCGCGCAGGGAACCTGGAACCCGAAGAGCAGCAGATAAGGAATCTGGAGCCGGGGCGCGGTCAAGAAAACGACGATCCAGGGCTTGACCTAAGAGCTGCGGCGATTCTCTCAAGAAGACTTTGGAACACTGTTCACCACTCTGGCGATTTTAAGGTCTATTTCCAATCCGGATAGGACGTTTTTAGGGGGGAGCACCCCCAGCAGGATCGCCTCGTTATACATGGCCTCGACAAGGCGGAAATTCTCCAAAATATCGACCTTTTCTGATCGAATGATCTCCAGTTCAAATTTTTGAGTCGTCCTCATATGTATATATATGCATGTTTTATGCATTTATATCAAGGCCAGAAAAAATGGCTCTTCATGGCTCTGCTGCCACCCCGCAGGCCAAAGATCCCCCTCCTCCCCACCTCCTCCCACCAGGGGAGGAGGGTTTGGGGTGGACAGTTTGTTCCTTCCCCCTTTGTTCTTTCACTTTTGTTCCTTCCCTTTAGACTTTGAGAGGAAGAGAGGTGGGGGAATCTCCTAAGTAACAACGCCAATAAAAGACGACGGAAAAACAATATGATTCTCAGCGGCCGGAGGCCAGCTTCTTTTTCGTATGCTCGATTAGGCCGCCGGCCTCGATGATGCCGATGACCGACTCGGGAAGCGGGAAGAATTTGAAGACGCGGCCGCCCGAGATGATCTTCCCTCCCGCGAAGTCAATTTCGACCTCGTCGCCCGTCTTCAGCGCATCCGACGCCTCCTCGCACTGGAGAACGGCTAACCCCAAATTAATAGCATTTCGAAAATAGATCCGCGCAAACGACTTGGCGACTACAGCCTGGACTCCCGCCGCCCTCAGGCACGCCGCCGCCTGCTCCCGCGAGCTCCCGCAGCCGAAATTCTTTCCTCCCACGACCACATCGCCGGGCTTGACGTTCCTAGCGAAATCGGGATCGAGGTCTTCCATGGCGTGCTTGGCCATTTCGGCCGGCTCCATGATCTTGTAGGTGTACCGCCCCGGAAAAATGACGTCGGTGTTGACATCGTCCCCGTACTTCCAAACGCGTCCTTTGCTCATCGGTGTTTCCTCGGGTCAGTGATCTTGCCTTCGAGCGCGGAGGCGGCAGCTGTAGCCGGAGAAGCCAGGTAGATCTCGGAGTCTCGGTTTCCCATCCGGCCCCGGAAATTCCGGTTCGAAGTGCTGACCACGACCTCGCCCGCCGCCAGCAGGCCCTCGTGGGCGCCGAGGCAGGGCCCGCATCCGGGGTTGAGAATGACGCATCCCGCTTCGGATAAGATTTCGAGCAGGCCTTTCCGCATAGCTTCAACATAAACTTCCCGCGATGCGGGGAGCACGAGCGCCCGGACGCCCGGATGGACCTTTTTCCCTTTCAGGATCCCGGCCGCGACCTCGAAGTCCTCCAGGCGGCCGTTCGTGCACGTCCCGATGAGTGCCTGGTGGAAGGGCTTGCCCTCGACTTCGCGAACGGGCTTGACGTTGTCCACGGTATGAGGGCAGGCGACCTGCGGCTCGAGCACAGACAGGTCATATTTCAGAATCGCCTCGTACTTGGCATCTTTATCTGACCGGACAACCTCGTAATCGGCCCGGGCCCGCGCCTTCACCCACTCGAGCGTCTTCTCGTCCGGCTCGAAATAGCCGTTTTTGGCCCCCATCTCGGCGGCCATGTTGGCCAGGACCATGCGCGAGGCCAGGCTGAAATCCCCGGCCGCCAGACCGGCGAATTCGACGGCCTCGTAGTTCGCCCGGTCGGCGCCGTTATCGCCGATGACCTTGAGGATGACGTCCTTGGCATAAACGCCGGCCGGTAGCTTCCCGGAAAACTCGATCCGCAGCGTTTCCGGCACGCGCAGCCAGATTTCGTCTGTTGCCCAAATCGAGGCCGCTTCGGTCCGGCCGATCCCGGCCGCGAACGCCCCGAAAGCCCCGTAGGTCGTGGTATGGGAATCGCTCCCGACGATGAGCTTTCCGGGAAGGGCGAAGCTCGCCTCGCTCAGGACCTGGTGGCAGACGCCGTGCTGGATGTCGAAGAAATTGGGCAGGCCCTGGACAGCCACGAACTCGCGGATGGTCTTGTGGTTCTGGGCGTACTTCTCGTCGGCCGCCGGGACGATGTGGTCGAGGATGATGACCAGCTTCCCGGGCGCCTTGACACGCTCCACGCCCAGTTTCTTGAACTCGCCGATGATGGCGGCCGAGTTGTCGTGGGAAAGGCAGTAGTCGGGAGCGACGGTCACGACCTCGCCGGCGCTGACCTCTTTGCCGGCCTTCTTGCCGAGGATCTTTTCCGAGAATGTCTTGCCCACTCTTCCCCTCCTTAACCTTTCCCTACTCAGGAGAATGAGGATTTGGGCAAGTTAGCCCATTTGTTTTTCCAAGGGTGAGGGATGTATGGTGAGAAGTCCGTATGAGCGACGAGCGGGTACTCCTTATTGCGGCAAGGCGAGAGGCAGTGGCATGAGAAACCCGTATGAGGAGTGAGCGGGCACGATTTCTCGATCGCAGGGAGAGAAGAGCGAACGACGAATCGAGCCCGTTTTCCGCGCTGGGAGAAAACGGGCGCGGTTTCGATGCCACTATCTCGAGCCTTCCGCTCAGTCTTTGACGGGCTGACTTAACCAAATCCTCATTCTCCCTTAACCCTTGAGCACATCGAAGTTGACGAAGTCGGCGTGGTTGACGATGATGGCCTCGACCGTCCGGCGCGACCCATCCCCTTCTTTGGAATGGGCGGCGATGATGTGGACGACCTCCTGGGGAAGGCCGTGGGCGAAAGCAAATGCCGCCCCGGAGATGGGATGGCGCAGCAGCTCTCCTTCCCGGCTCTTGACGAACTCCCCCTTCTCCCGCTTGTATTCGAAGAGCTTGCCGACGTCATGAAGGATGGCTCCGGAAAGAAGATGATCGCGGTGGATGGCGATCTTGCCCGGGTACTCCGCCAGCAGGACCTCGGCGATCTTCAGGGCCGCCAGGGTGACGGCCCGGGTGTGGGTGATGAGGTTGACATCGGTGTGCTTGATCAAGAGCGTGAAGGGCATCTCGGCTAAATCCTTAATCCCCCAGCCGGCCCGCTCCATCGCCTCCACCCAAACCTTGATGGTCTTCTCCCGAAGCTCCGCGTCCTTG
The DNA here is from genome assembly GCA_035528895.1 of Candidatus Desulfaltia sp. Classification (GTDB taxonomy): domain Bacteria; phylum Acidobacteriota; class Aminicenantia; order Aminicenantales; family UBA8522; genus UBA8522. The sequence continues at coordinate 23,387 of DATKXS010000184.1, forward strand.
ATAAGCTGGAGCTCGGGCAGCAGCGCCTCCAATTGCTTTCTCATGGGATCTCTCTTTCTCCCGGCCCGTCGTACTCATGGTCGGACGGGTGGATCTTGCGCATGGGCTTCATCCTGGTCTTCTCTTCCTGGATGTGGGCGACGAGTCCCGGCACCCGGGATATGATGAAGAAGGCGTTGCCGATCTCGGCCGGGATGCCGAGATCGCAGAGCAGGGCAGCTATGGCGCCGTCCACGTTGATCGGCAGCGGCTTGCCGCTCTCCCTGAATATCTTTTCGACGATCCGGGCGATGCGGACGTAGCGGCCGGCCAGTTTCAGCTCTTCCGCCATGGCGAAGAGCTTCTCTGTTCGGGGGTCCTGGGTGTGGACGCGGTGGCCGAACCCGGAAGCGCGCTCGCCCCTCGTTCTCATCTCGGCCAGGATCTCCTGGGCCGCTTCTTCTACCGTGATCTTCATCTCTTCCGTCCGCTTGGAGATGGCCTGGAAGAGCTTCATCCCCTCCTCGATGGCCCCGCCGTGGAGGCGGGAGATGGCCAGCACCCCGGCCGCGATGGCGGCATGGAGCTCGGCCCCGGTCGAGGCGACGGTGCGGGCAGCAAGGACCGACGGCGGACCGGCGCCGTGGTCGACCGAGGAAACGAAGACAGCGTCGAGGAGCTTCCCGACCTCGGGCGAAGGCAACTCGCCCTTGAGGACAAGGTAGATCGCCTGAGAAAAGGTGATCTTTCCCATCAGCTGGTCGATGGGATAGCCGCGCAGCTGGACCTTATTCGGCTGGACGCTGGTGATTCCGGTTTTCCAATGAAGATCTTCGGCCATTGTCTTTCCCTCACTGACTCTGGATCGATCCGGCAAGCTCCTTGGCCTTGACGGGAATATCGGAGATCGCCTCGACGACGTGCGCGCCGACCTCGCGCAGCCTCCTCACCTTGGTTTCGTGGGAGCCGCGCGAGCCTTCGACGATGGCCCCGGCATGGGAGAAGCGCGTCCCCGACTTGGCCGCTTTGCCGCCGATGTAGGCGATGAGGGGTTTGGTGAACCGGCCGCTTTCGATCAGGTCGGCCACCCGCTCCTCCTGGGACGTCCCGATCTCCCCGAACATCACGGCCATCTTCGTCTCCGGGTCCTCCTCGAAGAGCACCATGATCTCGGGATGGGAGAGGCCGATGACGGCGTCTCCGCCGACATGGACGATGGTGCTCTGGCCCAGGCCGGCCTGGGTGAGATAATAGGAGATGGCCGAGGTCATGCCGCCGCTCCGGGAGCTGACGCCCACAAACCCGGGCCTGAACCATTCCTTGGCCCGCTCGGCGCGTCCGCCGATCATCCCCAGGACCGCTTTGCCCGGGCTGACCAGGCCGAGGGTGTTGGGGCCGACGAAACGCGCGCCTTTCTCGGCGGCCCGGGCGGCGATCTCCAGGACGTCATGGATGGGCACGCGGTCGGGGACGATGACGAGAAGCTTCACTCCCGCGTCGATGGCCTCGAGAGCGGCTCCCCTGACCAGGGCGGCGGGGACGAAGATGACGCTGACGTCCATCGACCCCTGTTTCTCCCAGGCCTGGAGCACGGAATCATAGACCGGGATGCCGTAAACATCCTGGCCGCCGCGGCCGGGCGTCACTCCGGCGATGACTTTCGTCCCGTAATCCTTCATCAACTGCGCCCGGACCATGCCCTCCCGGCCGGTGATGCCCTGGATGATGACCCGCGACTTCTCATTCACCAAGATGGCCATGATATTTGATCTCTTTGCTCTCCGTTATTCATTGTTCTTATTCTTATTATGTTCTATGTGAGTTATCAGGTTTCCCTTTTGACGGCGATGATCTTGTCTCTATACTCTTTGAGTCCGGGGATGGGAAGACGGATGACGATCGCGTCCTGTTCGTGGAACTTGCAGAAAATTTCGCAGGCCAGACATTCAGTGCACTTGCCTTTCTTGGCCTCCTCCGGAGAGACGGCTAAAACCGGCTTCCCGTCCTCGATCTTCAAGATCTTGGGAAGGCAGGCCGGGACGCAGCCCTTGGTCCGGCAATCCGCGCATTTGACATGGTCGAAGGAGATGCGGCCGGTGACCGTCTCGAAGACATAGGCTTTCTCGGGAACCGCGGGTTCGACGATCGGCCGCACTTCATGGCGCCCGTCCGGATTCTTCGCTACCAGCTCTTCGAGCCGGCGGGCGCAGAATTCGGGCGTATCGTCACGACCGTACCCCTCGACGACACCCGGGATTTCCTTCAAATAAGTCTGCAGGATCCAGATCGCCCTTTCTTCGAAATTCCCGCCCAGCCGGATGACCGCGGGGATGGCCAGTCGCTCCTCCTGGAAGGCCTTGACCAGGCCGCGCGCCGAATGGAACTGCTCCTGGCTGGCGACCCCCGATCCCGAGGCGAAATAGCCCCTGATCCCGGGCTGGGAGAGGATGATCTTGGCGGCCCGGTAGACCTTGCTGGCCGGAGGGTTGCCGCTCGTGTCGCAAAAATTGGCCAGCTTGAACCCGCGGTTTAGGACCGCGTCCATCGACATCATCGACCCGCCGCCACCGGCGCCATGGAAGCCGATGTATTTCTCGTTAGCGGCCGTTTGTTCGACCATCTGGAAGAAGTAGAAGGTCCCGCGGTAGTCTTTTTCCTCGACCCGGTAGGCGATCTTCTCCAGCTCGGTCGGCGGCCGGTCGAACTCCCGCGCCACCTCGATCCCGAACTCGGGATGGCGGTAAACAGCATAGTCATCGATGATAAGGTGACAGTCGGCGGCGAACAGATTTCCCTCTGCCGTGAGGACAAGAGGGTTGATCTCGGCCGAGCGGGCGTCACTCGAGCGGGCGATTTTATAGAGCTTGGTCAGGAGATCGGACAGCTTCGGCAGGAGCGCGCCCTCGATCCCCACCCGGAGGAGCATGTTCCGCGCGTCGTACTCAGGAAATCCCTTGAGGACGTCGATAGTCTGGCGGGCGACTTTTTCCGGATGGAGGCGGGCGATCTCCTCCACGCCGGTGCCTCCGACCGGGCTGAAGATGAGAAGCGGCCGTTTGGAAGCGTCATCGATGACCACCCCGGTGAAATACTCGGCCTGGATGTCCAATTTTTCTTCCACCAGGATCCGGTCGACGACGAAATTCTTGACCTTCATCCCCAGGAGCCCGCGGGCCTTGGTTTCCACCTCCTCGGGTGTGGCGGCAAACTGGATCCCGCCGACCCCCGCCCGTCCGGTCACCCAGACCTGGATCTTGAGGACAACCGGCCGGCCGATCGTCTCGGCGATGCCGCGGGCTTCCTCGGGGGTGGAAGCCACACCTCCCGCCGGGACAGGAATGCCCCCTTGCTTCAGCAGCTTCTTGCCCTGGTACTCGAACAGTCTGGCCATCGTCCTATCCTGAAGGCTAATATTATTGAAGCTGGCGCGGATAAAGTCAACGGGGACGCGTCATGATCGCAACGTCTTGATTGACCGGCCTTTTACGGAAACGAGATCATTTTCTGCCGAGAGGAAAAAGCAAGGCCTTCACTCGATCCAGATCTTGATGATCCGGGTTTTGTCATCCCGGGGCCGGATCTCGATGATGTTTCCCCTAATCCGGGTCAGTTGATGGACGATCTTGTCCAGGTCATACCCTTCGGCCCTTAAAGCGGCCTTGTCCTTTTCCGGGATGGCCTGAAAAGCCAGGTCCGCCAGCGCCCAGGGGATATTGAGCGAAAACACGGGCTCTCTCTGCCCTTCGACGACGACGGTGATCCTAAGGGCTCTGGCCCTCCCCCGCTCTTCCTGGTCCTCGATATGTTTCAGGGCGTCAGGAGATATCCTCAATAGTGCGATCTTCGCCCTATCCCTGAGTTCCTTGTCGCCCTCCTCGACGATGATCCTCTCCAGCACCGGAATGGCCTGGACGGCGATCTGTTTATCCTTCAGCAGGCTCAGTTTGAAGGCGGCGTAATACCGGATGACGCGGTTGGGATTTTCCAGGCGCTGCTCGATTTCGTCCAGGTAGTCCTCCTCATCGTCCTTATAAAGCTCATAGGCGAGGTCGATGATGGAGGATTCCGCCTCCTCGGCCAGGCTGTCGTTTCTCCGCTTGCCCGAAAGATAATCCTTGTACGCCTCGATGGCTTCTTCCTCGTGGCCCTTTCGCCTGGCCAGACACTGGGCCCTGTAGAAGGTCGCCTGGGGGAGCAGAGAGCTTTCGGGATAGTCGTGCAGGAGATCTTCGAACTTCTCCTGGGCGTCTTCCCATTTCTCGTCGAAGAAGAGAAGCTTGGCCTCCTGGAAGAGCTTCTCATCCGAAGACTCCTGGGCGGTCGCCCGGACGCAGACGAGACCCGCCAGGATGATTATGATAAGGGCTGTTTTTCTCACCTTATGCCTCGCTTTCCTGGAGCTCTTTCTTCAAAAGCTTTATTTTCAAGAGAATGTTTTTTTCCTCGATCATGTTTTGGATTCCCCGGCACTGAGCGGGAGTCAGGCTCTCGCTGACCTGGGCGAGCTCGAAGAACAACATCTCGATCTGGTCGCAGATGGCCTTGGCCTTGGCCATCCGGGCCTTCTCGAGCTGGGGATTCAGGTACTTTTTCTTGGACAGCAGTTCCCTGGTCTCGCGCGCCGCGGCCTTGCTCAGGCGACAATCCCCGCTTTCGGTTTGAGTCTGGGCCAGTTCCAGCAGCACGTACTGGCTCTTGTCCAGGTAGTCCAGGATTTCCCGGCGGGCGAACTCCTGGTCGATACGGCCCAGAAACTCGTTGCTGGCGAAAAACGCCTCGGCTGGCGGCTTCTCCAGCACTCCACTGCGATAAACGACGAACATGGCCGCCGCTCCGACCATGATCCCGAGGAGGAGGCCGGCGAGAACGGGCTTGAACCGGGGCCCGAACAGGCACACCCGCTCCCGTCTCGGCTCTATCTGCGGCCGCACCTTTTCATCCCAGACTGCGCTCACGATCTTCTCCGCCTGGGCGTCCCAATCGATGCCGGCCAGCACGGACTTCATCTCCCGGCCCAGCGAATCGGCGTTCTCCAGGATCCCCTCCAGGGCCTTGAACTCCTTGGCGCAGGCCGGGCAGGAGTCGAGATGCCGCTTGATGTTTTCTCGGTCGCGTTCGCTCATTTCTCCTCCCCAATAGGCCGCGAGATCTCGCCTTAGGCGCCGGCATTCGTTCATGGTTGCATCCCCAGCTGCGGGCTCAGCCAGTGTTTGAGGTTCCGGACGGCCTTGAAATGAAGGGATTTGACCGTCCCCACGGAGATCCCCATGATCTGGGCGATCTCCCTGTACTCGAGCCCGTTGTAGTGTCTCATCACGAAGATCAGCCGCTGCCTCTCCCCCAATCGCTCGAGGCAGAGAGAAATGACCCGGCGCAGTTCCGAGGACGCCGGGTTGGAGCGGTAATCTCCGGCCGCCAGGTTAAGATCCTCGACGCTCCGGCCGCTCTCTAGTTCCCGGCGCCGGCCGTGATGCTTCCGGAAATAATCGATACTGATGTTCTTGGCGATCTGAAGGAGCCAAGCCTGGAAATTCCTCTCCTTCTCGTATATGTCGAGCTTCTGATAGAGCCTCATGAAAGTCTCCTGAACGACGTCTAGGGCGTCTTCTCGGTTCCGCAGGATGGAATAGGCCAAGAGGAAGACTTTCTGCTGATAGAGGCTGACGATGTCCTTGAAGGCCTGCCGGTTGCCCTCGACGGCTCTTTCGAGCAGAATCCGGATGTCTTCATTGTTCGTCGTCCTGGTTTCTTCCATTCTCGGTCTATCGGCTATCATAGCGCCGTCGGATGGTGAAGTCATCCTGCACCTGAACGGCGGTAAGCGTTGCGGGCGGACGCTTTTCCATGTTCATTCCTGACCTCACCTGGGCGCTTCACAGACTTCTACGAACGGATTCGGACAAAGGTTCACCGGCCGGGGCGGAAAGCCGGGAAAATCGCTCCCCGGCCACGTCCAGGCAACCGGGATTCAGACCGGCAGGGGAAGGCAAGAACGCAGAATCCTCCCCTCTCTGGAACCTGCTCCCGGGGATTTCCAGAAAAGGGAAACGAAAGGGTGAAACTTATATTAGAACTTACCGAAATCTCTTCGATCTCTCCGCTCGCCGCCGCTGCGCCCGCTCCTCTCTGTCCTCGGGCGAGCGTCGTTGACGATGATTCTCCGGCCGTCGAATTCCGTGCCGTTCAATTTCGCCTTGGCGTCCTGGGCGCCTTCCGGAGTGCCCATCTCCACAAAGCCAAAGCCGCGCCCCTGGAGGACGTTGACTGAAGTCACCTCTCCGTACTGGGAGAAGAGTTCTTTCAGCTTGTCCTCTGTGGTCCTGTAGTTGAGGTTGCCTACATAAAGTTTTACAGCAGACATATAAAAAGACCTCCTTGCGCTCTCACCCTCATCTTTCCCATCGAGACGGGACGGATGACGGCGAAGGCCGAATCATTCTTTCATATCCATTTTAAGAAATCAAGTCCTATCCGCGACTCCTCTTTTTCTGATATATTGGAGGCGCCCGCGGGGCGAAAACCTGTTGCCGAAAAATCCGTAGTTGGGATAAGGAGATGAGATGAAGAAAGGCAGATATGTCCTCTTGATATTCCTGTTCTTTGCGGTCCTGGTAACGGCCACCATCCTGGCTTTCCTCTACAGCGAGTTCGGTCGGCCGCCCGTAGTCAAGGCCGGCTCTTACCTCGACATCGACCTGGCCGGCCCGTTCCCGGAGTTCTCCGCCCCGGATTTCCTGACGATCTATTTCCTCGGGAGACCCATCTCCGTCCGCGATATCTGGGAGAGTTTCCGTAAGGCCAAGGCGGACGACCGCATCCGCTGCGTCCTCCTCCGGCTTGGTTACCTGGAATGCAATTGGGCCAAGGTCAGTGAGGTCCGGGAGGCCATCCGGGAATTCCGCGCCTCCGGGAAAAAGGTCTATGCCTACATCGAGGAGGCTCCCGAATTCGACAAGGAATATTACCTGGCAACGGCCTGCGATCGGATCATCCTCCACCCCCTCGGCTGGCTGGGTGTCAACGGCGTCGGCGGCTGGGTTCCTTTTTTCAAGAAAGGGCTGGACAAGCTGGGCATCGAGGCGCAGTTCGAACACGTTGAAGAATTCAAGACCGCCTACAACATGTTCATGGAAAAGGGTTTCACCGAAGCCCACAAGGTGATGCTCGAGGCCATCTATCAGGATATCTTCTCCGAATACGTCCGGGCCGTTGCCGAGGCCAGAAAAAAGAGCGAAGCCGAGGTCAAAGCCATCATCGACCAGGGCCTCTACCAGGGTGAACAGGCACTCGACGCCGGTCTGGTGGACGAACTCCGCTACGAGGACGAACTGGAGAAGCTCCTCCAGGAGGAAGACCGGAAACTCCACCGGACCTCCCTTTCTGAATACCTCAGGATCAGCCCGGCCTCCCTCGGTCTGGAGGCCGGCCGGAAGATCGCCGTCATCTATGCCGCGGGACCGATCATCGGCGGCGAAAGGCCATACGGCACGATCGGCAGCCGGACGCTTTCGCGGGCCATCCGGAGGGCCAGGGAAGACCGCTCCGTTGCGGCGATCGTGCTTCGCGTGGACAGCCCCGGCGGATCGGCCGTCGCTTCGGACGTCATCTGGCGCGAGACGGTCCTGGCCAAGAAGGAAAAGCCGGTGGTCGTCTCCATGTCCGACCTGGCCGGCTCGGGAGGTTACTGGATCTCCATGGCCGCCCACCGGATCGTCGCCCAGCCCCAAACCTTGACCGGGTCGATCGGCGTCCTGGGAGGAAAGTTCAGCCTGGCCGGGCTCTACGAAAAACTGGGGATCACAGCCGAGAAGATGACCTTCGGACGGAGGGCCGACCTGTTCTCCACCTTCCGGCCTTTCAGCCCGGAGGACCGCAGGCTCTTGAAAGAACAGATCCTCTGGACCTACGATAAGTTTCTCAGCAAGGCGGCCGAAGGCCGCAACCTCTCCAGGGAAGATGTCGACAGGGTCGGCCGGGGACGCGTTTGGACCGGACACCAGGCCAAGGAGGTCGGGCTGGTCGATGAGCTGGGCGGCCTGGACAAGGCCCTGGAGCTGGCCAAGGACCTGGCCGGCATTCCTTCTAATGAGAACGTCAGGCTGGTCGTTTGGCCGAGGAAAACAACCCTGTTCGGGACTCTCTCCGGCCGGCTGGATATCAAGGCTTTGCAGCCCTTATCTTCCGACCTGCATGGCCTGCTGCGAACGCTGGAAATCCTGCAAAAGGAGAATCCCTGGGCGGTCATGCCCTTCTGGCTGCCTACCGACTGATGTCTCGGCCGCCGCTCAGGAGTTTCCCGGCTCCCGCGCAACCTTCCTGTCAGTAGGCATACGTCTTTGGACAGATCGTCTTGAATTCGCAGAGCCGGCAGTTGTGATAATCGGGCCGGGCGGCAAAACTCCGGATCCGAATGCCCTCTTCCGCTTCTCTGACCTTGTGCCAGCCCCGTTCGATCTCCTTCTCGCCCTTGGCGACGTGTCCGACCAGGTCCGATTCCAGGAAATAGAGTTCCGTCCCGAGGAGAGGACCGTCCTGGGTTCTGACGAACGAGAGGGCATAAAGGTCCATCTGGAGGCTGTCCGCCGTCCGCTTGTCCGCCTCTTTCTGGTTTTTGACCTGGGTGGCCTTGAAGTCAATGATGACGGCTCCTTCCGGGCGGACGTCGACCCGGTCCCAGCGCCCGATAAATCGGATCCTATCCTGCTGCCACTTGAAGCTTTTTTCCAGGTATGTCGGAAGGCCGCCCGATGATTCTTCGCGCCGGAAGAAGCGTTTGAGGGCTTCCCGCCCGGCTTTTTTTCTCTGCGCTTCATGCTCGCGGCTCAGGAATCCCTCGTTGATCCACTGTCCTTCATACTCCCGAAGGAGCTCTTTCTCGCTGATTTCTTCGCCGGCCATCCTTTTCATTAGGTACGAATGGATGACGTTGTGGAGGACCCGGCCGAAGACCAGCGTGTGACGGGGTGGAACGGGGATTCGCCAGACATGCCGAAACTGGTATTTAAGCGGGCACACCAGGTAATCCTCAACCTGGAAATAGCTCAGGGTGAGAATGTCCTTGACCTTGAGCCGGGGCGAAACCCGGCCCGCCGACGCCCCTTCGCCATAGCGGCTGATCTCTTCCCGGGCCGAAGTGCGCTGGACCTCCCCGGGCTGCTTGGGAATGTCCAGGGCTTCCAAGACGAATGGACTCACCTTTTTCAGGCGCTTGAGCCCATAATCTCTTGCCCAGGTCAGGTAGAGATCCCTTTTTGCCCGCGTCATGCCGACATAAAAAAGACGCCTTTCTTCCCGAAGCGAACCGATATCCGAGGACTCGCTCCCGGTCCCGGAACCGTCGTCGGAGGGGAGCCTTTCTTTCAAGATCTCGCCCGGGAACGGGATCTTCTCCCGTTTCTCCCGGCCGGGGAACCGGTCGGCGATCAGGCTCACCATGAAGACGACCTCGAATTCGAGGCCCTTGGCCTTGTGGACGGTCAGAACGTTGACCGCTTCTTCCTCGAGCTCGGCCTCGGCCGTCGCCGGGTTGTCTCCGACCTCCTGGAGAAGGTCGAGGTGCTGGGCAAAAGATTGGATCGAGTCGTTCTCCACGACCTCGGAGAAATTCTTGATCTTATCGAAGAAGAGCCGGAGATTCTTGATCTTGAGCTCGGCCTCAAGGCTCCCCGATTCGACGAGCGCCTTGAGATATCCCGTCTTCTCGAGAAAGGCGAAGACCACTTGGCCGGCATTCTTGGTGTCGGAGAGACGAACGAAATGGTGCAGGTCCTCGTAGATTCTTTTTACGCTCTCGACGGCTTCGGGCTTAACTTCCAGGGTCAGGGCCTCCTGAGCGATCTCCCGGAAAACGCCGTGGAGCGGAAGGTTTCTCCTCTGGGCATAATTGGAAATGATCGTCAGGCTGTAAAGGTCCATTCGGTAGACCTCGGAGTGGGCGAGAAAGAAGAGGCTCCGGCCGTCTTCGAAATCGGTCAAGGCCCTGACGAACGAGACAAGGATCTTGACCTCGTCCTGGGAATAGAGGCCCCGACTTCCGGAAAATCGGAAGGGAACCTGCTTCATGTTCAAAGCCCGCAGGAAGGCGTCGGCGTCGGCGTTCCTCCGGACGAGAATGGCGATGTTCCCGAGCCTGGCCCCGGCTTCCCATTTCGTGCGGACCAGCTCGGCCACCCGGTCCGCTTCGTGGGACAGGGTGTCGAATTGGAGGAGATGGATGCTTTTTTCTTCTCTGTCCACTGCGGAGACGAGCTTCTTCTGGACCTTCGCCCTGACCTCCAGGCGGTGAGGATTGTTGTGTTGGATCAAGGTGTAAGCGGAATCAAGGATCTGCTGAGTGGACCGGTAATTCCGGGTCAGGACGACCTCCCGGACCCTGATCCCCCGGTCTTTGTAATAGGCGCGAAAGTTGAGGATATTGGCCAGGGACGCCCCCCGAAAACGGAAGATGCTCTGGTCATCGTCTCCCACGACAGTGAGATTGTTGTGGCGGGCGGCCAGGAGCTTCAGCAGCTCGAACTGGATGTAGTTGGTGTCCTGGAATTCGTCGACAAGGATATACCTGAATTTTCCCTGGAACTCCGCGAGGACGGAGGGCCTTTTCCGGAACAGCTCGACGACCAGCCGGACCTGGTCCTCGAAATCGATTTTGCCCTCTTTCTTCAGGAACGTCTCGTAGGCTCCGTAGACTCGGGCCATCTCCAGATGTTTGAGGGTCCTTTCCTTGTCCGCAGGATCGACGGACCGCTTTTCCAGCTCGCCTGCGTACCGGAGATATTCCTCCGGGCTGATATCCTCCTGCTTGAGCTTCTTGATCGTGTCCAGCAGCTCCTGGATATGCCGGGTGGGAACACTGAGAGGACGGTAGTAATCGAGGGGAAGGCGGAAGAGTCTCTCCCGGAAAAAGATGGCCTGCTCGACATCATCCAGGAGCCTGAAATCCGGCGGATAGCCGAGGTCAAGGGCATAATCCCGCAGAACCCTCTCTCCAAACGAGTTGAAAGTGCTGATCTCGACAAAGGAATAACTGTAGGGAATGAGCTGGTCGACCCGCTCCTCCATCTCGTTGGCCGCTTTCTCGGTGAAGGTCACGGCCAGGATCTCTTCCGGTTTGGCCATCTTGGCAGCGATGAGGGTGGCGATCCGCTGGGTGATGACCCGGGTCTTGCCGGTGCCGGCGCCGGCGATAATGAGGAGCGGCCCAGGGCCATGGGCCACTGCCCTTTTCTGTTCTTGGTTGAGGTCTTTGAGCAGGTCTTGCGTTTCTTGGAGCGGCAGCCTCAACGCTTCTCTTCTTTTTTCTTGACGATGACCTTTTCGTCGGGTTTGATCAGCCAGAGTTTCTCGCGGGCCTCTTTCTCCACGGCCAGCGGGTCCCTCTGGAGTTCCTCGATCTCCTTCTGGAGCTCGAGTTTTCTGGCCTCGAGGCTCTGGACCTCCTGGAGCAAAGCCTCGTAGTTCTTTTTCACCCGGTAGATTTCGATGAGTCCTTTCTTGCCGAAAAAGGAAGAAATAAGAAGTACCAGAAAAAAGAAGGCCACGGCCGCCAGGGCGAGCTTCCGCCGGAGAGAGGTGCCTTTGCGTTCTTCCCGGGCCATCAGGTCAGCCCCTTCGTTCCGAGGGCGAGAAGCCTCTCCAGTTCCGCCTTGGAGCCGGCCTCGGCGTAGCAGCGGACGATCGGCTCGGTCCCGGACAGCCGGAGGAGGAGCCAGTCGTCATCATCGAAATCGAGCTTGATGCCGTCGATCCGTTCGACACCTAGGACCCGTCTCCCGCCGAGATGTTCCGGCGGGTTGATGATAAGCTCTCTCAGGACGTGCTCGTTTCTCGGCTGGAGAGGGAGGCTCCGCTGTCCGCTGAACTTCCGTCCGTATTCGCGGAAAAATCCTTGCTGCAGTTCGGTCAGGCTCTTTCCTGTTACCGCCATCATTTCGGCCACGAGGAGGCCGGCGAAAATACCGTCCTTTTCCGGCAGGTGCGACTTGACGGCGATACAGGCGCTCTCCTCGCCGCCGAAGATGATCTGCCGGCGAAGGAAGAGGTCGGCTATATACTTGAATCCGACCGGCGTCTTGAACAGGGGGAGACCGTACCGCCGGGCGACACGGTCGATCAGGTGGGTGGTGGACACAGAGCGGGCGACCCCTCCCCGCCATCCCTTCACGCGGATGAGGTAATCCAGCAACAGGGAAAGAATGATGTTCTGAATGACAAAACGTCCGTTCTGGTCGAGGATCCCGAAACGGTCCCCATCGGCATCCGTAGCGATGCCCAGGTCGCATTCTTTCTCCAGGACCAGCTTCCGGAGCTCGCGCAGGTTCTGCTCGGTGCACGAGGGCGTGATGCCGCCGAAATAGGGATCGACATAGCCGTGGATCTCCTCGACCGGAATATTGTTGTCTTCGAGGATCTCGTCCAGGTACTCACGACTCGTCCCATAGAGAAGGTCGACGCCGATCCGGAGCCCGGATTTCTGGATAGAGGCGAAATCGATCTTCTTCTGGATGAACTCCAGATAGTCGCTCTGCAGGTCGATCTTCTGGACAAAATCCGTCCGCGGGTAGTACGGGAAGGAAGCGGGACTTTTGGCCAGGCGACGGACCTCCTCTTCGACTTTATCGGTCTCACCGGGGAGAGCGGGAGCGCCGGTCTCGAGGTTCAATTTCAAGCCGTTGTACTCGGGTGGGTTGAAAGAAGCGGTGAAGTTGATCCCCGCCTGGGCTTTCCGCATGATAACCTGAAGCGCCTGGGCTTGAGCCGGGGCGTCCCGGTCGGAGAGCAGCGCCTGGATCTGGTTATGGGAGAGGATCTTGGCCGCCTCGTTGGCGAAACGCTCCGAGAGGAAGCGGGTGTCGTAGTTGACGACGACGGAGATCGTCCGGCCCGGAAACCTCCGTTTCAGATAATTGGCGATGGCTTGGACGACGATTCGGACATTGGCAAAGGTGAACTCCGCGCCCATCACGGCCCGCCAACCCGAAGTCCCAAACTTGATCATCTCGTGCGGGCCAAAATTAGCACAAGAGCAGGCCGAAAAGCAAATCGTCTAGCCGTCCTTTTTCTTCTGCGCCTCTCCTGTCATGGGGACGAAGCGGACGTCTGAGATCTCTTTTTTTCGCAGCCTCCCACCCTCTTTAGTGAGCAGCGTCAAGGTCTGGAAATGACGGGCACTCCCCAGGGGAATGATCAGGCGGCCGCCTTCCCCGAGCTGCTCGACGAGGGAAGGCGGGACCTCGGGGGAAGCACAGGTGACAATGACGGCATCAAACGGGGCCTCCTCAGGCCAGCCTCGATAGCCGTCGCCGCACCTGATCTGGACATCGTCATAGCCGAGCGCCCGAAGAGTCCGGGCGGCTTGAGCCGCCAATCGTTCGTTGATCTCGACCGAAAAAACCCGCGCCCCGATCTCGGCGAGGACGGCCGCTTGATAGCCGGATCCCGTCCCGACCTCCAGGACCTTTTCCCCGCCCTTCAAGCCGAGGCATTGAGTCATCAGGGCCACGATATAGGGCTGAGAAATGGTCTGGCCCTCTTCGATGGGCAGGGGATAGTCTTCATAAGCCTGATCTCGATAGGCCGGAAGGACAAACAGGTGCCGGGGAACCTTCCCCAGGACTCCGAGGACGCGGCGGTCGAAGATGTCCCGACCGGCGAGCTGTTCGATCACCATCCGGCGCCGTTTCTCGGCATAAGCATCCGGGTCTTGGCCTTCCCAGGAGACCAAGGCCGGGACCGCGCTGAACAATAAAAGAAGAAGGCCAAGACGTCGTCTCATGGCGGCATTTCTCCCACAGATCTATCTTATTCTATTTTCCCCTATTCCCGCCGACAAATCAACCGCCCCGCCCGCCGGCGAAGAACATTCGATCCTTGTGGCTCATCCTTATTGGTGAGGCGGACCGGCGATTTATCACCTCCCATCTCCCCGCTAGGGGTGATTGACGCCCCGGCGGGGATATGAGATTCTGGGTACCGTCGAAAATCTTTGGCCGAGGAAGATTTTCTGTTGACAAAGGCGATGCTTTCTGATAATGAGAATGATAATCTGGTTGAGACGGAGAGATCTATGCCTTGGATGGAGAGGAGAGCAGTATACCCGGGCTTCTTCGATCCCATTACCAACGGCCACGTGGACATCATCCTGCGGGGGTTGAGGCTGTTCGACATAATCATCGTCGCTGTGCTTAAAAATCCCAAAAAAGAGGCTCTTTTCTCGACTAAAGATAGGGTGACCATGATCGAGGAGATCTTTGCCGATCAGCCGAAGATCGAGGTTAAGGCCTTCGGCGGACTTCTGGTCGAATTCGTCCGGAGCCTTCAGGCCCGGATCGTGATCCGGGGACTGCGGGCGGTTTCCGACTTCGAGTATGAACTGCAGATGGCTCTGATGAACCGCCAGCTCGACCCCGACATTGAGACACTCTACATGATGCCCAGCGTCCATTACTCCTTCCTGAGCTCCAGTGTGGTCAAGGAGGTCTTTTCGCTGGGCGGATGCGTCACCGGGCTGGTTCCGGAGATCGTGGAAAACCGGCTCCGAGAAAAGCTCCGACAGGGCAAGCTATCGGTTTCTCATTAAAACCTTAATAAAGGCAGGCGCAAACATGCTCGGTTTAAACCAAGAAAAAGGGATCGTCGGATTGGACATCGGTTCTTATTCTATCAAGGCGGTCGAGCTTGCTGCCAAGAAGAAAAAGGACCGGGACGTTTTCGAAGTCGTCCGCATCGGCTACGAGCTGCTCCCCCATGACGCCATCGTCGAAGGAACGATCATCGACTCCACCGCCGTCGTCGAAACGATCAAGATGATCTTCGACGAGAACAAGTTCAAGAACCGGAACGTCGCCATCTCCATTTCCGGCAACTCGGTGATCATCAAGAAGATCTCTCTGCCGGCCATGGACAAGGAGGAACTGGCCGAATCCATCGTCTGGGAGGCCAAGCACAACATCCCCTATCCCTATGAGGAAACCAACGTCGACTACGCCATCCTCCGGCCGCCCCGCGGTTCAGAGGAACGGAATCTGGACATCCTCCTGGTCGCCGCCAAGAAAGACAAGATCGCCAACTACAGCAACGTGGTCAACCAGGCCCGCAAGAACCTCGTGGCTATCGACATCGACGTCTTCGCCCTCCAGAACTCCCTGGAGGTGAACTACCCCGAAGATTTTCAATCCAAGATCCTGGCCGTCGTCAACATCGGGGCCAATATCACCAATGTGGCGATCATCGAGCGGGGAACATCGCAGCTCGTCCGCGACCTCTCGCTCGGCGGTTTCTTCTTCATCGAGAACATCCGCAAGGAACTGAACCTCAGCTTCGACGAAGCCGAGAAGCTGCTCAAAGGAATTCCCGTCAAGAGCGTGGCTCCCGAGAAGGTGGACGAACTGGTCAGTTTCAACGTCAAGGACTTGCTCGATGAGATCGACAAGACCTTTTCCTTTTACGAGGCCGGTGAGAAGAAAGAAAAGAAAATCGAACAAATTTATCTGAGTGGCGGATTGGCCCAACTCAAGAACATCGCCCAGTCCTTCGAGCAGAAGTTCGGGATCAAGACCGAGGCGTTCAATCCCTTCCGCAACGTCGCCTTTGATGAGAAAAGGCTCGAACCCGTCTATCCGCAGGAAATGGCCCCCCTCTTCGGTGTGGCCGTCGGGCTCGCCATCAGGAAAATGGAAAAGTAACATGATCCGAATCAACCTCTTAAAACCGGAAAGCAAAGAGTTCAGGGAAGGGCCCGTCGTCGCCGGGCCGAAGTTCAAGGCCAAGAAGGCCTTTCCCATCACCTCGGTCTTCGCGCTGCTCCTCATTGTTGTCCTGGCCGCCGCCTTTTTTCTTCAAAAGAGGATGATCAACCAGGAAAAAGAGCGGCTCCAGACCGCCCAGGCCGAGAAGAAGAAGCTCGAGTACGTCATCGCCAAGCTGGATGAGCTCGAGAAGCAGAAGGCCCTATTCGAGCGCAAGATCGGCCTCATCATCCAGCTGCGCGCCCAACAGGACAGCGCCGTCACCATCATGGACGAGCTCAGCAGGAAGCTCCCGGACTGGATTTGGCTGACCGAGGTCTCCTGCCAGGGCCAGATGATCCAGATCAAAGGGAACGCCCTGTCCAACAACCTCATCGCCGATTATATCTACAACCTGGAGAGCAGCCCCCACCTTACCAACATCAACCTTATCTCCTCCACTCAGAAGTCGGGACGGAACGCCCAGTTCCTCGAGTTCTCGCTGACCCTGAACTACGTGCTGCCCGCGGCCGCGCAGCCGCCCCCCCAGAAAGCCGCGGCCAAGCCGAAGCCCAAAGCCAAGAAAAGGTGATCATCATGAAAAACACGCCCTGGTACGGCTACATCCTTTTAGCGGTGATCATTCTCGGACTAGCCTTTTTCCTTTATTTCAAGCCTCAACAGGCCGAGCTCAACCAGATCAAGGTGGAGAGGCAGAACGTGGAAAAAGAAGTCCAGTCATTCCTCGAAAAGAAACAGCAGCTGGACATTATCGAAGCCGAGCTGGCCACCCTCACCCAGACCCTGAAAGAGCTGGAAGTGATCATCCCTCTCAGGAAGGAGGTCGATGTCATCCTCAGGCGGGTCCAGCAGATGGCTTTCGATTCCAGGCTGGACCTAATCCGCTTCACTCCCCGGGGAGAGGTCAACCGGGAATTCTACTCGGAATGGCCGATCCCGATGGAGATCCGGGGGAATTATCATAACCTGGCTTCCTTCTTCGACCGGCTGAGCAAGTTCGCCCGCATCTTCAACATCGAGAACTTCACGATCAAAGCCCTGAATAACCAGACGGATGATTTGACCATCTCCTCCAACTTCACGGCCAAGACTTACATCTTCCTGGAAGAGGCGGAAACCGCGCCGGCGGCAAAACCTCAGCCCACGAGGAGGACAAGATGAAACATCCCGGCATTCTGCTGCTTTGTCTGAGCCTTTTTCTCGGAGGGATCGGCCTCCTCTTCCCGCAGGAGCAGAAGCCCGCGCCGGAGAGGGAGCCTCTCATCGACCTGCAGATGAACCAGCCCACCTACGACGCCTCCGGCCGGAGGGATCCCTTCAAGAATCTCCTGGGCGGAAAAGAGCTCAAGGATAAGTCGGCGCTCGGCGCAGCGCCTCAGCTCTTTATCGATGATATCAACCTCATCGGGATCGTCAAATACAAAAAGAAGTATACGGCCATCCTCAGCGGTCCCCAGGGATTCCCGTACTATTTCGAGATCGGCGATAAGTTATCGGACGGGTTCACCCTGTCGATCGGAGAGACCCAGGTCATCTTTCGCAAGACCAACGAGCGGGGCATCCCTTTGACTAAACCCAAAGATATCATCAAAGAAATAAACCCAGAGGAGCGTTAAAACATGAAAAGGAAAGCTTATTGGCTGCTCTTCACCACCCTGAGCCTTGTGGTTGTTTTCGCCGGCTATGGGCACGGTTCCCCTGCCGCGGCCACGATAAATAAGATCACCGCTCAACCGGGTCAGCTGAACAACTGGGTCGTCCTGGAAACAGACAAGCCCCTGACTCTCACCCGGACCTACTACGCGGACAAGGCGCTCGTCCTCGAGCTCGACCACGTCAACCTCAGCGCTCAGCCCCAGATCCAGACGGCCGATTCCCCGCTCGTCACCGCTATCCAGCTGGAAAGAGCGGGGGCCGAACGGGCCCGGTTGTCGATCCATCTCCGCGAACCCGTTCCCTTCACGGTCACGGTCGAGGAGAACCGGACGGTCGTGGCACTGAACAGGATCCAGAGGGGACCGGGAGATCCCCCGATCGAGACCCAGGTCCAGCAGCAGTTGGACGAGAGCGCCGGTTCGACGGTCTTCATGAACACGGTGAACATGGAAAACAAGGAGGGCGAGGTTCAATTCCGGGCCAAGCTCAGCGGCGGCATCGTTTCTCAGGTCTTCACGCTGGAAAATCCCCTGCGCCTGGTTGTCGATGTCTTCAACGCGGTTTACGAAGAGCCGGCCTCCTTGCTTCCGGTTGATCGGTACGGATTGAAAAAGGTTCGGGTTGCCCAATTCCAGCTCAGCAATCCCCGCTCCATCACTCGGATGGTCTTCGACCTGAAGGAACCTTTATATTACAGTCTCCGCTCGGACAGCGACGAGATCGTCGTTTCGTTTATCAAGAACGAGACTCCGGTCCTGGCCTCAGCCGGCGGACCCGCTGTCCGGAAGTCGGACCCCCCTCCCCCGCCCCCGGTTGTGAACGCTCCCCAGATCGAAGCCGCTCCCAAGGCCGAGGTCAAGTCCCTTGTTCCCGCCGCCCCGGCCAAAGCGGATAACGGAAAGAACGGCAAGGCCGCTACCGAAAAAAGCGCTCCGCCGCCCACCCGGCAAGAGGACTTGAACATCGGTCAGGAACAGGAACAGAGATACCAGCCCAAAACTCTCATGGAAAGAGAGGTCAAATACACGGGTGAGATCATCTCCCTGAAGTTCAAGGATGCCGACCTCCGGGATGTCATCCTCTATCTCGGTGACTTCGCTAAGCTAAACGTCGTCTTCGACCCCGAGGTCAGGGGCGTCGTGACCTGTAACCTCGAGGATGTCCCCTGGGATCAAGCCCTTGATATTCTTCTCCGCAATAACAAGCTCGGCAAGGTCCTGGAGGGGAACGTCCTCCGCATCGCCCCGGTCAGCGTGCTGACCCGGGAGGACGAGGACCAGAGAAAGCTACGGGAGAGTAAAGAACTCGCCGGTCCGATCATCGTCAAGACAGTCACCCTGTCCTATTCCAAGGCCCGGGACGTGATGGCTCTCCTGAACGCCAAGAAATCACAGCGGGGCGAGATCACCATCGACGAACGGACGAACACGCTGATCATCTCCGACGTCCGGGAGAACCTGGACCTCCTCGAGAGACTGCTCTCCGTCCTGGACACGCCCACGCCGCAGGTGTCGATCGAAGCGCGGATCGTCGAGGCCACCTCGACCTTCATCCGCAACCTCGGCATCCAGTGGGGCTGGCGTGGAGTGGCCGATCCTTTCTACGGAAACCAGACCAGCCTCCAGTTCCCCAACAAGGCACTGGTGGACGGCTCGGTGATCCCCCAGGGCATCGTGACCAAGGGGATCGGCGGCCCGCTCGGCGGATACTCCATCAACCTGCCGGCGCCCGCCTTCAACACCGCCCTCGGGTTCTCCTTTGCCAACATCCTGGACACGTTCCGGCTGGACATGTACCTCTCCGCCCTGGAGCATGCCGGAGAAGGCCGGATCATCTCGAGTCCCAAGGTCACGACCCAGAACAACCAGCAGGCTGAGATCGTCCAAGGCCGGCAGATCCCGGTTCAGACGGTGGCCAATTTCACGGTCACGACGCGTTACGTCAATGCCGCCCTGGAGCTCCGGGCCACGCCCCAGATCACGGCCGAAGGGACGATCATCATGACGATCGAGATCCAGAACAACGCCGCCGATTTCGCCAACCTGGTCAACGGCATTCCGCCGATAACCACCCAAAGCGCCAGGACGACGGTGATGATCCCCGACGGCGGGACCACGGTCATCGGCGGCATCTACCGGACGGAGGATTCGATCACCCGAGAACGGGTACCGTTCCTGCACACCATACCCATCCTGGGCAACCTGTTCAAATCGTTCGCCCGGACGAAACAGAATCGGGAGTTACTCATCTTTATCACTCCCCGAATCATAAAATAAGGGGTGCGACCATGAAAAACATGAAGAAGGTATTCGGCACAGCGGTCATCATTTCGGCTTTCCTGGTGCTCAATTCCTGCAACCCGGTCGAGGACGATTCCCGGTCGGCCAGCTGGCTCATCATCGATAACATCCTGGGCACGGATGCCGACGGCACCAGCGCGAATTTCCTGCAGTCCGATGTCCTGTTGAGCACGGGAAGCGTCCGGTCGGATTCGGCCACGGCAACCCTCCGGGCGGAGACCCTGGACTCTGACCCGCTCCTGGGAACGTCCCAGTACAACGATATCGTCGTAACCCGTTACCTGGTGAGTTTCACCCGGACGGATGGCAGGAATGTCCCCGGTCAGGATGTCCCTTATCCCTTCGAAGGGTCGATGTCCACCGTCGTCAAGGCCGGCTCGACGGCATCGTTCAGCCTGGTCCTGGTGAGGGAGGTCGCCAAGCTGGAGACTCCCCTGATCGAGCTGGGCGACCTCGGAGCGGAGATGGTCCTGGCCTGCACGGCCAAGGTCGAATTCTACGGCCATGACATGGTGAACAGGACGGTCAAGGCCACCGGCTACCTGACCGTCTATTTCGCCAATTACGTGGATCAGGCCAACTGATAAAACCCGAGTATGAAAAGGTGATCAACATGAAGACAAACAAAAAGCCTGTTTTGATCGCGATCTCTTTGGCCTTGATTCTTTTCGCTCTCAATTCTTGCAAGAGTGATACCATCAGCGAACCTTCTCCCTTGGGCCCTTCTTCGATTGCGGTCATTCTCAACCTGACCGCCAGTCCCAATGCGATCATTGCGGGCCCTTACGAGCGGCAGATGGCCACGATCACAGCCACGCTGAAAAAATACGACGGGATTCCTCTGGCCGGTCAAACTGTCTTGTTCAAAATAGACTCCCCCCGTGGCAGCCTCGGCTATTTCGAAGACAAATTGGATTTTCTGACAAAAACCACAGACGCGAACGGTACTGTCCAGACCAGCTACTATGGCCCGCTCTACAACGAATTGGGGAGGGAAATGACGATCTACATCCGGGCGACGGTTGCCTGGGAGGGGTCCCAGTTTATTTCCGACAAAACCCCTATCTATGTTATTCGCAGCGACGAGTAACAATTGACCTTGATCCGCGAAGCTGATCCCGGGATACGGAGGTTTTTCTTTCGGGACTTGCGCCTTTCTTCTTAATCGAAGAAAAAAACAGACTTTTTTGTTCGAATCCCCGGGAGTATTTGAGCCAGAATTTTGGCTATCTTCTCAGTTCTCCGTGCCCTGAGAGTCACCTGGACGCGGTGAAGCCCCCTCATTCTGGCTATCGGGGCCAAGGCAGGCCCGTAAACCTGAATGCCTTTTCCTATCGTTTTGACCTGACTGGCAAACATTCTCGCCGTTCCGGCCAGCCGGCGCAAATTCTCGCCGCTGAAGACGACTTCCGCCAAGGAAGAAAAGGGCGGATAGTCGAGAAGGCGGCGGAACTCGAGCTCCCGCTCGTAAAACGCCGCGTAGTCCCCCCGGGCTGCCTCCCGGATGCTGTAATGGTCGGGTGCGAACGTCTGGATAAAAATCTCGGCGCCTTTTTCCTCCCGCAGGAAACGGAAGGCCCGGGAGATCGCCTGGTAGGCTTTCTGCCCCGACCGGAAGTCAGCCAGATGAAGGACCATCTCCGGATGGAGGATGCCGACAAGCGCAACCGGCGGAAGGCCGGCTTTGTGGGCCAGGAATTGCGTCCCGACCAGGATATCGATTTCCCTTTTCTCAAACCCCCCCAGAAGAGACTCCCTTTCCTTTTTCCGGCCGGCTTCGTCGGCGGCGAAGACCTCGATTCGCTTCCGGGGAAATGTCCGTCTCAAATCCTCGGCCACGGCCTCGATCCCGGCGCCCCTCCTGGCGGTCAGGCGCCCCCGGCAGCGCGGGCAATTCATCTCTGCCGGAACGGTCCGGCGGCAGGCATGGCAGACCAGCTTTCCTTCGCTCCTATGGTAGGCCAGGGAAAGATCACAGCGGTCGCAGCTCGGTACGAACCCGCATCGGTTGCAGACGAGATAGGAGGCATAACCCCGGCGGTTGAAAAACAGGATAGCTTGCTCGTGCCCGTCCAGCCGCTCCTGGATGGCCCTGATCAGCCGGGGATCGATCAGCCCTGAACGGCCGCGGAAATCGAGCAGGGTTACTTTCGGTCTGAAAGACTCAGGGCCGAGATCGATCAGATAACGGCCTTTTCGGGCCCGCTGGAAGGATTCGATCGTCGGCGCAGAGCTGCCCAGCACCAGGACGGCCTTCTCCTCCTCAGCCCGGAGCCTCGCTGCCCTCCGCACATCAAAGGGCAGTCCCTCCTGCTGAGAATAACTTTCGTCTTGCTCTCCGTCGAGGATGATCAGACGGAGGTTGTCGAGCGGCGAGAAAAGCGCCGAGCGGGATCCGATGACAACCTGGACACGGCGCTCTCTGACCTTTTGCCATTCGAGTTCTCGCTGTCTGTCCGTCATCTGGCTGTGCAGGAGCGCCAGCCCGTCTCCAAGGCTCTTCTCGAACTCCTCGATCAAGGCCGGCGTTAGAGAGATTTCGGGGACGAGAAAAAGGACGCGCCCCGAGCTCGAGACCGCCTCCCGAAGAAGACGGGAATAGACGGCCTTTCGCCGTCCGGCCGGACCGAAAAGGAGAAAGGGAGAGAAGGCCTTTTTCGCCATCGCCCCGGAGATCGTCCCGGCCGCCCGGAAGACCGTCTCACCCGAAGAGAAGTCCAGCTCGAGCTGGGCGGATCCTCGGGTGGCCTCGGGTCGGATCCTTCGACGCACCTGCCGGACCGATTTCTCGACCGTAACAAGCTCCTTTTTCCGCATCCTGGACAGGAGAGCGGAGACGTTCTTGACCCGGCTTTTCCTCTCCAGGAAAAGCGGCGAATGGGGCCTTGTCCCGAGCAGAGCCGCCAGTTGGCATTCGTCTTCGCTGAGGAGACCTTTCTCAAGGGCCTCTTTTCCTTGCGGCGTCAGGGAGACAGAAGCCCTGCTCCTGACGAAGAGAGAAGGCGGCACCGCGGACTGGAGCATTTCTCCCCAGGGAACAAGAAAGGATCGGCCGACCCTCCGGGCGAAGGCAAGAAGCTGGGGAGTGAAGAGAGGTGTCTCATCCAGCACCTCGGCGACGGGCTTGACCTTCATGGCCCGCTCGGGCTTTCTTTTCCTGAGACCGACCACGATTCCCGTCAGCCAACGTTCTCCGAGCGGGACGAGGACGCGCGAGCCCACCCGGGCTTTCCCTTCCATCTCCTTGGGCAGAGAGTATGTGTAGGGTTGATCGAGAGGGAGGGGCAGGATGACGTCGGCGTAGAGCGTCATGTTTTGCTGAGGACGGCCATGACCTGCTTCATGTCCTGCCAGACAAGCTTCTTGAGCTCCTTGTTGCCTTCGTTCCGGACGATATAGGATGGATGGAAGGTGGGCATAACGAGGATCTTCCCGGACTCGACGAATTGCCCCCTCAGCTTGGTCATCCCCGTCGGTGAGGGATGGAAAAAGTCGGTAGCCACCTTGCCCAGCGACACGATCACCCTGGGGGCGATCGCCTCGATCTGGGCGATGAGGTAGGGCCGGCAGGCCTCGATCTCTTCCCGGACCGGCGTGCGGTTCTTGGGCGGTCGGCATTTGACGATGTTGGTGATGTAGACGTCTTCGCGCTTGAAGCCCATGGCCGCGATGATCCTGCTCAGGAGCTGCCCGGCCCGGCCGACGAACGGTCGGCCCTGGGAGTCTTCGTCCGCACCCGGACCCTCGCCGACGAACATCAATTCCGCCCGGTCATTGCCTTCCCCGGGGACGGCGTGCGTCCGACCCTGAGAGAGAGGGCAAAGGGTGCAGGTTAGGATCCTCTGGTTCAGGTCTTGGAGGACCTTCGACTTCTCCGCGCCGCCCGTTCGTTGGATATGGGATCGGGGAGCCGCCTCCGCGGACGGCGTTATACCCACTTCCGGGCCCTTCATCAGAGTTTTTCTTTTTCCCCCCGGAGCAAAGATGAACTCGGCGCCGATATCGGAAAGGAAGCGGAGTTCCCGCTCGAGGCGCTCGAGGCGCGGCCTATTTTTTTCGGTCAAGCAAAACCTCGATTCGATCCATGATCAGGCGGCTGATCTCCCGCTTGCTCGCTTTGTCCGATTCGACGGCCGTCCCTTTCCGGTCGATGATCATGACCTGGTTGTCCTCGGAATTGAACCCGATGTCTTTCCGGGAAACGTCGTTGGCGACGATGAGATCGAGCTTCTTCGCCCGGAGCTTTTTCAAGGCGTTGGCGGCGACGTCCTCGGTCTCGGCCGCGAACCCGACGATGATCCTCTTCGCCCGGCCGCCGTCCCGGCCCAGAGTGGCCAAGATATCTTCGGTCGGCACAAGCCTGAGCACCGGCGGTGCCTCTCTCTTCTTGATCTTCTTTTGGGACCGGCCGGCCGACCGAAAATCGGCCACGGCCGCGGCCATGATCAGGACATCGGCCCAGGCGAAATTCTTCTTGACCTCCCGGGCCATCTCGGCGGCGGTTTCCACTGCCCGCATCTCGGCACCGGGCGGGGGGAAAAGCGAGGTCGGCCCGGAGACGATAATAACCCTGGCTCCCCGTCGCAGAGCTTCCCCGGCCAGCTCGTAGCCCATCCTCCCCGAGGACCGGTTGGAGAGGTAGCGGACGGGATCGAGGGGTTCGCGGGTCGGTCCGGCCGTGACGAGGATGGTCCGGCCTTTTAGACTCTCGCTCCTCTCCAGAAGCTGCAGGCCGCATTCAACGATCCTTTCGGGAGCGGGCAGGCGGCCCCAGCCTTCCTCCCGGCAGGCCAGATAGCCTTTTCCGGGCAGGATGAACTCGACGCCAGCAGCCTGGAGCTTCCGGATATTGGACTGGGTCTGGGGATGGAGATACATGGCTTCGTTCATGGCCGGGGCGATGAGCACCGGGCAGCGCACGGCCAGGTAAAACGTGGACAGGAAATCATCGGCCACCCCGCCGGCCAGCTTGGCGATAATGTTGGCCGTGGCCGGAGCGATGACCAGAAGAGAAATCTCCTCAGCCAGAGAGATATGGGCGATCCGGTCCGTGTCCCCTTCTCCGAAGAGGTCGACCGCCGCCTCCCTGCCGGAGAGGGCGCTGAACAACTGGGGCGAGACGAGCTTGGCCGCGTTCGGTGTCATGATGACCTGGACGGCGATCCCTTTTTTCTGGAAACCGCGGAGGACCTCACAGGCCTTATAGATACTGACGGAGGAGCTGACGCCCAAAGCGATTTTATGCATAGCAGTTTCTCACCCTTTGCCGCGGAAACTCTTCAGGATCGGCTGGATAGCCCGTCTCCGGTCCGAAAGAAGCGCCCGCCGGCACCGCAGGATGGATTCGAGCTCGTCCGCGGCTCTGTCGAGATCGTCGTTGACCAGGACGTAATCGAACGAAGCGTAAGCCCGGACTTCATTCCTGGCCGTGGCCATCCTTTTCCGGACGGCCTCGGCACTGTCCAGCCCCCGTCCCTCGATCCTCTTCCGCAGCTCTTCGAAGCTCGGCGGCAGGACGAAAATGAAGACGGCCGAGGGGACCTTTTTGCGGATCTGACGGGCTCCCTGGATATCGATGTCCAGGACGATGTCTTTGTAGCCGCCTTTGGCCAGCTCTTTCTTGGACGTCCCGTAGTAAGCTCCATGGACGAGCGCCCACTCGACGAATTGGCCCCTCCGGACCATCCTCCGGAAGGAGTCCCGGTCCACGAAATAGTAATCCCTCCCCTCAACCTCCGCTTCCCGTTTCTCCCGGGTCGTGTGGGAGACCACGAAGCGGACATCCTCGAGGTTGGCGAAGACCTGCCGGATGAGGGTCGACTTCCCGCATCCCGATGGCCCGGAGACGACATAAATCATCTCTTTCTCTCACTCAATGTTCTGGATGTGTTGGCGGATACTTTCCACCTCACCCTTGATGGCCAGACTCTCCTTGGTGATGACGATATTCTGGCTCTTGGAGTTGACGGTGTTGGCTTCCCGGACGATCTCCTGGGAGAGGAAGTCCAGCATCCTCCCCACCGGCTCCTCCCGCTCCGGCCTAAGCCACTGCTCGAAGGCACCGATATGGCTCTGCAGCCGCATGATCTCCTCGGCGATATCGGCCTTCTGAACGAGGAAGGCCACTTCGCCCGCGATTCTTTCTTCCTCCACGGGGAGATTCCCGTCGAGCTCCCTCAGACGCTGGGCCAGCCTGGCCCGGATCCGGCGCGGCTGCGCCCTGGCCAGGCTTTCGATCCGGCGGAGGGACCGCTTCATCGAATGGAGGTGTCGCCGGACCTGACGGGCGGTCTCTCGCCCTTCACGGCGCCTCTCTTTAAGGACCTGATCGAGGGTCTCATCGAAAGCCCTCTCCAGGAACGAGCGCGTCTCTGGAGTCAGTTCCTTGCGCCGGACCTCGACCACCTGAGGGATGCGAAAGATATTGTCCACCGAGATGCTGACGGACTTCCCCATGCGCCTGGACGCCTTCTCCATGGTCGCCAGGATCTTCTCGAGGAGGGCTTCGTTGATGACAATCTCCCAGCGCGACGGATCCAGGAAGTCCAGGTCGATGGCCGCCTCGATGCGACCGCGGAGAAGCTTTTTCTGGGCCAGGGCGCGGAACCTGTTCTCCAGTTCGCCGAGCGGAGCCCCCTTGTAGTTCCAGTCGAAAAAGCGGTGGTTGAGGCTTTTTATGCTGATCTTGACGCGGAAACCCGGCGCCGTGAACCTCCTCTCGCCGAACCCCGTCATGCTCCTCATGGGATGTCCTCCTCTTTCTCAGGGAACTGCAGGTCGTAAAGCTTGCGGTAGATGCCGTTCATTTCGTACAGCTCGTCATGACTCCCGGATTCGACGATGCGGCCGTTGTCCACCACGAAAATCCGGTCGGCGTTGCGGATGGTCGAGATCCGGTGGGCGATGACCAGGGTCGTGCGGTTCTTCATGACGTTGGCCAAGGCGATCTGGATGAGCCTCTCAGATTCGGTGTCCAGGGCGGAGGTGGCCTCGTCGAGGATGAGGATGGGGGGGTTCTTGAGCAAGGCCCGGGCGATGGCCAGGCGCTGGCGCTGGCCGCTTGAGAGCTGCCCTCCTTTCTCGCCGATCGCGCTATCGTAACCCTGGGGAAGGGCGGCGATGAACTCGTGGGCTTGGGCGGCCCGGGCGGCTTCGACGACCCGCTCGAACTGAACATCCCCCAGGCCGTAGGCGATATTGTTGCGCGCGGTATCGTTGAAAAGGATGGTCTCCTGCGTCACCAGTCCCAATTGAGAGCGGAGGGAGCTCAGGGTCACCTCCTTCACGTCGATGCCGTCGATCATGATCCTTCCCGACGTCGGATCGTAGAAGCGGGAAAGGAGGTTGATGATGGTCGTTTTCCCGGCGCCGCTGAGCCCGACGAAGGCGGCCGTTTCGTTGCGGCCCACTTCGAAAGTGATATCGCTGAGCGTCGGCCGGTTTTCGTTGTAGCAGAAGGAAACCCTCTCGAAGGTCACGCGACCCTGAACGGACGGCAGCGGGTAGGCCGCAGGGGCATCCTGAATCTGGGGCATCTCCTTCAGGATCTCCCCGATGCGCTGATGAGAGGCGACGGCCTGCTGGATGACGTTGTTGGCGCGATTGAGGCGGTTGATGGGAGTGTACATCATGAAGACGGCCATGACGAAGGCGCCGAAATCGCCGGGGCTGATCGCGCCCTGGGAGATGCGGCGTGTCCCCACATAAAGGATAAAGGCTCCGACCACACCGCCGAGGAATTCCATGAAGGGAGAAGAGAGGCTCCCGATCCAGGCCAGTTTCATGCTCGTCCGGAAATAGCTGGCCGTCGTCTGGAAGAATTTCCTGATCTCGAACTCTTCGCTGGTGAAAGCCTTGATGATCCTGTTGCCGGTGATGCCCTCGTGAAGGAGACTGTAGATCTGGGACATCTTTCTCTGGCCGACCAGACTTTTTCTCTTGAGCTGGCGGCTGAACAGGGCCAGGGGGATAACGGCCAGCGGGGTGATGACAAAGGCGGCGATGGCCAGGCGGAAGTCGATGACGAAGACACCCACAAGGAGGGCGAATAGGATGAACATCTCTTCAATGAAATCGGCCATGCTCCCCGAGATGGCCTGGTGGATCTTCTCCACGTCGCTGGTCAGGCGCGACATCAGATCACCGGTAGGCACCCGGTCGAAGAAGCTGCTGGACTGGTAGATAAGATGGGTGAAGAGGTCGTCGCGCAGCCGCTTGACCACCCGATGCCCCACTCCCTTCATGAAATACGAGGAGAGAAAAGTGAACAGCCCCTTGCCGAAAATGACGATCAAGACGAGCAGGGGGAGGAACTTGACGAGCTGGGTTTCGTCAATGCGCAAAAACCGAAAAACGACATCCATGAAGCGGGCCTTTCCAGGAACGGATTTTGCAGGGCCCAGTTGGAAGAGCCTGTCCATGATGGGCTGGACGAGGTTGATAAAGACATAGGTGAAAAAGGCCACAAAGGCGGAACAGACGAAGGACAGGATGAGGAGCCTCTTCTCCCGACGGGCGAGCCGGAAGAGGGCGAGAATATCTTTCATTTCGCCGCCCGTCCTCCGGGTTTGTGGTCGAACAGGATGCGGGCGATCTCCAGAGCGTTGAGGGCGGAGCCGCGGGTCAGGTTGTCGGTAACCGTCCAGATCCAGAAGGCCCGGGGAAAGGATTCTTCCCTCTTGATCTGACCGATGAAGATCTGCTCTTTCCCGGCCACGGAGATAGAAGAGACCACGCAGGAAGAGGAGGCCGAACTGAGCTTGAAGAGCGCCCCCTCTTTGTAAAGACCTTCCAGGTCTCGAATGTCCGCCTCGGCCCGAAGCTCCAGATAGGCCATAACGGAATACGTGTGGAAGACAGGCGCCTGGACGACCGATAGGGAGAGAGGCAGACCGGGAAGGCCGAGGACCTTTTTGACCTCGGCGACGACCTGCCGCTCCACCGAGGAGAAGCCGTTGGCGCTCGGGGCCTCGGTGTGAGAGAGGATGTTGAAGGCAATCTGCTCCTGGAAGACCTCCTTTTTGATGGAGGCGCTGGAGAGCATGGCGGCGCTCTGGCCGGCCAGTTCCTCGATGCCGGACTCATCGAAAGCCGAGACGGGTTGCAGGGCGAAGACGACGGCCTTTTCCAGGCCGAACTTGGCGACGAGTCGATGGAGAAGGGAGGAGAGGATGATCGCCAGCGGGTGGGGGTTGGCGATCAGGGGGAAGCGTCGAGCGGTGAGCAGCGAGTCGTTCACCCCGGCCACCACAAGAGGGATGTCATCCTGGCCGCTGAAAGCCTCGCTCAAGTCGATCGCCTGGTATTTCTTCTTGGCGGCCAGCCGGCCGTAGAGCCGGTTGGTCTCCTTATCGGCGGCCAGGAAAACGAGGTCCAGGCCTTCGAGGGCCGCGCCCCCGGGATGATGGATGACCCGGGGCTCGTCACGGAACTCGGTCAGCTTGCTGTACTTTTCCTCAACATCCACATCAAAGAACTCGATATGAGAGAGGGGAAATTTTTTAACGCTGAGGATGGCCTTGATCTCTTTTCCCCGCAGCGAATCGGTGCCGATCAGAGCGACCCGGAATTTCTTCTTCTGGCTGGACATTCTGGGGTGCCTCCGGGGCGGTGACTCAGCGCTCCTTCCGGAACTCGGCCATCATCAGGTACATCTTGTCCTTCAAAGCAAGTTTGCGCTTTTTGAGTTCCCGTTCCTCGAGTTTTTCCTCTTCGCTCAAGAAACTTTTTATCTGAAGGATTTCGAGCCTTTTTTCGCATTCCTGGTGTTCATCATGGAGCTTCCGGAAGTCCTCATTTTCCCTGAGCATAAGCTCTTTCAGAGCCTGTTCATCCATGCAGACGCCTCCCTCGCCAAGGATATCATAAGAAAGGGGGCAATTCAATTTATGCCCTTGCCAGAAAGAAAGGCGCTATTGGCGGTCTCAATTGGCCTTGTCGCTAACAGGCCCTCGCCTTGTTGATATCAGAGGTTCCCGCTCAAGAATCCACGAAACGTGGCCTCCAGCCGCTCGGCCAGAGCGTCCCAGGTAAATTCCCTGATCTTCTGGTAGCCGGCGTTCGCCAGGCGAAGGCGCAATCCGGGATCATCGATCAGGCGCTTGATCTGCCGGGCCAGGAACCAGGGGTGGGTAAAGGGGACGACGAGGGCGGTCTTTTCATGAACCGCAAAATCGCGGGTGCCGCTGGCCGTGCAGACGACGGGAAGCCGGCAAGCCATGGCCTCGGCGGTTGTGTTGGACCAGCCGGCGCGTCGCTCGGCGCTGGCGAACATATCGGCCTGGGCGAAGAGCCAGGCCATCCGGGCTTGGGGAAGGTCGAGATAGAACTCGGAGGGCACGGATGTCTTGACGAGCGGGCGGGGATCACGTCTATCCCCGCCGACCAGGCTGTCGAAAAAAATCAAAAGGAGATGAGGATTCCCTCGATGAAGCTTCTCGACGGCCTTGATCACCTGCCGGACGCCCTTTCTCTTCTTGTAGATTCTGCCATAACAGAGAATCTTGAATTCCCTGCCCGGATCAGATTGGCCGGAATCGGACTGAGCAGCAATCTGTCCCTCAGAAAGTGGCGCAGGAGATTCAGGCTCCGGCAACCGAAAAAATATCTCCGGATTTATTCCGCCCGGCGCTCGGAAACAGCGGCGGCCGTATTTCCGCTCGACCCGCCGGCAGATGCCTTCAGAATTTCCCAGCAAGTGATAACCACGCCGGGCGACTTCTTTTTCCTTTTTATGGCCCTCGAGCACGAAGTAGAAGCATTTCGCCCTGGCCTTGAGGGCGTCGAACTGTTTCAGGATGGAATACTCGCTGCAGAGTCCGATGTCGAATTCGGCCTCCGTAACGGCCTCAAAGGACCGGACCTCTCCCCGGTACTCCAGCCAATCAGGCTTCTTCCCTGCCGGGGTGAAAAGTGTGAAGCCATGACCTCTTCGGGTCAACGCGTTGCCGATCTCGAGATAGCGGCGGACGCCGCCGAAGACTTCCACGTGGGGAAGGAGCGCCGCGATCCTCATCTGCGAATGAACCTACCATGCGCCGTCGGGCCCGTCAAGCGCGTGGAGCGATTTCTCCATTGACTTTCGGGGGGTGGGAAAATATACTATAAGCCGCTTTGCTGATCGGCCTTTCGAAGCCATGGCGAGGTAGGCCAATCGGCGAGTTTTTCGGTCTTCCCTGATTTCCCCTTAAACCCTTGAAATAGAAAGGATTCCAGAATTCCCCGAGATGTCAGGGCGTCCCAGAAAAGCGCATATTTGCCGGCCTTTGGGCGAACTATGGGCGAGATTATACCCTGCCGGGTCTGTTGACAGAGGGCGCGGGGGGCTGGTCGCAAGAGCCCGATGAATAGAAGTACAATAAACAAGAATTGATAGAGTTCTTGATAACGCATGAAATATGGATGTAGAATAGTTTGACAATGCCAAGCCAAAAATTTTCAGAGGGTTGAGGGGTAATCGAAATGTCCAATTCATCGGCTAATAAATTCTGCAAGTCAGCTGATTTGACGAATGAGGCCAGCGTTGAATCTTTTTTCGTGCTTCGTCTTCTTGCCGATCTGGGCTATAAAGACAGCGAAATAAAAACGAAACAGGCTATTCAAACCCTTCGCATACCGAAAGGGCGTAGCAAGGAACTATACAAACCCGACTTTCTTCTATTCTGCCATAAAAAGCCGCGATGGTTAATAGAAGCAAAGTCACCAACAGAGCGTATTGAGCAGTATACCTATCAATGTGCCGGTTATGCGCTCCAGATTAATCGCAAGTATCTTGAGCGACCCCTTCATTATTATATGTTAACTAATGGTTTCCTTACGCGCGTCTATGTGTGGGACCAAGAGGAAGCGATTCTCTCTTTGCGTTTCGAAGATGTAAACGACCATAATTCAAAATATGAAACTTTTCGTCGGCTTTTTTCCGCAGATGTGGCACGGTCCGGATGGAAAACAACTCCTAAGATTATGACTGAAGGTCACGAGCTAAGCCGTCCAACAATGGATGCCGTCAAAAAGGCATTCCTGCGTTGTCACCGTATCATCTGGAAAACCGAAAAGATGAGTCCACAAGCAGCATTTATGGAATTTGCTAAAATACTCTTTGTGAAACTTTGGGAAGATCGGCGGCTCCGTGATGATCCAAATCTCCTTGAGATGATTACCAGGGGTAACCCCCTACCATCCAATAAGGTGCGGTTCGCCACGCGCTGGATTAGGGAGCAGGAATCCAACAATGCAAATCCCATAGATGCGCTACTGTTCAGGCAATTAGTTGAGTCTTTGGAACAGGAAATCGAATCGCGCCAGAGAAAGCGAATATTCGAGTCAGACGAAAAGTTAAATATATCACCCGGCACGGTTCGACGTGTTGTCAAGGAGCTGGAGAATTACTACCTTTTCGGCATTGACGAAGATTTGAATGGGAGAATGTTCGAAGCATTTCTCGCCGCAACGATGCGAGGCAAGGAACTTGGGCAGTACTTCACTCCGCGAAGTATTGTTAAATTGATGACTAAGCTCGCAAATCTCAAGGCTCAGCGTGGTCCAAATGGCATCGAGAAGCTTATCGATGCTTGTTGTGGTACAGGAGGCTTCTTAATTGAGGCTCTGACAGAAATGAGGCGGCAGGTTTATGATAATCAGTCTCTTTCGAGCAGCGAACGCAGTGAGCTACTTGAAAAGGTGGCTAATCAAGCCATTTTTGGTATTGATGCAGGCCGTTCTCCAATGATTGCTCGCATTGCTCGAATAAATATGTACCTTCATGGAGATGGCGGCAGTAGAGTATATATGACAGATGCCCTCAAACATCCTCCAGAGGCCTCTCTCGCCGACACAATTGAAGTAAGGGGTGAAGTGGAGGAACTCCGTAGCCTTCTTGAAAAGGAGACTAAATTCGATGCCGCACTCACGAACCCTCCGTTTTCGATGGACTATTCGTCGAGCATCCCTGAAGAAAAGGACATGCTTGACACATATGAATTGACCACATATGGGGGTAAGCGCAGGAATTCCTTGAGATCGTCAGTTATCTTCATTGAAAGATATTGGAATCTACTCCGACCAGGCGGTCGGCTTCTTACCGTTATCGATGATAGCGTGCTCGCCGGCAAGAACTTTCCATTCGTACGCGATTTCATCAGAGAACGGTTCATCATAAGGGCAGTGATTAGCTTGCACGGAGATGCCTTTCGTCGTGCCGGCGCAAGGGCAAAGACATCAATTCTCTACTTAGTAAAAAAGAGGAATCAGCCTGAGATACAACAAGGTTGTTTCGTTTATGAAAGCCAATATATAGGCCGCGATGATGTTCCGCCTAAGACGAGACCAAGCGACGCCGAACATGCCCGAAAACTTGCCGCCGATGAGACAGAAGAAATAACGACGACATTCAATTCTTTCCTTCAGGGACGGAATGGGCCGTGGCTCGTGCCGCCAGACAAATTAAACGGCAGACTGGATGCAAAGCACCTTAGACCCTGGTCTGTTTCCGAACTGGAGAATAAATGGACGATTGCAGGAGCAGATTCCGATATTATCGAGAACCTTCTCGATCTAATTGAAGAATCTGTGGATCTTGACCCGAATACACGATATACTTTCCTTCGTATTAGCTACGAAGGCCGGCCTGAGAGGGGCGATGCGGTATTGGGTAAAGAAGTGTCCTATAAGAAAGTGTTCAGGGCCAAAAAGGGCGATATAATCATTAGCAATATCAATGCGGTGAACAAGGCGATCTGCGTAATGCCGAACGACATGAGCGATTTGCTAATCTCGCCAGCGTTCACTGTGTTACGACTCAAACCTTCGTTGAGAGATCGCGTCGATCAAATGTATATTTGGTCGGTACTGCGGACCCCGGCGGTAGTTGCCGAATGGCTCTCACATACGACCGGCTTCGGGAGGCACTATGTTGACTGGAATCACATCCGTAAGCAGAGAATTCCGCTATTGCCTCCCGATAAACAGCAGCACATAGGAAGTATGCTTCGTGAATTATTTCAGCATGAGCAGGAGATATCGATTAAAAGGGCGGCTGCGGCTGATCAGCTCGCCATCCTGGGTTTGGATGATGATCGTGCTAAAGATAGGCTCATAAGGGCGAAGCCACCGAGATAACGGTGGAATTTGAATGCCATTGGCCAATCCCCTCACGGCCGCAAAATCCGCCTTTCTCAGGTCTTGCGTCTTCCGGAGCTTGCGCCCCTTGTAGATATACCCAAACAGGCCATCCCGCTTCACGATCTTCCCCATCTCGATGGCCTGATCGAAGTTAGAAAAGACACCGGATGAACTTGCCGATCTGCCACTTCCAGAACGGCCGGCCTTTGATGAACCGCTCGTAGCAGGACTGCGGAGGAGGCGGCTCTGGTTCCGGCTCAGGGGGAGTCGGTAACTCGGGCAGCGGCGGCTCATAATGATATTTTTCCTCCGGTTTTTTCCCGTTCAAGCCTTCGTAGATGGCAGAGACCGTTTTCTTCTGGCAACCCAAGTCCCCGCCTTTCGGGAGGTGCTCGATAACAATGTCGTTCCCGTAGGCCCTTGCTGTTTCGGCAATCATCTTCATCCGGGGCGCAGACGGACGGCGGCGTCCGGTAGACGCCTCGAAGTCGCACTCGGAGTCGCCGTTCCAGGAGCCGTCATTGGACAGCCAGATGCGGATGCCGTTGTCCTTCTTCCGGGCCCACCAGAAGAGGGACTGATGGAGACTCGATCCCGGCTCCGACCATTTTGGACCATCGCCGACTCCATGGACTTCCTTCCAGATTGCGAGTTTTCCCTTCTCCCCAACCACGGACTCAACCCTTTTCTTCAGCGTGTCCAGGGCGCCCGCGTTTGCCGGCAGATATTTCCAGCTGCTATCGGACTCGTCCCAAACCCAGTCCCGGGACTGCATCGTGGCGCCATAAGTACAGCGTTCCGGTTTGAGCTTTCCGGACGCCAGGCGGGGGAAGATAACCTTCTCGGCCACGTCGATGAACTGGTCGGGCATCTCGTTCCCCCAGGAGTACCAGGGCTCGAACTCGTCGAGCTCCAGGATGCTCTTGTCGATGAACTTCCCAAAGAACGGGTGCGCCGCCTTTTCATACAGCGTCGTGATGCCGTTCAGGTTCGTCACCCACGGCGACCACTTTTTTGTAGGGCCGTGGAATTGACAGTTATCAGCCAGACACCATACGGTCGTGATGCCGTAGCTCTTCCCGATGGCGACGACCTTGCGGACGATAGGCCAGTACCAGCTGTTCCAGGCGCTCAGCTCGAAGTTCGATCCGATCAGGACGTATGGAGCGAACTGGCTCTTCATCCCTTCCGGGTGCTCTCCCCAGGGTGACCAGGGCATGAGCCTCTGGAGAGTCGCCCCAGAGTTCGCCATCGCGCAATCCAGGGTGTTCACGGCCACCTCGTCGAGGATCCAGACGCCATCCTCGCGGCGGACATATTCCTTCTCGCCTAACATGCAGATCTGGCTGTAGCAGGCTTTTCTTATGGTCATCGATCCTCCTGGCTCAGCAGAGATGGCCGCAGATGATCCGGCACTTATCGCTCATGTTTTCACCTCGTCAATTTCTTACGGTAGTATTGTCCAGGGGAAGGAGACGTCCTGGAGCTTGTAGGTCGTAATCCCGATGCCGGAAATCTCGATGTCATAGTAGGCGCCGCCCGTCGCGTAGAAGGAAAAACGACCGTAAGAATCCGTCTGGAAGGGGTTGTCCTTCTGGACCGAGCCGTTCTTGTCGGCGTAGATCGTGGCCGGCGTCGAGGTCCCGGGAAGGTAGACCGTCACCGTGGCCGCGATAGGCTTCCCCCCGTCGCTCAGGACAGCGTCGAAATAGCCTGTCTTCATGGCGTCCTCCTATCAGTACATCTCGAGATGGATCATGCAACGGCCCGCGGCATTACTTTGGGGCTCCGTTATCTTGAGGGTGTGGAAGC
Source organism: Candidatus Desulfaltia sp. (assembly GCA_035528895.1). Lineage (GTDB taxonomy): Bacteria > Acidobacteriota > Aminicenantia > Aminicenantales > UBA8522 > UBA8522. The sequence goes on from DATKXS010000184.1 coordinate 58,995, forward strand.
CGTCAGAGGTGATTAGGTCCGTGATA
>DATKXS010000185.1:0-10256 GCA_035528895.1 Candidatus Desulfaltia sp.
CTAAATCTGCCTAAATCTGACTAATGGTGCTTAAAAGAAAAAACACAAATTTCCCCATATGGAAGCGATTTCTAGGGGAACTTTGAAAAAAAGAGGATGGGATTCGAAGTCCACCGCTCTATCCACTGAGCTACGGGCGCGAGACAAGAGCAATATTAGCTTATTGGAGAGCCGATGTAAATTGGAGAGGATAGGTCACATTTTGGTCACAATTACCTAGAGCGTGCTTAAGCTAAATTCAGTCATTTATTGATAGGAAACACATTAGAAGACCTCTAATGGACCCAGGGCGACGGATGGGAAATCCGATGATCTGGGGAAATTAAGACTCCCGAGATTATGTGCCCTTTAGCCCAGCCAGCCTCTTCCTGGCATCTTTGACTTCGGACAGGCCGGGATCGGTGCCTCTCCAGATAGGACAGTGCCTATTCCAGAGCCAATTTAAAAACTTAGCCGCCCAATAATCCCGAACTCGGACAACCTGCCTTTTCTCTAAGCTCGAGCGGATCATCCGCTGCCTCTTATAGGGAAGGTGTTTATTGAGTCTCGCAGCGAAAAAAAAGGTGAGCAATCAGGTAGAAAGCATTTTGCACTCGGGATAAAATAGATAAAGCTCGAACAAGGAGGCCGAACTGCCCGGAGTGATTCACTTTTCGGTTGCTATGCTGTCTGCAAGGACTCCGAGGGCAACACCTTCGGTCATATGCAGGACGGCCCGGAGGCAGAATAATGAAACAAGAGTTATGCGCCTGCTTATCGCCGTCACGGGCACGGTTTCGATGACGCTTATTTCCTGCTTCGTTCGACACCCCGCCCCAGTTACGCTACCGACCCCTTCGAGCCCGGCGGCCCGCCCGGGTCCCTGGGACACAACATACGCTCTCTACGATCCGGCGCTTTTCGGACCGGAGAGGCCTCTCGCCGACCTCATCGCTGCCTATGGGCTGCGCCTCCGGGACGGAAAACTCAGGGACGCGCGGCTGCTGCTCAACAAGGCCCAGCGCCGGCTCGAGCTCTGGGTCGGCCGGAGAATGATCAAGGCCTACCGAATCCAACTGGGTCAAAACCCGACCGGACCTAAGGTGCGTCAGGGCGACTCACGCACACCCGAAGGCGAGTACTTCATCTGCGCCCACCGCCGCTCCACGTTCTACCTGGCGCTGTGGATTTCGTACCCGAACCTTGATGACGCGCGCGCAGGCCTCGAGGCGGGCCGGATCAATCGGCGTCAGCTCGAAGCGATCGCCGCGGCGCTCAAGAAGGGCGAGTGCCCGCCGCAAGACACGAACCTCGGAGGTCTTTTGTTGCTACACGGCCAGCTCCAGGCGCACACGGCCGAACTGGCGCGAGACCATCGCCGCCGGCCCGGCCAGCTCCGTCCCGGGCTCCAGGTCGGCGATGCGGACCCGTCAGAGGTCCGCGAGTTCTATGACTGGACGGATGGCTGCGCCGCGCTCTTCAACCCGGATATCCGCGAGCTCTATGAATTCATCCCCGACGGCGCCCCGCTGACGATTGTCGCCAACGGCCCGGTCACTCCGCCGCTTACGCGCTAGTCACCTCAGCTTCAGGATGCCCTTTTCCGATGCCTCATCGACCGGTTCAAATCGGACCCCTTCGTGCAGGCTCTTTTCCAGGAATTCAAGGCAGAGACAACCGAGCAATTGTCTCAGCAGCTTCGGGGAATCATCAGTCAGCGGAGATAAAAGAATTTACGAGGCCGGTCGGTGCCGGGCCGGGCTTCGTTGACCGTCAGCGGACGGCCTTGAGAATATCTACTGACGCTTAACGGTTTCCCCCTGCTTTTCCGGGACCTTGACCCTGGCCCTGTCCACCGCCCCGGTCTTTCCCCCGGCCTTTCCCACCGCCGGGTCCACGTCCCTGGCCGCCTTGCCCGCAACCGCCGCGACCTTTACCTGTACCCGGCCCTTTCCCTGCCGGTCCGGTTCTATCTCCTCTCGGCATGTTGACCTCCTTTCGGTTTTTTACCTGTCAAGATGGCTCCAGCCAGACGGCATTGGAAAAAAACTCATTTCACGACGAGCTTTATGATTGTATTGCCAGGAACGGCATCACCAAGCTGCATCCCATTGATAATCGCCAGGGCCTCCCATTTATTCTCCGGCCCGCCGAATTTTTGGAGGGCCTGGCGCAAGCTCCCCTGGGTTGTGGTTCTTTTTACGCTCAGACGATCGGCTTTGACGTTGATTTTATTAGCGTCCGTTAGGTTCTTAAATCGACCCATCGTCTGTTCGAAAACGGACGAATATGCATTAAACCGGGACTGCTCCGTATATCCAAGAAAAGCATAAACGGTCTGTCCCTTCTGGATGAAATAAGACATGACGCGAATGACACCTTGCTCTGTTGTGACGTCGGAGATTACTCGATGAGCCTGCAATCCGTTGACTTGGGTCCTTTCTGATTTTACGACAACGGCTTTGCTTTCATTGATGAACGCTTGGGCTGCAGCCGAGGGAGATTTTTCGGGCGCCATGGAGAAGAGAATGACCGCATTCTGGTCTTGATTGAACATCTGCACTTGAGATGCCGTGTTGTTGACCTTCCAGCCCGCAGGGACCGGAAACTGAAATCTGAGTTGAGGGTGATAAAAAATATTGCCTTCGACATAACCCTGGCGCGGATCTTCGCCGAAGACAATTCCATCGATCTGCCTTAAATACTGATCGCGATTTACAGCAAATTTGGTTTGTTGAATTTTGGCCCGCCATTCCTGAGTATCTCGTTTGATGGCGGCGATTCTATCGGGCGGGTTGGGGTGAGTGGAGAACCACCCCGGAAGTCCGCCCTGAGCCTCTCCCGGATTTAGCCGTTCTAAGGAGACGAATAAGTTCGCCATATGATTGGCATCGTATCCCGCCTTGGAGGAATATTCGACTCCCAGGGCATCCGCCTGGCGTTCGTCATCTCTACTGAAGCTCAAAAATAGCATGCCGACACCAAATTCGGCGACGCCGGCGTATTTGCGAAACGTTTTTGATAACATGGACCCCAGGCCCAATCCCAATTGGGCAAACTGGACCTTGCTGTACTGTTGGGCGCTGTGACGCGCGGCAATGTGGCCGATTTCATGGGCCACTACGCCGGCCAACTCGGCTTCGTCGTTGAGGTAGGCCAATATCCCCCGGGTCAGGTAAACATACCCGCCGGGCACGGCGAAAGCGTTGACGACCGGGCTATCCAGCACCTGGATGGTATAGGCCAGATTCGGCTGGTGACTTAAAGCGCCCAATTTTTTTCCTAGGGCGCTGACGTAACGGGCCAGATCGGCATCCTCATATTTGCCGTAGGTCTGCAAAATTTGTGGATTCGCCTGCTTTCCCATCGCTAGCTCGTCAGCTGAGGACATGAGCATGAGTTCCTTTTTGCCGGTGACCGGATTAATGGCGCAGGAAACGGGCCAAATGATCAGGGCGATGACGATGGCGCAGACAACGGTTTTTGAAGCGATGTGTCGATCCATTTTACGACTCCCGGAACAGTTCCCCATCAGGCAATTGGGAATGTTGAGAATTCATATACATTTTATTTAGGACAATCTTGAGATCTGTGAAATTACTGCTTATATGGCTTAAGAATCGCGGCAACAAGAGATGGGCAAGTTCTATCGTGCTCTTCTTTCGATCGGGGATAACAAGGACGATATAAATCTCAATGAGCAGCCGGCGGAGCAACTGCATCTGCTGAAGCTCTTCTCGGTTCGAAGCTAAGAGAACTGCGATAGAATCCGGTTCTACTGGCATCCGGAGTCTTTCCCTCAAGTCATCCAGTCTTTTGAAGAGCTCTATTTTGTTTTCCGGGATCACCTTATGAACAGCCGCCTCAAGTCTCTTTTCAGCTTGATCATCCCCACTTGAATAAAAAAGCAGCTGCATTTGTTTCTCTTTTTGCCTATTAAATCATTGGCAAGAAACATGCCAAATTCATAAAACGGGACAATTAGTTTTTTAGGAGTTAGGGAATTGGTTTAGCCGCTTTCCCCCAGAATCGGCCGTAATTTGTTCTCTTAAACAGCACTTTTTCCAATAAATGAGCACACATTCTCAATCTTTTTAGACGCCGTGATCGGCATCATACCGGCCAATGCGCATCAGTTGGCTGGAATTTTCGGAGAAGAGTATAGAATCTGGAGCGAGACAGGCCGGAAATCCGGCAAGCTTTGTTGATATCTCCGCCCACAAAAGAGATCAGATCCTTCAGATACTGTCGCTCTGCTTCAGAAACTGCTTCTTTCCGGATTTCTTTCAATTTGGGCGGCATTTCGGGAACGCTCGAGCGTACCCCTTGACCCTGGCCGGCCGGCTTCCTCGGGAAAGAGTTTCGGGCCACATGAATACGGATATACGTCGGAAGGTGTTTGGGGAACAGCATGGGTTCATCTTTTGCCGAAAGCAAAGCTTTCTCCAGAGCCTGGATCAGTTCTCGCACATTGCCGGGCCATTTATATGCGGTCACGACCTCCCAGAATTCAGGAGAAGCTTTTTTTAGCACTATTCCAAACCGCTCGCACAAGGCGTTCATATAAAAGACCGTCAATTTTTTGATGTCTTCGAGAAGTTCTCTCAAGGGGGGTAATTCAATACTCAGAGTCCGGAGCCGATGGAGCAGATCTTCCCGGAATCGTCCCTCCCGGACCATGCTTTCCAGGTTACGGTTTGTCGCTACCACAAGCCTGAAATCGCTCTCGATTTCTTGACGTCCTCCGACAGGACGGAAGCGGTGCTCTTGAATCACCCGGAGGAATCGCTTTTGAACCAAAAAAGGCAGCTCCCCGATCTCATCTAAAAAAAGAGTTCCTCCGTCGGCTTGCTTGATCAACCCCTCCTCGCTTCGATCGGCTCCGGTGAAAGCTCCCCGCGCGTGCCCAAAAAGAACGCTTTCAACAAGCGTCTCGGGAAGCGCCGTGCAGTCAACGACGACAAAATTTCTTTTGGCCCGGGAGCTGTTAGAATGAATAGCCTTTGCAAAAAGCTCTTTCCCGGTTCCGGTTTCGCCGGTGACGAGAACATTGACGTTGCTGTTGGCGGCCTCGGCCAGAAGTTCCAAACAAGAAGTGATCTTTCGCGAGTCGCCGATAATGCCGTTTCTTTTCAAAACGGTCGATGGCTTTCCCGGTCTTCTTTCCGCTCGATATTCCAGAGCCCGGACAATAGGGAGCTTGAGGGTTTCAAACGAAGCCGGCTTTTCTATATAATCCCAGGCGCCGTTTTGGATGGCGATTTCGGCCTCGTCGGGATCGCCCAGCCCGGTGATCACGATGATTTCCGGCGAAGACCGGACGGCTTTGAGCTTCGGCATGATCTCCAAGCCGCTGCCATCGGGCATCTGGACGTCCAGAAAAACGATGTCGAATGGCTCGGATTGGCTCTTCCTGAGCCCCTCCTGGAGAAGGTGCGTCGAGACGGGGCGATGCCCTAATCGGGTAACGACTTTCGCGATCCAGTCACAAATAAGCTTATCATCATCAATGATCAGAACAGTCGCCATCACACTTCCACTTATTATGATATTTAAGAGACTATTATTATAGAAAAAGAAAATTGTCAATCCCCCCCCGCGGCTAGCCCGCAGGGAGTTAAAAGGCCTTCTTCTCAGAGGTCGAGGGAGACCTCCTCCCTGTAATCCACGGAGATTCTGGCGCCCGGCTTGGGCTTCAATAGGTCGATAACCCTGAGGAAAGTCCGGTTGCGTCTCGTCCACATCCGGTTGAGCTTCCGGGCGTAATGGGCGACGCCGACGCTGAGCCACTGGCCCGCGAGAATCTTCCCGAACATCTGTTTCAAGGAGTAGAACTTCTTGTGACAGTACATTTGGGCTTTTTCCAGGTCAAAGAGCGAAAACCGCGCCGGCTCGAAGACGACATGATGGCCGTCATAGAGGGCCCAGTCATGGAACCGGAGGCGGTTTTCCTGCGACATCTTTTCATAAAACTCCGACCCGGGCAGGGGGGTCAGGATAAGAAACTGGGTCGTGGACAGCCGGGATTTCATGGCAAACTTGACCGTCTTCTTGACCGACAGCCAATCGTCCTCGTCAAACCCCAGGACGAACATGCCGTGGATGCCTATTCGGTGCCGGCGGAGCACCTTGGCCGCCCGGATGAGATCGGCCACGGTCTGCTTCTTCTTCATGCCGTCGAGGCTTCGAGGGTTGACCGTCTCAAAGCCGATGTACACCGTGTGGCAACCGGCTTTCTTCATCAGCCTGACGAGCTCGCTGTCGCGGGCGAAATCGGCCCGGACCTGAGTCGTCCACTGGAATTTGAACCGCTCCCGAATCATGGCCTGAAGCAGCTCCTTGGCCCGCTCCCGGTTGGCGGCAAAATTATCGTCATAGAAAAAAATGGCGTTCTTGGGGTGATCGTATCGGCGGAGCTCCTCAACGAGCACTAACGGGAAAAGGCAAATTTCAACTCCCCTTTTCGAGCGCTGAGTTATGCCCGCTCGGTGGATCGATCTCACTGATCAGATCCGTACTAGAGAGGAATATTTTATAGATTATCCTTCGCCTTTTCAACTGCGCCTAAAGCGCGGCCAGCCTCTTCCTGCTATGCTCACTATTCATAGTGGGTCCAGAGACGGATGATCTTGACGGTTTTTTGCTTGTCGTGAATCTGATAGACGTGGCGATGCTGGACGCTAATTCTCCTCGAACAAGCACCCGTCAGATCGCCTTTCAGCTTCTCGTGAGGAGGGGGGCTCTCGTATGGATTGTGCTCAAGAATCTTGAGCAGCTCGACGGCCTTGTCCTTCAGCCGGCCGCGGCCAGCTTCTAGGCGTCCTTCTGCACTTGCCGAGTGTAAACCAGCTCCCAGCTCACCAGGAGATCTTCCTGCCGCACTTGGAGACGGGCGTCTTGAGCCCTTCGACAATGGACTTGCGCATCCTGGGGATGGACAGGAGATAAAGGGTCTCCTGGATGGACCGCCAATCCTCTTCGGAAAGGAGAACTGCGCTGTGGCGCTTGCCGGAAATAAACACGGGTTTATGAGATAGGGCGGCCTCATCAATGAGCCGGTACAGCCTGGCCCGCGCGTCGCTGGCCTTGAGAACAGTCATCTTGATCTCCGATACTAATGGTACGCAATTACGTACGTTATGTTAAGGAAAAAACGCCGATTTGAAAAACGGCGCAAAGACTAAGCAGCGGAATGCCTAGAGTTTGGCATATTACAGCCCGAATTTCTTCCTCAGTTCTTTGACAATTTCGGCCGCCGTCTTCCTATCGACGCTCTTGCCATTGCATGGAGCTTTCGTTCGCCCGCCACGGGAACGCCTCTTAGCATTCATAATATAGCTTGAAGGCCGGACGGAGGCGCCGTGGGCGCGACAATTGTTCCGGACGTAATTGTCATCCGACAGCAAAGACTTGACAGGACTGCATCTCGGACGTATCTCATTATCAGAGAAAATCAATGAAACGTCAGCTTGTGGCCGTGTGCTTTTTATTTTTTGCCCTGTGTGCCTGCAGCAGGGTCATTGTTTCCAAGCATTCCGACTACAATTTCCCGCCCACAGACCCGAGTTCGATACTCGTCTATGACCGGATGGCCCCGACCTACCCATTCGTCATCATTGGCAGGATCAGCCTCGATATGACCTGGACGGTGAAGCCCCGCAAGGACGAGAAGAAGATTCAGAGGATGGCCGCCCAGGCCGGTGCAGACGGCATCATCATTACCGGCCTAGACATCAATATCTCCGCCTTCAACCAGTATGTTACCACCCATGGGTACACCACCGTAGCCGGTTCCGATCTCTCAAACTTTGCCGTCACCCGCCCTCTTTCCATGTTTCTCCAGCAGTCCCTGACCTACGGCTATATCATCAAGCGCACAGGCTAGAAGCCCCCTTCCCGTATATCTTTAAAGAAGCCACGGGCGAGGAAGAAATGACCATAAGCATGAGATTTCGCACTGGCCTGAGTGGGCATTGAGGCTTCTTGATAGAAAAAGAACTCGTTGCCGTTGGAGGCCTTACCCAGGCATCCGTCCATCCAAGAGAGATATTTAGGAAGTCACAGTTCAAGTAAACCTGATGTTGACGCCTCCCGTCTGCCTGGTCGCGTTCTCCAGCCGTTCTTGACATCTCTCGGGTCGTGATTTATGTTTCCTCACGATCGCTAGAACGAATTTCGTCAATTCAATACCAGAGGAAATACTCGAAAATCGGAATCTGGCATTGTGTCTCCAATGAGGAGTCCAGCTATGAGAACCGCATTCACTAGCCTGGTAATGACGGGCATCCTCGCTTTGTTCGTCCCTTCCGTACGCTCCCCGGCCGGAACCGCGCAGGAGAAGACCTCCAAGCCCGCTTGGGGCTGGGTCCTCAACGACCAGGAATACTTCGAAAAGCCGGGCCTTTCTGTCCTGGTGTTCCACGATTATTATCCCGAGGGCAAGCAGGGCGGCATCGAGATCATCCAGCACGGTGAGCGGATCGCCGCTCTGGGGGATATGCGGCTCGAGTCCGCGCCGGGCCAGTGGGGCAAGCTTCCTGTCCCTGGCAGGCGCCTTGTAGACCGGGCCGCGAACCGCGCGGAGGTCCCCCTCCATTTCGAGAAGGAGCAGATCGAATACGTGGTCCGGGTTGAGCCGGACGGCGACGCCATCGCCGTAACCGTGGACCTCGCCCATCCCCTCCCCACGGAGCTTGTCGGCCGGGCGGGATTCAACATCGAGCTCTTCCCCCCCGCCTATTTCGGCAAGACTTATCATCTGGGCGGCACCGACGGCGTCTTCACCCGCCAGGGCAACGGCCCCAACATGAGGGACAAACAGGGCGTGCGGCCGGTCATCCTGGCCAAGGGCCCCAAGTTCGTGGCCGCGCCGGAAGACCCGATGCGCCGCCTCGACATAGAATCCTTCAACGGCGACCTGCTCTACTTCGACGGGCGCAGCCAGGACACCAACGGGTGGTTCCTGGTTCGCTCGCTCATCCCCGCCGGGGCCACGAAGGGCGCAATACGTTGGAGAATCACGCCCAATGCCGTTCCCGGCTGGATGCGCCCGCCGGTCATCGGCATCTCGCAGGTCGGCTACCACCCCGGGCAGGAAAAAAGCGCTGTTATCGAGCTCGATCCGCGCACGGACCTGCTGGGCGAGGCCTCGCTTTTTCGAGTGGACCCCGAAAAGGGCCTCGTTCCTGTGCTCACAAAGCCCTTGGCCCGATGGGGGCGGTTCCTTCGTTACGATTACGCCTTCTTCGACTTTACGGAGGTCACGGAGCCCGGCAGCTATCTGGTTCGCTACAGGGACGCCTTCACGTCGCCCTTCCTCATCTCGCCGGAGGTTTATCGGCATGATATCTGGCAACCGACACTGGAGACCTTCCTGCCGGTCCAGATGTGCCATGTCCGGGTGATCGATCGCGGCCGCATCTGGCACGGACTTTGCCATATGGACGACGTGCTCCAGGCCCCCCCGAACCTCGACCTGGCTTACATCGAGGGGTACCGGCAAGGGGCATCGACGGAGACGAAATACGCCGCCGACGAACATATCCCGGGCCTCAACCGGGGCGGGTGGCACGACGCCGCCGACCACGACCTTGCCGGGGGCGCCCAGGCCTGGGCCACGCAATTGCTAGCCCTAAGCCGTGAAGCCTTCGGCCTCGATTCCGACCAGACGACGGTCGACAGTGTTCGCCTGAACGTCGTCCTCCACGTCCCGGACGGAAAGCCAGACCTCCTGCAGCAGGTCGTCCACGGAGTGGAGTATCTTCTGACCGGCTACCGTGTCGCCGGGCACAGCTTCACCGGGATCTCGGATCCGAATCTGGAGCAGTATGGGACCCTGGGCGAGCCCGCGGCTATAACCGACAACCGCGTCTTCGATCCCTCGCTGGCCGTCGATGAAGTGAAGGGCGACCGTTCGGGCCGCCGAGATGACCGCTACGCCTTCACCAATCGCGACACCGGTATGGAATATGCTTCGATCGCTGCGCTCGCCGCCGCGAGCCGCGTGCTTCGGGGCTACGATGACTCCCTGGCCAAGGAGTGCTTCGCGACGGCCGTCAAAGCCTGGGAATTCGAACAGAGTCACTCCCCCGCCCGTTTCGCCAATCCTTACGTTCCCGAGCGCGCAGACACCCAGGAAGTGATCGCCGCCGTTGAGCTGCTGATCACGACGCGCGAATTGCGGTACGCGGAGCGCCTCAAAGCGCTTCTCCCCGTGGTCGCAGAGAGACCGGACGAAGTGGGTTGGGCCGCGGCCCGGGCGCTCCCGCTCGTCAAAG
>DATKXS010000186.1:0-3235 GCA_035528895.1 Candidatus Desulfaltia sp.
GCGCCCGTTTTCTCCCAGCGCGGAAATTGTCATTGCGAGGAACAAAGTGACGAAGCAATCTCCATCAGATCGCCACGGCGCCTTCGACGCCTCGCGACGCCCGCTCACTCCTCATACGGGTTTCTCATGCCACTGCCCCTCACCTCATGAAAAAAGTCAAAGCAAGCATATTCTCTTAGGATAAGGCGAGGGGTATAGGCGTAGAAGGTCATCCGGAGGCGAGCGGGCAGGGATCCTCGAAGAGGAGAGCGAGCCGAGGAAATAAGCGAATTTACCTCGCCGGGGGAAATTCGCGGGCCTTCGAGCCTATACCCCGAGCCTCAACGGCGTTAAAAACCTGAGCGGGAGCGCTGACATTCCCAAGTTATTTATTGTGCTCATCACATATATGAAGATGCTTCCCGAGGAGGGGCCGATAGACAACGTTTCGGCCGCAATGTACAATGGGAGTCTGGAGGTTCCGATGAAACTTCTGAGATTGACCCTGCTCGTTTTGGTCGCTTTCGGCGTTGCCCATGCCCAGACCATTGATCTTGGCCAGGATGTCTTTATCAACAACGAAGGGCCCATCGTCGTCTGCGTCGATGCGGGCGTAGCGGTTCGCAAGCTGGACAAGCCCTACGTCATGTTCATGGTTTTCATGGGCGCCAAGGGGGACGGGAATTTTTCCGTGAACCGGGACGGCGTCGTCATGGTGTACAAGGGACAGGAATACAAAATGCCCTCGGTCGAAGAATGGCGCCAGGAGTACAGGGGCGCCAACAACGACATCGAGCTCTACATTCGCCTGGGCAAGGAATCACTGGCCCTCTCCCAGATGAGATTCTGGAGCTATCCCTGGAACTACGATTTCTTCCCTGTTCTGGGCAGGGGACCGCTGCCGTCCAACCAGGTCTCCATGAGCGGCAATCTCGGGGCCAGGACCAAGGTCTATTTCAAGAATCCCGGCTTCCAGAAGGGCGACGAATTCGTCATCAAGGTCACGGACCACAACAATCCCGAGATCGTCGGCCTCTGCGCCGTCGTCCTCGACCCGAAATAGAGGTCTCCTTTCTGCGGTCGGAGCGGCGGTCAACCGGTCGCCCCGGAAGGCCTCCCCCATCCGAGATGAATGATCGATGCCCCGGGAGGTGAATATGCAGAAACGACGGAAAGCACTGGCCCTGTCGGTCGGTGTCCTGGCCTTGGCGGCTACGGGCTTTGGCCAGGGGATGCGGAGCAGCATCTTCCTCAACGGCGCCGCTTTCTTCCCAAACAACGACGCTATCCAGAATAAGGTTGGTCAAGGCTTCGGAGTCGCGCTGAGATTTCAGAACCATCTGACATTCTCGTTCGAATGGAAGTATGCCAAGCTGAAGGTCAACCCGAAGGAGGGGGGACTGATGAACGGCGAGATCTCCTACACACCCCTCGTCCTCAACGTCGCCTACCATCCGATGCCCGAGGCCCGCTTTTCGCCCTATGGCTTCCTGGGGGGCGGATTCTATCTGATCCAGCTCCGCCCGGGCGCTCGCTTGACACCGGAAGAGGCCGACATAAAAACCCAACAGGTTAAAAATGGGTTCGGGCTAAGCGGTGGGATCGGCGCCGCGGTCCGGATTGCGCCCCGCCTGTTCTTGTATGTGGAAGGGCTCTATCTGTGGCGCAAGGCGAATGTGGAGACTCTCTTTTTTGATAACCGGCCCGTTGAGAGCTTTACGTCCGACTTCAGCTCTTTCAGCGCGCTCATCGGTCTAAAAACCGCCTATTGAAAACGCCCTGCGCAGGGCCGGGACATGTCGAGGCGATCGGAAAAACTTGTTAAGAGTCCCCTTAAAGTCTGTTAAAATAGAAAGGGTAAACATGGCCACACCGCTGGAAAAATGGGTCGACGAGCAGGCCCGGCTGTTCGAGCCGAAACATGTCTACTGGTGCGATGGGTCGGAGGGCGAAGCCCGCCGGATCATGGAGATGGGGATGCGGGAGGAGAAGATCGAGCAGCACGACATCTTCCTCAAGCTGAACCAGAAGAACTGGCCCAAGGCCTATCTCCACCGCAGCCATCCCACCGACGTCGCCCGGACCGAACATCTCACCTATGTCTGCCATTCGGACCGGGAGGCCACCGGTCCCAACAACAACTGGATGCATCCGAAAGACGCCAGGGAGCTGATGACGAAACTCAGCCGGGGCGCCATGCGCGGCAAGACCATGTATGTGCTGCCCTACATGATGGGCCACCCCGACTCCCCTTATGCCAAGGCCTGCGTCCAGCTCACCGATGTCTCCTACGTCGCCATCAGCATGCGCATCATGACCCGGCTGGGCAAGCGCATCCTCGCCAAGATCGGCAAGAGCGAGAATTTCGTCAGGGGCCTCCACTCGGTCAGTGACTTCGATCCCAACAAACGCTATATCACGCATTTTCCAGAGGACAGCCTGGTCTGGAGCATCGGCTCGGGGTACGGCGGCAACGCGCTCCTCGGCAAGAAGTGCTTTTCGCTGCGGATCGCCTCATGGCTCGGCTACAAGCAGGGCTGGCTGGCCGAGCACATGGTCATAATAGGCATCGAGGACCTGCGAGGCAACGTCACCTACATCACGGCCGCCATGCCTTCTGCCTGCGGCAAGACCAACCTGGCCATGCTGGAGTCCGCCCTCCCGGAATACAAAGTGTGGACCCTGGGCGACGACATCGCCTGGCTCAATATCGGACCGGACGGCCGCCTCTACGCCATCAATCCCGAGTCTGGTTTTTTCGGCGTCGCCCCGGGGACCTCGATGAAGACCAACCCCAATATGATCCGGACGCTCAAGAATTCGGACTTCTACCCGACGCTGTTCACCAACGTGGCCTTGAACACGGACACAAACGAGCCTTGGTGGGAGGGGCTGGACGGGAAGCCGCCGGAGCACCTGCTGGACTGGCAGGGACGGCCCTGGGACCCGGCCCAGAACACCAAAGCCGCCCATCCCAATTCGCGATTCACGGTCTCGATCTACAACTGTCCCACCCTTTCCAGGGAATATGACAACCCCCAGGGCGTGCCCATCTCGGCCATCATCCTGGGCGGACGGCGGTCGAAGCTCATCCCGCTCGTCACCGAGGCCTTCAACTGGGACCACGGGGTATTCATGGGCGTGCGGATGGGCTCGGAAACGACCGCAGCCGCCGCCGGCAAAGTGGGGCTGCTGCGGCGCGACCCAATGGCCATGCTCCCTTTCTGCGGTTACAACATGGGGAATTACTTCCGCC
>DATKXS010000187.1:0-6603 GCA_035528895.1 Candidatus Desulfaltia sp.
ATTTTCTTTTCGCTTTGGGTTTTCTTTTTTCCTCGCTTGCCTCACCCAGTACCTCCCCGGAGGAAGCAAAACCGTCTCCCGTTCCCGCTCAGATTTCCCGGTTTTATGACGGCTACAGTTTTGTGAGCTCGTTCAGCACAAAGCAGGAGAGAAGCCAACTTATGGCTTGCCTCAAAGGACAAAAGTTTCCCTCTCAACCTGGATACACTCGGCTGAAAAAAATCCTGGACAAAATGCAAGAACTGCAGGTCCAGGTCCAGTCCATCGACCCGAAGATTGTCGTTCCACCTTCGCCTATTGTCTATATCGACTACTCAGGCATCGTCGAAGTCAAAAGCGTCTCGGTCTTGAATGACAAGGCAACGGTCGATGTCACCATCCACGGCCTCGAGCCGGAAGCGAGCACTTGGCTCATCTCCCAGTATGACCAGTCCGGCGGTGACGAGGAGAAACTTCCCTCTCCCGAGAAAAGGCTCGAACTGGCCAAGGCATCGACGTTCCGGAGGGCCGAGATTCACGTCTGGTCCAAGTTCAAGAGCGGATGGAGGAAGAGCGAGGTAAACCTCATCCTTCTAAAAAATTAGGGCCGTCTCCACATTTCATTCCGGTTGATTTCCACCCGCCTTCCGGCCCATAATGGCTCGCAGGAAAGAACGACCACCATGGAAAATGCGCCTGATCCGGCTTCTTGTCGCGACAAGTCCAGGCTCGAACTGCCGCGCGTCCTCGGGCTCTGGGACATGGTGGCGATCGTCGTCGGCGGCGTCATCGGCTCGGGAATTTTCCTCGTCCCTGCGGACATCGCCCGGGCGGTCGGGGCACCGCTTCTCATCTTCGCCGTCTGGATCGCCGGGGGCCTGCTCAGCTACTTCGGGGCCCTCTCCTTCGCCGAACTGAGCGCGGCCATGCCCGAGGCCGGGGGGAGCTACAACTTCCTCCGCGAATCCTACGGGCCGCTGCCGGCCTTCCTTTTCGGTTGGACGCTCTTCCTGGTCATCGATTCAGGGGCCATCGCCACCCTGGCCGTCGCTTTTTCATCCAACTATCTTCCCTACTTTGTCAACATCTCACCTCTCGGCCAGAAGCTCGTCGCCGTCCTCTTCCTCCTCTTCCTCGTCGCCGTCAATTATGTCGGCGCCCGCTGGGGAGCCAACCTGCAGAACGTCCTCACCATCATCAAGTTCGGCGCCCTGGTGGCCATCTGCGGCACTGTCTTCCTTTTCGCCAAGGGGAGTCCCTCCCACTTCCTCGAGCCGGCGCCGTCGCCGCTCTCGCGCGGGTTTTTCGGCAGCTTCGGCATCGCCCTGGTCGCCTCGCTCTGGGCCTACAAAGGGTGGGATTCCGCGGCCTACAGCGCCGGCGAGGTCAAGCGCCCCGGCCGGAATCTTCCCTTGGGCCTCCTCATCGGCACGCTGATCGTGATCGGCATATACATCATCACCAACCTCGCCTATCTCTACGCCATGCCGGCGGGCGAGATCGCCAACTCACCGCGCATCGCCAGCGACATCATGAGAACGATCGTCGGCCCGGTCGGAGGGGCGATCATCGCCGTCATCATCCTCTTCTCCATCACTGGGGCCGCCAACCAGAACTTCCTCTGCTCGCCGCGGGTTTATTTCGCCATGGCCCGGGACGGCCTTTTCTTTCGGAGGATCGCCGACGCCCATCCCCGGTTCCTGACACCTCATTTCTCCATCATCGCCCTCGGTCTCTGGAGCCTGGTCCTGACGCTTCTTCTCGAAACCTTTCAGGCCCTCTTCACCTACGTTATCTTCGGCCAGTGGCTCTTCTTCGGACTCACCGTGGCGGCGGTCTTCGTCCTCCGGAAAAAGCGTCCGGATCTCCCCCGACCATACAAAACCTGGGGCTACCCGGTGACACCGATCATCTTCATCCTGTCCGCCCTTTTCATCTCGTTCAACAGCCTCGTCCAGCAGCCCAAGGAATCCTTGTTCGGCCTGCTGATCATCTTCCTTGGCCTACCGGCTTACTTCTACTGGAAAAGGAAGTCCCGATGAACCCGGCGCGCATCATCGAGATGGCCAGCGCTTTCTACGAGTCGAGCGTCTTGTTCGCCGCCTCCGACCTGGGTGTCTTCGGAAAGCTGGCGGAGCTCGGCGAAGCCAACGCGGAGGCCGCCGCCGCAGCCTGCGGCTTAGATCGCCGGGGGGGACGCCTTCTCCTCGACGCCTGTGCGGCCGTCGGACTTCTGCTCAAAACCGGGGACCGCTACCGCAACAGCCCCGAGGCGGCCGCGTTCCTCGTCCCCGGCTCGCCGGGCGACCTGAGCGGCGCCATCCGTTACAACCGCGACGTCTACGGCGCCTGGGGAAAACTTAAGGAAATGGTCCGGACCGGAAAGCCGGTCGAACGTCCGGAGCTCCACCTGGGCGAGGACCCGGAACGCACCCGCACTTTTATCCTGGCCATGCACAGCCGGGCGCTGGGGATCGGCCGGACCGTCGTACCGCTTCTCGACTTGGCCGGACGGAAGAAACTCCTGGACATCGGCGGCGGTCCGGGTACGTATTCAACGCTCATCGCCCAGGCTTTCCCCGGAATCGAATGCACCGTGCTCGACCTCCCCGAGGTCGTCCGGGTGGCCGCCGATCTGATCCTGCAGGCGGGAGCGCAGGACCGGGTAAAAACGCTGAGCGGCGACTATCACGAAATCTCCTTTCCCGGCGGTCAGGACGCCATCATTTTCTTCGGTGTCCTTCACCAGGAAAGTCCGGAGGCCATACGCACGCTTTTCTCCAGGGCTCATCAGGCCATGGCTCCGGGTGCCGTGATCTATGTGCTCGATATGATGACGGATGCCGGTCACACCCGGCCGAAGTTCTCGGCGCTCTTCGGCTTGAACATGGCGCTGACGACTCCTCACGGCTGGGTGTTCTCGGAAGAGGAACTCAAGGGGTGGCTCCTGGAAGCCGGTTTCGCCGATTTCCTCTGCCGCCCCCTGCCCCCACCGATGCCGCACTGGCTGGCCTCGGCGCGAAAACCTTGAGACCCGCTCTTTACTCCAGCTTATAAGGAATGAGTACGAAGGGGTGCTTTTTTCCATCGAAACCTCGTGTATCCCGGGTTATCAGCTTAAGGCCGGCCCTGAGCGCCACTGTAGCCTGGAATGCGTCCGGGAGCTTCCAGCCGTGTTTCCTCCTCAGCGCCGCGGCGAATGTCGCGTCATCCCTGGTCAGAGGCAGGCACTCGAACTCATCGCATAGCTCCAGGGCGCCGATAGCCTCCTCTTCCGTCCCTCCGCTGAGCACCTCGGCCCGGGTGATCACCGAGAGGACGGCCTCGCCGTCCCGGAGCTTCCCCAGCCATTTCGTCGCCGCCTCGATCCCGCGGAGATGATCAATGAGGACGATAGAATCCAGAAGGTACACCGGCTTCACCTCCCGTCCTCCCATTCTTTCCGCAGGGCGTCGACAAGATCCCGGCTGTCGCCCCTTGCCGAGGTCCACGTCCCGGCTGTTTCCCGGAGCACCGCCGCTAGGCCTTTCTCGGACTTGATCCGGCGGAATTCCCGGATCGCCCGGCGAATGACTTCGGCGATAGAGATCCGGTGCCGCCGGCCGTAGCTTTCAAGCCACGCCTTTTCGTTCTCGGGTATTGATATGATCGTCCTGGTCATGCGCGCCATCCTCATCACCTCGCCGTATATATATCAGTAAGGTGATATCATGTTAAGGCGTTTGATGACGATCCTCACATGCTTCGGTTATAGAGACGAAACAAGGCGATATTTTCTCTCACCTCTTTTCCGAAGAATTGGCAAGAATTGGGGACAGTATCAGTGCTGTCCCCAATTTGGCGAGAATCATCAAGCATTTCAGCCCGACATTCGGGGCACTTTATCCTTGTTCTCCCCTTTACATCGTCGGCAAAAGAATATCAATTGGATGGCCGCTATTTTGAGCTCAACTTGACATCCCCTCGAGCCGCGATCTGTAATCCCTCACGATGGTTGGAGGAGAAAATCGGTGCCTGAATGCTCGTCCAAACGGGGCGGTGATCAGCCCTCCAAATTTGTCCATGGTGCTCAGCTTTGCCTCCCGTCAGGCCCGGAACCAAAGGGGTGATCAATCGCGGTATGATGGGGTGTCAGGTTGAACATAAGAAGGCGAAATGCCCGTCCAGGCCGCTATTGACTCTCCTGGCGATTGCGCTTATGTTTATGGCGGGAATCCATATCAGGGACTTCTGCTTATGGCCAGGTGCTCCAAATGCGGCTTTGACAACCCCACGGATACCCGGTTCTGCGGGAACTGCGCGGCCCCGCTCCAGACCGCCGGCGGGGAAAGCGTTTTTCAGACACAGACACTCCGGACTTCCCTTCTGAAATTGGCTACGGGAACCACATTTGCCGGCCGCTATCAGGTCATCGAAGAGCTCGGGAAAGGCGGCATGGGCAACGTCTACAAGGTTTACGATGCTGAGGTCGAGGAGAAGGTCGCCCTCAAGCTCCTCAACCCGGAGATCGCCTCGGACGAGGAAACGATCAAGCGGTTCCGGAACGAGCTGAAGCTGGCCCGCACGATTTCTCATAAAAACGTCTGCCGGATGTACGACCTCGGGCAGCAGGAAGGCGTCTATTACATCACGATGGAATACGTGGCCGGCGAAAACCTCAAGAGCTTCATCCGCCGGTCGGGACAGCTGACCGTGGATAAAGCAATCGGCATCGCTGCCGAGATCTGCGAGGGATTGGCCGAGGCCCACCGTCTCGGCGTCGTCCATCGCGACCTCAAGCCCCAGAATATCATGATCGACCAGGAAGGCAACGCCCGGATCATGGATTTTGGCATCGCCCGTTCGCTCAAAGCCAAGGGCGTGACCGGCCCGGGTGTCATCATCGGGACCCCCGAATACATGTCGCCCGAACAAGTGGAGGGCGAGGCGGCCGACCAGCGTTCGGACATCTACGCCGTGGGCGTCATCCTTTTCGAGATGCTGACGGGCCGGGTTCCGTTCGGCGACGACACGCCGTTCGCCATCGCTCTCAAACACAAAGCCGAAGTGCCCCCTGACCCACGGGAGTTCAACGGCCGAATCCCCGAAGCGCTCAGCCGCCTGGTTCTGCGCTGCCTGGAGAAGGACCGGGACAAGAGGTTCCAACGTCCCGAAGACCTGCTTTCCGGGCTCAGAGTTATCGGCCAGGAGTCCCGGACAACCGCTGCTTCCCTCTCTCGCGAAAAACCGTCGGAAAAGGCTCGACCGAAGCTCTCTCGCGCTGTCCTTGTCCCGGGTGCAATCCTCGGGGCTCTTATCATCCTCGCCTTCGCAGTGTTTTTCCTTCTTCGCTCAGTCCGAAGCCCGGGCAGGCCCGAAGCCGGGGCCGCCCCTCCCGCCGCCTGGAAAAACTCCATCGCCGTCCTTCCGTTCAAGGACTACAGCCCCCAGAAGGATCAGGAGGGCATCTGTGACGGCATGACCGAGGCTATCATCGTCCGGCTCTCCCATTTTGAACAGCTCAAGGTGATTGGCGCCAATTCGGTGTTCCGCTATAAGGATTCCGACAAAGACGTCCGCCAGATCGGCACCGAGCTCGGCGTCGAAAACGTGGTGAACGGAACAGTCCAGCGCGAAGAAGACCGGATCAAGGTTACAGCCCAGCTCATCGCCGGCGAGACCCAGTTCGTCCTCTGGTCGAACGAGTACAACCAGGAACTCAAGAGCATCTTCGACCTCCAGGACGAGATTTCCCGGGCCATTGCCGAGGCGCTGAAGGTCCGGTTACTGCCGGGATCGGCTCCGATGCCCGAGAAAGACCGGCCGGCGAACCTCGAAGCCTACGACTACTGCATGAAGGGCATGTCGTTCATCAAGAGCAAGTTCGTCATCTATTTCAAGGAAGAGGATTTCCGGATGGGCGTCGAGATGTTCAACAATGCCATCAAGCTCGATCCCGCGTACTCGCTGCCCTATTACGGCCTGGGCTGGGCGTACGAGTATCACTACCAGATTACGGGCGATGAGCAGGATGCCCGGATGGTCCAGGCGAGCGCCGAGACGGCCTGGCGGCTGGACCCGGACTCGGCCCTCAACAACGCCATCCTTGGCTATGTGCTCTACGAATACGTCCATGACCGCGAACGGGCCTTCGGCCTTTTCGAGAAGGCCCTCTCGCTCAACCCGAACCAGGGCGACGTCAATTTCCTGGCGGGGATGGGCTATCTCTACCACGGTTTATACGATCAGGGGATTCGATACCTGGCAAAAGCTATTGAGCTCGACCCCTACAACTTCTGGACACCCTACAAGCTGGCCTATTGTTACATGTATTCGGGCGAATTCGCCAAGGCCGCGTTCTATTTCGAGAAGTATTTCGAACTGGCCCCCGTCGAGCCGCTCGTTTTTCCGGGAAAGTACATCGCCCTGAACATCATGATGAAGCGCTACGACAAGGCCGAGGAGCTGGTCGCGAGGGGCGAGAAAACAACGCCGGATGCTGAAAATACCGGGCGGCGCTCTTGGCCGTGAGAGGGGAAAGGGACAAAGCCCTGGCCCTCTACAGGAACTCAGAAATCTTTGCTCTTCTCGGGATGAAGGACGATGCGTTTCGGGAGCTCGACAAGGAAATCCGCGGCAGCCTGC
>DATKXS010000188.1:0-2793 GCA_035528895.1 Candidatus Desulfaltia sp.
CCTACCAGGTGGACTCCTCCCGCATCCAGCTCCGCATCGAGGCCGAGGAGGTCCACCTCAACATCAACACGGCCATCCCCTGCGGGCTGATCGTCAACGAGCTCGTCTCGAACGCGTTGAAGCATGCTTTCCCGGAGGGACAGAACGGCTCTCTTGACCTGGACCTTCGCCGGGTGGCGGGGGACGGGTACGTGCTGCGGGTGAAGGATGACGGGGTGGGATTCCCGGAGAAGCTGGATTTCCGCAAGACCGAAACCCTGGGTATGCAGATCGTCAACACCCTGGTCAGCCAGATCGACGCCTCGATCGACCTGGCCAGGCAGAAGGGAACCGAGTTCACCGTTCACTTCAAGGAAGTCAAGTACGCCCAAAGGACATGACCATGGAGACCACCCGCATCCTGATCGTCGAGGACGAAGGGCTGATCGCCCGGGACATCGAGAACATGGTCCGCAACGCCGGGTATGAAGTCTGCGGAGTCGCGGGGACGGGAAAGGAAGCCATCGAAAAAGCCGAGGCCGCCCCGCCCGACCTGATCCTCATGGACATCATCCTTCGGGGAGAGATGGACGGCGTCGAGGCGGCGGAGAGAATCCGCGAACGGTTCAACATCCCGGTGATCTATTTGACCGCCCATACCGACGAGAACACTCTCCAGCGGGCCAAGCTCACCGAGCCTCTGGGTTACACCCTCAAGCCCGTCGAACAGAAAGAGCTCCTGACCGTCATCGAGATGGCCCTCTACAAGCACCAAATGGAAAGCAAGCTGATAGAGAGGGAGGGCTGGCTGTCGACGATCCTCCAGAGCATCGGCGAGGGCGTCATCGCCACCGACCCGTTCGGCAATATCACCTTCATGAACCCAGTGGCCGAAAAGCTGACGGGCTGGAGCCAGGCGGAGAGCATCGATAAACCGTTGACCCGTGTCCTTCACCTGGTCGATGAGGATACCGGGAAGCTCATCAGGGTGGCGATCCCGGACCTGATCTGCGGCGGTTCCCACAGTGCCGTCGACGGGAACATCCAGATGGTCAATTACGTCGAGAAGACCCCCATCGAAATCACGACGACGGCCACCCGGGACGAAAAGGAGAACATCAGCGGCCTGGTCCTGGTCCTGCACGACCTGACCGAGCGCAAGCGCTACGAGGAGAAGCTCCGCTACAACGCCGTCACCGACTACCTGACGGAGCTCCCCAACCGCTTCCGTTTCTTCGACCGCTTGAGCATGGCCCTGGCTCACGCCCAGCGAGACCTCAGCCGGATGGCCATCCTCATGCTCGACCTCGACGACTTCAAGAAGGTCAACGATACCTGGGGCCACAGCATCGGCGACCGCCTGCTCAGGAACGTGGCCGAACGGCTGATCCCCATGTTCCGCAAGAGCGATACCATCGCCCGCTGGGGCGGAGACGAATTCGTCCTCCTTCTTCCCGAGATCCCGAACGCTGAGGTCGCCAGGAACGTGGCCGAACGGATCCTTCATTCCTTTAACAAGCCGTTCGAGTTCGAGGGCTTGAAGATAAAGATCACGGCCAGCATCGGCATCTCCGTTTTCCCCGATGACAGCCAGGATGCCGATATGCTCATCCGCAACTCCGACATCGCCATGTACAGGGCCAAAGAAGAGGGCCGGAACCGTTACCATCAGTACAACCACGAACAAAGGGAATACGTCCGCCCTTAAGCGACGCCGGCCTCGCCCCTCGGGATGACCGGCAGGCGTTCATTCTCGCGGCTTCGCCGGGGAGTCTCCACTCAGCTGTCAACTTCCAGATACGTCTTCTTCCAGATGGGGTCGAACAACCCGGCCACGACCCGGTCGTACTCGATCATACCCTGGCGATAGTCGGGATCGAGCATGGCCGCCCGGGCATTCTCGTCGACGGGCTCGGGGCTGAACTCCCGGAGCATGTTCGCTACCCGCTTTTGTTCAACACCTTTTCGGGGAGGATATCAAGAGTCTCCGGAGCTGCCGGTTGTTTCTCAGGGGGTTGGGTTGAAGAGTTTGACCGCTTCCGGCTTGAGCAGGATGACGAACGAGTAAATTCCCAGGGCTGTCCCCAGCGGAATGCTGACCAGGTGGAAGAAAGAGACGATCAGGGTCAGGATCCGGGCCCATTCTTTCCGTTTCAGCAGGCCCAGACCGGCGATGATCTGGGGCAGGGCCAAGACCAGGAAAAAGAGGCTGGACGCCCAGGCGATGAGCCTCAGGATCCCGGGCGCGACATCTCCCATGTCGGGGATGAAGGACACTCCAAAAAGCACCAGAAAAGCGAAGAAGGCGAACAGGAGACCCATGACGCCGTAGACGATCCAGAGGATGCCGATGAGCTGGACATGTTTATCCATAGGCCGTGATCCTCTTTCCCTCGATCTGGGGAGTCGTTTTGATGAGCATGGTCCCTCCTTTCTCTTTTTTGTTGTCTCTATATTATACGAAACTCAGGCCTTTTTCGATACTCTCTCCGGGCCATCTTTTTTTCTCTTCCTGGGCTGTCTTCGGATCCCGGCTTTTCGCAAGATGGCTCCGATTTTCAAATCCATGCTTCGGAAATGGGTTCCCGGCCAGTAGATACGCTCACAGGACGGGCAGATGGCGAAAGAGGAGGCCCTCTCCAGGACAAACGGCGTCACCAGGTTCCTAGCCGTCCTTTTCGGGATGATCTTGAGCTCGACATTGCAGCTGAGACAGCGCGAGTGCGGCCGGACGGCATCACCCAGTTTATAGGTGTCGAGGACCTGGGCCAGTTGCTCGGGCCAATCGTCGCTCTCGATAAAAAGAGAGCGGAC
>DATKXS010000189.1:0-6389 GCA_035528895.1 Candidatus Desulfaltia sp.
TTCTGGTACGTCTCGCTCCTCTGCATGACCTTCTACTCGGCCATCTTCCCGTTCACCGCCTTCTCGACGGTCTTCCTCCAGTCCAAGTTCGGGTTCAGCGCCATCAAAGGCGGGTTTTACACCTCGCTCGTCATCAGCGGCACCATCATCTTCACGCCCCTGTTCGGGCTCGTCTGCGATAAGATCGGCAAGCGGGCGACGATGATGATCGTTGGATCTCTGATACTCGTGCCCGTCCATTTGAGCCTGGGGCTGACTCACTTCGCCCCGGCCCTGGCCATGATCATCCTGGGAATATCGTTCTCGCTCGTGCCGGCGGCGATGTGGCCGTCCATCCCGATCATGATCGAGGAGAAGCGCCTGGGGACGGCCTTCGGCCTGATGACGCTCATTCAGAATGTCGGGCTGACGCTGTTCAACTGGGTGGCCGGGAAGCTCACCGACA
Organism: Candidatus Desulfaltia sp.; assembly: GCA_035528895.1. GTDB lineage: Bacteria > Acidobacteriota > Aminicenantia > Aminicenantales > UBA8522 > UBA8522. The sequence continues at coordinate 446 of DATKXS010000189.1, forward strand.
TGGCGGGAGGCGACTACACGCACACCATTTTGATGTTCGCCTCGCTCGGGTTTGTCGGCCTGGTGTTCGCGCTGCTTCTCAAGGCAGCGGCCAAGAGGGAAGGGGTCGGCATTGAGCTCCCCACCAGCAAAGCCCAAGCTTAGGGGACGTTCCCCAAAGGGACACCCTTCCCAATTCGAAATTCGAGGCCGGGCATATGATTGCCGAAATTGAAGTCCGCGTCCTGGCGTTATAATTGCCGGCATTAGTCCTTGGGCGACCGATTGTCTGAACAGAAAAATTGACTCTTTTTTTGTTTGTTGCTAGCCTTATTCCATCGGATATGTAAGGGAGCGAATCGCATGAAGTGCCCGACCTGCCGGATTGATAATCCCGATATCTCCCGCTTTTGCTCTGAGTGTGGCGCTCCGCTCCGACAGACCAAAGATTTCCATGCCCACGCGACCAAAACCCTGGAGATCACCAAGGCTGAACTCACTCCCGGCTCAACCTTCGCGGGTCGATATCAGGTCATCGAAGAGCTGGGCAAAGGGGGCATGGGCAAGGTCTATAAAGTGTTCGACAAAGAGATAAGCGCAAAAGTCGCCCTGAAAGTGCTCAAGCCAGAGATCGTGGCCGATCAAAACACCATCCAGCGGTTCAGAAACGAGCTGAAGCTGGCCCGCGACATCTCCCACAAGAATATCTGCCGGATGTATGACCTGGGGAAAGAAGGGGACCTCTATTACATCACGATGGAATATGTCCCCGGTGAAGACCTGAAGAATATGATCCGAATGTCCCGCCAATTGGGCGTGGGAACGGCGATCATCATCGCCGGGCAGATCTGCGACGGCCTCGCTGAGGCCCATCGGAACGGAACGATCCACAGGGACCTCAAACCGTCGAACATCATGATCGACCGGGAGGGCAATGTCCGCATCATGGATTTCGGGATCGCCCGCTCTGTAGAAGCAAAGGGCCTGACCGGAGCGGGTACAATCATCGGGACGCCGGAATATATGTCTCCCGAACAGATCGAGGATAAAGACATCGACCAGCGTTCGGATATCTATTCCCTCGGCATTATCCTCTATGAGATGCTGACGGGCCGGGTGCCGTTCGAAGGGGATACGGCCTTTGCCATCGGAATGAAGCATAAGGGTGAGATTCCGAGGGATCCAAGAGAGATCAACCCTCAAATTCCCGAGAGCCTGAGTCGGCTCGTTCTCAAATGCCTGGAAAAAAGCAGTGAGCAAAGGTATCAGACGGCCGACGAGGCGCGCTCAGAGTTGGAAAAAATCGAGCAGGGAATCCCCCTTGCCGAGAGGGTTGTTGCCAAGCGCAAATCGATGACCTCGAAGGAAATTACGGTCAAGCTTAATTTAAGGAAGCTTTTTCTCCCGTCAGGGGTCCTAGTAGCCCTTTTGCTTGTGGCGGGATATTTCCTCTTTCGCCACGGCCCAGAGATATTTGAGGTCAAAATCGACCGAACGCAGCGAATCACTCACGATCCCGGTCTGGAAATCGACCCGGCCATCTCTCCGGATGGGAAGATGATCGCTTATGCCGCAGGCCACCCAGGTAAAATGTCCCTGTATGTCCGACAGATAGCGGGAGGACGGCCGATCGCGCTCACCGATAGCCTCCCGGACGACTCCCGTTGGCCGCGGTGGTCCTCGGATGGTACACAGATCGTATTTCAGTCGCAGGGATCGATCTATATTGTGGCCGCGTTCGGGGGGATCCCGAAAAAGCTGGAAGAGCCTTCAACAAGGCAGAAGTTCGGGTGCGCGGCCTGGTCTCCGGACGGAAAGCAGATCAGCTATGTAGACCTGAATCGGGAAGCCTATGCGAGCATCTGGGTGCGTTCCCTGGGGGGAGGCGAACCCACAACGATAGCTGAACCGTACGAACCGCATTCTTTAGCCTGGTCGCCCGATGGATCAAAAATCGCTTATGCATCAGGGAATAGCAGGTTCATATTTGGTGATACCATAATTGGCAATCTCGCGCCCTGTTCTATCTGGGTGGTTTCGACAAAAGCCGGGCATCCGGTCCGCGTGACCGATGACAAGTCTCTGAATGTCAGTCCTGCCTGGATGCCCGATGGGCGGCATCTCCTTTACGTCTCTAGTGAAATGGGGGGCCGGGATGTTTATCTCGCCCCGCTTGATTCTTCGGGCCAGCCCTTGGGGGCTTCGCAGCGCCTGACGACCGGCCTCAATGCCCATACGATTACCCTTTCCTCCGCCGGTGATAAATTGGCCTATTCCGATTTCAGCCACAGCGCGAACATCTGGTCGATCAGAATACCGCAAGACGGACCGGTCTCGATTTCCGAAGCTCAGCCTGTGACCACGGGCAACCAGGCCATAGAAGGTATTGATGTCTCTCCTGACGGAAAGTGGCTTGCTTACGACTCCAACCTAAGTGGAAACCAGGACATTTATAAGATTCCGGTCGGCGGAGGTGAACCTGAACAGCTTACAGATGATCCCAGCGACGATTTTCTTCCGGCCTGGTCGCCTGACGGCCAGGAGATCGCTTTTTATTCGTTCAGAAAAGGGAACCGGGACCTCTTTTTGATGGCCGCCGACGGGGGAAAAGTCCGGCAACTGACCGAGGATCCGGCCCAAGAAAGATACCCTGACTGGTCTCCGGACGGCAATCAACTTGTTTACTACTCCGATAAGAGCGGCCGTCATGAGCTCTATGTGCTCACGCGAAAAAATAGGGATTCGAATTGGCAGGCGCCGCGGCAGTTGACCTATGATGGAGGTTCCAGCTCCAAGTGGTCTCCTGACGGCAGGTTTATCGCATACATTTCAGGTCCAAGTCTCCGGGTGGTTCCGGTGGAGGGAGGCGACCCCCGGACGCTCATCGAAAGCAAGGATTCTTCCATTCTGCCCATCCCCGGGTATCCGGGCTGGTCGAAGGATAGCCGGACGATCTATTATAAGGCCTATAATGATGCGGGGCAGGCCAGCTTCTGGTCCGTGCCAGTCTCTGGCGGGAAACCAGAGCTGCTGGTCAGATTCGATGACCCGTCCAGACAATCCACTCGCTCGGAGTTTGCCTCCGATGGAGAAATCTTTTATTTCACTCTGGCGAATTACGAGAGTGATATCTGGGTTGGCGAACTTACCATCAGCCGAAAATAAGCCAAAAATAAAAGTGGTCAGCTAGTTCCTAATTGGTGACAGTATATCATTTCCCCAAATTTAGCCAGTGAGTGCCAGGGCAAATTTCGGAATACTATATACTGTCACGAATTAGGACCATTATGGGTTGCCGAGGGGCTCTGTTTCTGGTATAAAAGCAGGTCTCATTCGATGGAAAGGCAACGCGCATGATCTCGACGATTATCTCCGACTTCGGCCGGGTGGTCCTCTGGTTCGAAAACATACACTTTTATCAAAAAATGACCGCCTATTGCGGGAAATCGGTCGACGAGATCCGCGCGATCGTCCACCGCAACGTCGAGTTCTACGAGCTCTTCGACCGGGGAGAGCTCACGCCCCGTCAGTTCTACGAGCGCGCCGTCGCCCTCCTCGACGCCCGCGTCGGCTACGACGAGTTTGTCGCCGCCTACGTCGATATATTTTCCCGCAACCAGCCGGTGCTCGACCTCTACCGGAGGCTGAAGGGGCGGTACAAGCTCATCCTCCTCTCCAACACCGACCCGCTGCGCTTCGGTTTCGCCAGGGGAAAGTTCCACGATGCCATGTTCTTCGACGATTACGTCCTCTCATATGACGTAAAGGCTCTCAAACCGGGGCCGGAGATCTATCAGGAGGCGGTGAAGAGGGCCGACGTGCCTGCGGCCTCCTGCGTCTTTATCGACGACATGGAAGAGAACGTCGAGGGCGCCGCAGCGCTGGAGCTAAAAACTATCCTCTACAAGCCCGATACCGACCTGGAAGGCGCGCTTCGCACCCTCGGCGTTTCGCTCTGACAGGGGACGCTCCCCAAGGTGCCACCCTTCTACCCGAACTAAACTGACAGCTAACTTAATTCGATCGCCGGACTATCCCTTCGAGCTATTCAGCTGAATTAGGTTTAGTGTTACCATAATTTATCGCCATAATTAAGCTTGTCGATTTGGGACGCGGCACGCGCGAGTGGGAAGATTTTGAGGCGTGGTCGTCTTATTCATGGGAAATAGGAGTTGACAGGCCGCTCTTTATTTTGTTATCATGTAAGCAAATATGTAATCATTGGAGGCATCATGGTCAGGACGCAGATTCAGCTCACAGAGGAGCAGGCCAAGGCCCTGAAAAGAATAGCGGGTTCCCGGCATTTGTCCGTCGCCGAGCTCATCCGGCGTGCCATCGACACTATGATCAAAACGAACACCTCGGTCGATCCCGAGGAAAGGCTGAAAAGGTCGCTGGAGATCGCCGGAAAATTCAGCTCCGGAAAACGGGATATTTCCAAGAAACATGATGTCTATCTTTCTGAAAGCTACGGCAAATGAACATCTTCATCGACACTTCGGCCTTCTTTGCTTTGCTCGACCGGGATGACGACAACCAGGAGGCCGCCAAGAACGGTTGGGCCAGAATATTGAGCGCTGGGAACACGCTTGTGACCAGCAACTATGTTCTTGTTGAAACGCTTGCCCTCCTGCAAAATCGCCTCGGGATGACCGCTGTTCGGGCGTTCCAGGAAGACCTCTTTCCGATCCTCAATGTAGAATTCGTCAACCTTGAAACGCATAGATCAGGGACATCGGCCCTCCTTGCGGCGGCGAAAAGGGACCTGAGCCTGGTCGATTGCGTCAGCTTTGAACTCATGCGGACCCTGGGAATCAAAACGGCCTTTGCTTTTGATGCCCACTTCAAAGAGGCCGGATTTCGGGCCATGCCCTGATTCACTTCAGGAGGATGGCGCCGGCCGGGCTGTCTTTCGCGTTGGTCTATTTCGCCCTCGGCTTGGCGTTTTTCACGTAGCGGTCGAACCAGGTCAGCATCTCGTAGAGCACATGCTCTATCGATTCCCGCGCCATGTACCCGTGGCTCTCGTAGGGCAGCATGACCAGGCGCACCGTCCCGCTGACACCCCGCACGGCCTCGTAGAGTTTTTCCGACTGCATCGAGACGGTCCCTGGATTCTGGTCGAGCTCCCCGTGGATCAGGAGCAGCGGCTCGTTGATCTTATCGGCCTGTAGGACCGGCGAGAGCTTGATGTAGGTATCGCGCGCCTGCCAATAGGTCCGCCTCTCGTTCTGGAATCCGAAGGGGCGCATGGTGTGGTTATAGGCGCCGCTTCGTGCGATGCCCGTCCGGAAGAGGTCCGAATAGGCAAGCAGGTTGGCCGTCATCAGCGCCCCGTGGCTGTGGCCGCCGACGCCGACGCGCTCCGGGTCCGTCACGCCCAGCTCGACGGCCTTATCTATGGCGGCCTTGGCATTAGCGACGATCTGCTCGACGAACGTGTCGTAGGCGGTCTCGGGAGGACCGACCACGGGCATCGCGGCATCGTCCAGCACGGCGTATCCCTGGAGCAGGAAGAAGAGCTCAGAGCTTCCTCGGATCGTCGTGAACAGCTTGGACGAGCCCTCGATCTGTCCGGCGACTCCCTTCTCCGCGTAATCGAGCGGGTAGGCCCAGAGCATCGTGGGCAGGGGAGTGCCTTCCTTGTAGCCCGGCGGCAGATAAAGCATGAACGACAGGGGAATGCCGTCAGCCCGGGTATAGGTTACGAGGCGCTTTGTAATTCCGCTCAGCTGGGGCGTCGGGTTGGGGAACTGAGTTATGGCGCGCGCTGTTGACGCCCAGGCCGCTTCCCCCTCGGGCGCTCCCTTCAACGGTTTCTTGGCCAATGTCCGCGCGAAGAAATTGGGAGGGTCGGACGGCGATTCGCGCCGCGTGATAAAGGTCCCGGCCGCAGGATTCAGCCAGGCAACAAAGAACTCGTAGCTCTCACTATCCGAGCGGAAGAGCCGCTCCGTCTTGAAAGT
>DATKXS010000190.1:0-5165 GCA_035528895.1 Candidatus Desulfaltia sp.
CTGTTTGGCACCTCGATGTCGGCTCATCGCATCCTGGGGCTGAAGCGGGTCCCAAGGGTCCGGCTGTTCGCCGGTTAAAGCGGTACGTGAGCTGGGTTTAGAACGTCGCGAGACAGTTCGGTCCCTATCCACGGTAGGCGCAGGAGATTTGAGGGGAGCTGTCCCTAGTACGAAAGGACCGGGACGGACGAACCTCTAGTGTACCAGTTGTCCCGCCCGGGGCAGCGCTGGGTAGCTACGTTCGGCAGAGATAACCGCTGAAAGCATATAAGCGGGAAGCTTGCCTCAAGATTAGATCTCCCTCCCGCAAGGGCTGAAGGGCACTCGTAGACTACGAGTTTGATAGGCTGGGGGTGTAAGCGCAGTGATGCGTTCAGCTGACCAGTACTAATAGCCCGTGAGGCTTGACCATAAAGTTTATTAAGACAAAAAAGCATTGATTAAAAATCTCGGCAATCATAACGGAGGAGTCACACCCGTTCCCATTCCGAACACGGAAGTTAAGCCCTCTGGTGCCGATGGTACTGCCAGGGCAGCTTGGTGGGAGAGTAGGAAATTGCCGGGTTTTATTCTTTTTTGGCAAACGGATAAAGGAAGAGGGCACGAGCCCTGGTCGAAAAGATCGGCATACTCCTCTCCTTTATTTCGGATATCTTTTCACTTACTCATAAGGAGAGTGGTATGAACATCTACGTGGGCAATTTGTCCAGGGACGTGGCGGAAGCGGACATCAAGGAGGCCTTCCAAGCCTTCGGTGAGGTCCAGAGCGCGGCCATCATCAAGGACAAGTTCACCGGCGAGTCCAGAGGTTTCGGTTTCGTTGAGATGCCGAACAAGGAAGAGGCCGAGAAGGCCATCGCCGATCTGAACGGCAAGGACTTGAAGGGCCGCAACCTGACGGTCAACGAAGCCAGGCCCCGGACCGACAAACCCCGCTCGGGCGGCGGTTTTGGCGGCGGGCGCGGCGGCGGGCGCGGCGGTTTTGGCGGCGGCGGCGGCGGCGGCCGGCGGTATTAATTCGCCCGTCGAAAGTCTGAGTCCGATTAACACAAAGGGCAGATTTCAGCGGCAGTTGAGGTCTGCCCTTTCTTTTTTATGGACAGAATAAAGGAAGGGGCAGAGGCCCTGACCGGTCGAATACTCCTCTCCTTTATTTGAATCGATATTTTGTGAGGAACGTCCGGGTGCCTCCCGGCCGGATCCTTCGTCAAAGGAGACGAGTATGAACATTTATGTAGGCAACCTTTCTTTCACCACCACCGAGGCCGACCTCAAGGAGGCCTTCCAGGCCTTCGGCGAAGTCCAGACCTGCAACGTCATCAAGGACAAGTACAGCGGCGAGTCGCGGGGTTTCGGCTTCGTCGAAATGCCGAACAAGGACGAGGCCGAGAAGGCCATGTCGATGCTCAACGGCAAGGACCTCAAGGGCCGCACCCTGAAGGTCAACGAGGCCAAGGCGCGCACGGAGCGCTCGGGCGGCGGCGGCGGCGGTTTTGGCGGCGGCGGCAGCCGGCGCTACTAGTTCGTCAACCCAGGGGACATGTTCCGAATTCCCTGGAATTCGGTACGTGTCCCCATGAATTAACATCAAAGGCGGACTCTGCGTTTGTCGGAGTCTGCCTTTTTTTTACCAAGCAATTATGGGGACACGACATTTAACCTGGATTATTCATGAAATGAAGAGAAAAAATTCCCTCTCCCTAGACGGGAGAGGGTCGGGGAGAGGGTGACTGTAAAAAGACACCCCCCTCCCCTTCCTTTAGTCTCCCCCCAACTCGGGGGGAGAGGAGAGGAGGGTCGAATGTCGCTCTCCCGCCAGGGGAGGGGGAATATTTTATTGCATTATTTGTGAATAGATCAGGTTAATTCCGGAAAATTAAGTTTCATGTCCCCATAATTGGAGTATCGCGTCCCTACCGATAATACTTTTTCCTGAGGGTGTCGGGGAGCGTTTGGGCTTGATGAAAGGCCTTCAAGCCGAGCCCGTTGGAATATGTGGTCAGGAAAGAACGGGCGAGGGCTTTGTCCTTCTTATAAAGATCGAGGGCCGTCTTTTCTACAGCTTCCTGCATGGCGAACTCTTCGTCCTCGAAAGACTTCCAGAGTTCTCCCACATAGTCGATCGCTCTCATCTCGGATTCCCCAAACTTCGCCTTCTCGTTGTAGTACCGGTCGACCAGGTTCTCCAGGGAATTGAACACCCAGTAGGCATTATCCCGGCTGTAGCCCTCGGTCAGGAAAGAGAATGGTTTGGGGAATTCCAGGACACCCAGGTAAAACGGGATATAAACACTTGAGCAGGGAGTTCCCGCCGAAAGCCAGAGCACCCCGCCGATCTCGGGCGGAAGCCCACTCCTGAGCTGGGCGACGGTGCTCGCGTCCGTCGCCAGGCGGCAGATCGTGCGCTCCGGGGTGTGATGCGGCGAACCCTTCTCATAGCGGTTGGTGAGGTCGTACTCGGTGCCCTCGTAATGGTCCCGGAAGAGGGCCATGAGGTCTCGCGGGCTCAGCTTTCTCGCCGGGATCACGGGCAGCGGGTTCTCTTTTTCCTCGAATGCCCTGCCGGCGAGAAGGCTATTCCCCCGCCATTCCCTTCGCGTGTTGTAGGCTGCGCGGGCTTCCTCGACCAGGCCGTACACCCGGCTGAAGTTGAATGGCCCCTGCGCCGGATCGTACCAGCCTTTCTGTTTGGCGTAATCGACGAGGTTCGGGGAAGCCAGGAATCTGGACTTGTCGCTGAGGTCGACCTCCTGGATGCGGAACCTGTTCGCCAGCACCACGAACGAGTCGTCGGGGACCCGCTGAGCGGCCCAGATGCCGCCTATGGTGATCTCCATCCACCAGCCTTCGTTTGGGTCGGCGATGCTGAAGATGTCGCCGTCACGTCCGTTGTGGCTGCGGTAGCCGTATTTTTCGATGAGGCCGCCCATGAGATGGACGGCTTCCCGGGCGCTCCGGGAGCGCTGCAGTGCCAGGGTCACGAACTCTTCCAGGTCGATCCCCCTTTCGTTCTGGAACAGCTCCTTCCGGCAGGAGCCGGTGTCATCGACAAGGGCCACCTGGTGTTCGTTGATCCCGTTGCACTCCGCCGCCGGCCAGATAAAAGAGTGAGTTCCTTCGACCTGGGGGATGGCCTGGCCGTCTCTCAACTTGAAGGCCTCCCCGGGCTTATGCTTTTCTCCCGGATTCCAGGAGAGAGGCTTGAGATAGGCGCCCCAGTCCTCGTTGTGCCCGAGGAGAACCGAGCCGTCGGCGGTGGCGTTTTTCCCGACGATGATGGATGTGCACCGATACGGCGAGGCGTCGGAATGCCGGGCGCTTTCCGGGGAATCTCCGGCGAAGGGAATGACGGCCAGGATGGCGATCAGGAAAAGAGCCAGGAAGGCCGGTGTCTTTCTCATTGAACGCTCCTCTTTTTATTGCGAACATTATACCAGAACAGAGAGCCCGCCGAGAAGGATACCCGGCTGAAAGGAATTCAAGCCATGTCGAGACCGTAATTCTTCCGCTTGACACATCCCCGGGCTTCACCTATAATTAGGAATCGTTCCGAATTAAAAAATGGCATCACAGGAAATAAAGAAACGGATCATCGCGGGAATGCGGGAGAATGGTCTCAAACTGACACGCCAGCGGAGGGTCATCATCGATATCATCGCCGTCGCTAAAACCCACCCGAGCGCCCAGGATGTCCTGGCGAGCGCCCGTAAGAAAGCCTTGAGGGTCAGCCTGTCGACGGTCTATTACACCCTGGACATCATGAAAAGGGCGGGGTTGATCAAGGAGTTGGAGTTCGCTGACCGAGACAGCCGGTACGAAGGCGACGTCTCCGACCACCTCAACCTGGTCTGCACTGGCTGCGGGAAGATCGAGGACTTCCGGGCGCCCAAGCCCGTTCCCGTGGAAAAGGTCGAAAAGAAGACCGGGTTCAGGGTCGACAGCGCGCGGTTCGAATATTATGGCCTGTGCAGGGAATGCCGCCTAGGGGGCGGTTGATTTTTTTTAGTCACAAAATAGGAATTATTCCTGTTTAGAACTAATAAAAAAAAGGAGATATCTATGAGCAAAACCAAGAAAACGCTGACCAACAATTTCGGCGCGCCGGTGGATAACGACCAGAATTCTCTCACCGCCGGCAATCCCGGACCCGTCCTGATGCAGGATGTCCATCTTCTCGAGAAGCTGTCCCACTTTGACCGCGAGCGGATCCCCGAGAGGGTCGTCCACGCCAAGGGGGCCGGGGCCTACGGGCATTTTGAGGTCACGGCCGACGTGACCAAGTACACGCGGGCCAAATTCCTCTCCCAGGTGGGCAAACGCACCGAGGTCTTTCTCCGGTGCTCGACCGTCGGAGGGGAGAGGGGGTCGGCGGACGCGGAGCGCGATCCCCGCGGGTTCGCTCTGAAATTCTACACGGAAGAAGGCAACTACGATCTCGTCGGGAACAACACCCCGGTCTTTTTCATCCGCGACCCCCTGAAGTTCTCCGATTTCATCCACACTCAGAAGAGAAACCCGGCCACCAACCTCAAGGACCCCGACATGTTCTGGGATTTCCTTTCATTGACGCCGGAATCCATCCACCAGGTCACGATTCTCTTTTCCGACCGCGGCACACCCCGGACGTTCCGCCATATGAACGGTTACAGCAGCCATACCTATAAATGGTACAACGACAAGGGGGAGTATTTCTGGGTGAAATACCACTTCAAGACCGAACAGGGAATCCAGAACCTCACCCGGCAGGAGGCCGAAGTCATGAAAGGCAAGGACCCCGACCATGCGACCCGCGACCTCTCTGAAGCCATCAAAAAGGGAGATCACCCTGCCTGGAGGCTGGAGGTTCAGATCATGACGGCGGAGCAGGCAGCGGACTATCGGTTTGATCCCTTCGACCTCACCAAGGTCTGGCCTCATGCGGATTTCCCGCCGATCGTCATCGGCAAGCTGGTCTTGAACAGGAACCCGGAAAACTACTTCGCCGAGGTGGAACAGTCGGCCTTCTCCCCGGCCAATTTTGTTCCCGGCATCGCCGCCTCCCCCGACAAGATGCTCCAGGGCCGCCTCTTCTCCTATCACGACACGCACCTGCATCGCCTCGGGCCCAATTATCACCTCCTGCCGGTGAACGCGCCGAAAGCGGCCAAGGTCGACAACTACCAGCG